>CAKKRP010000016.1:0-43461 GCA_919902765.1 Gammaproteobacteria bacterium | reverse complement strand
TAAACGGCCGTAATTTTTGGCCAGATAATCCCATGCCGCAGGGGTGCCGGGTATGGCTGCGGCGCGTGCGCCATCGGTAGAGGCATTGGGAATCACATTGCCGTCGCGATCTAAGTACATATTGCGCCGCGCGCCTAAGGGCGCGGTTTCGCGCGCGTCGACGAACACGTCTACTTTTGATTTGGCCTCGTGCAATAACCAAAAACCGCCGCCCCCTAAGCCGCTGCTATAGGGCTCGACGACCGACAACACCGCGCTCACTGCAATCGCGGCATCAAAGGCATTGCCGCCTGCGGCGAGTATCTCGTGGCCTACCACGGTCGCCAGCGGGTGCGCCGAGGCAATCGCCGAGGCGGGCGGTTTGGCCGCCGCCGGGGCCGCTGACACCAGCCCCGAACCGCCCCACAACAGCCCCGCAAGGGCGGCCAATATGCCGCCTGTTCGGCTCAAGATCAGCGCTTTACGACGCTTTTTGGGTGAGTTTAATGAATTTTTGATACAACTGATCCTGGTCTTCCGGATATTGAGGATCTTTGATAATGCAGTCAACAGGACACACCTCCACGCATTGCTGGTTGTCGTAATGGCCTACACATTCGGTACACAACGCGGGATTGATGACATAGTACTCATCCCCCTGCGCAATCGCCCCATTGGGACATTCCGGCTCACACACATCACAATTTATACATTGATCATTAATTAACAACGACATAGCAACCTCACTAGCGCCCGCTAACTGGCTTCTGGGCATACTTCTAAACACTCTATGCTACTGTATCGGACGTTTTAATGCAGCTGCCACTTGGGGATGGACGAAGGGGGTAACATCCCCCCCCAATGCGGCGATTTCACGCACAAGTGATGATGATATAAAGGAATGATTCTCAGCCGGGGTTAAAAACACCGTTTCTATACCCGGGGCGAGATGCCGATTCATACTGGCGAGCTGAAATTCATATTCGAAGTCCGACACCGCGCGTAATCCGCGTAAGATCACCCGCGCCTGCGTCGCGGCCACAAAATCGACTAATAAATTGTCAAAACCGCGCACCTCGACACGCGGTAAATCCGCCAATACACACTGCGCCAAGTGGACGCGTTCTTCTAAACTAAACTGCGTACGCTTGTTTGGATTGGCGGCTACGGCGACGATCACCTTATCAAACAAATGCGCCGCGCGCGCCACTAAATCAGCGTGACCGTTGGTAATGGGGTCAAATGTTCCCGGATAAACTGCGGAAATTTTCATGTCTCGCTGCCCTCATTGCGTGCGTCCACCAGCACCAAATGATAGCCTACTTGGCCGGCGTTACGGCGGCGTGTGACGTTCCAACCCGTAGGCAAGCCCAAATTCGACAATGCCGCCTCGGCTTCAATATAGACATAGGCACGCGGCGCCAGCCACGCCCCCTCGGCCAACTGGGCGCAGATTTGTGCAACCCACCCGTGGTGAAAAGGCGGATCGAGGAATACGATATCAAAAGGCGTCGCTGGGGGATGCCGTAAATAATCCTCGGCCGGGGCCGCGACGATTTGCACGCCTGGCACGCCCTCCGGTATCCCCAGTTGGCGCGCTTGGGCGTGCAGATGCGCGACCACCCGCGCATCGCTTTCCACCGCCACCACCGCTTGCGCGTCACGCGACCACGCCTCGAACCCCAACGCGCCGCTGCCTGCAAAAAGATCTAAACAGCGCGCACCCGGCACCACGGCTTGCAACCAATTAAACAGGGTTACACGCACGCGATCCGGGCTGGGACGCACCCCCGCCACAGCGGGCACGGCAATACGGCGGCTACGCAAGCGACCACCGATAATGCGTACCTGCTGCGGCCGCGAATCTTGTTTAGACCGGCCCGTTGCCAACGACCACCGTGACCATTTTGCCGGGTTCGATACGCCGCCTAAAGGCATCTTTGACTTGCGCCAAGGTCAAGGCGTTGACTTTAGCGACATAGGTATCTAGAAAATCCATGGGCAATTGGAAAAACCCGATCGCGGCGATGTATTGCACGATACTTTTATTGCTCGCCAAGCGCAACGCGAAGCCACCGCTGATATTTTGTTTGGCGTCTTCCAATTCTTTTTCACTCGGGCCTTGCACCACGAAATCGCTCAAGGTTGCGCGCATTACTTCCAGGGCCTCTTGCGCCTGCGAGGTGCGTGTTTGAAATCCCGCGATAAACGGCCCTTCCGCACGCATCGGCAAAAAGTGGCTATAGGCGCTATACGCCAGGCCGCGCTTCTCGCGGATTTGCTCGCTCATGCGCGACACCAAACCATTGCCGCCGAGGATATGATTGCCGACATAAAGCGCAAAATAATCGGGATCGTTGCGTCGATAGGTCGGAAAACCTAATAACACATGCGTTTGCGTCGAAGGAAACGCGACGCGTTGTTCATGACCGCCATTGGCATTTTCCGCAACGGGGAGTTTGACCGCCGCTTCGCCAGTCGCCAGTCCTTTGGTCACTTGTTCCGCCAAGCGCTCGGCATCGGCGCGTGTGATTGCGCCTACCATCGCCAACACCGTATTTTTGGCGACATAATACTGCTTATAAAACGCCGTTGCCTGCGCAACCGTCAAGGCTTGCACGCTTTCTTCGTTACCCGAAGGTTCGGCGGCATAGGGGTGCTGACCATAAATCGCCGCATAAAACGCCTTTTCGGTCACTGCGTCGGGAGATTGTTTAGACTGCGCCAGACCGATCATAACCTGACGCCGCACCCGCTCAAAATCTTGTTGCGGAAATTCAGGTTTGGTCACTACGCGGATGAAATTGTCTACGGCGGTTTTTTGTAATGCCGGGTCTGTCAATGTGCGCAAACTGACCACACACATGTCGCGTTCGACCGAGGCCCCATACGCCGCGCCCACGCTCTCAAAGCGCGCCGCCAATTCATCGGCGCTCAAGCCATCCGCGCCTTCATTCAACATATTGTTGGTCATGCCCGCCAAACCGGAATTGTTGGCATCGCGCGCGCTCCCGGCGTCAAACACCAATTGCATGTCTAACATCGGCAAATCCGGCGCGGCGACAAAAAACACCCGCGCCCCGTTGGGTGTTACCCAATGTTCGATTTTAATACCGGCCTGCGCCACGCCGCCCAACACACACAGCCCCACCACAGAAAACAATTTAGCCACTTTAGCGAACATCGGACATCCCTCCAACAACGGGCGCGGTTGCGCCGTTACTCATGACTTGCGGTTCCAATACGGCAACGGTCAGTTGATCGTCCAACAAATAGCGTTGCGCGACGCTGCGTACTTGTGCGGCGGTCACGGCGCGAATTTTTTCCGAATATTGTTCACCCATACGCCAATTAAACCCCATGGTTTCCAACATGCCTATTATCATCGCCTGATAATAAACCGAATCTTTTTCGTAGACCTTCGCCGCCACCACCTGCGCCTTAATGCGGCTGAGTTCCTGGTCGTCGATCAGATCTTTTTTCAGCATCTCCAACTGCGCGTGTATGGCCGCTTCCAATTCGCTGATCGACTTGTTTTGTGCGGGGGTGCCGGAAACCATAAACAGCTCTTGGCGTGGCGTAAAGGCGTCATATTCTGCGTCCACCGAGGTCGCAATTTGAGCGCCGCGCACTAAATTTTTGGTAAGTCGCGCGCTGGAGCCGCCATCGAGCACTGCGGCCAACACTTCTAATGCATAGGGTTCCCAATCTTCGCGCACGGTTTTTAATGACGGCGTTTTATATCCCATTATTAACACCGGCACTTCCGCCTTGGCCTTGACAACCACACGACGCTGCCCTCGCTGGGCGATTTCGACACGCGGTTTCTGCACCGGTATTGCGGATTTTTTTAATCCGCCAAAATATTTTTCGGCGAGGCTGAACACCTCGGAGTATCGCACATCCCCGACCACGACGAGGGTGGCGTTGTTGGGCGCATACCAAGTTTCATACCAGCGTTGCAAGTCTTCCAACTGCATATTTTCCAGGTCGTTCATCCATCCGATCACGGGATGAGAATAGGGACTGTTGATATATGCGGTCGCAAAAAATTGCTCGCTCGTCACGGCATTCGGTTCGTCGTCGGTGCGCATCCTACGCTCCTCCATGACGACCTGCACCTCTTTGATGAATTCATCTTTTTTCAAAACCAGATTGCGCATACGATCCGCCTCTAATTCAAAGCTGATCGGCAAACGACTCTTTTCCAATTGTTGATAATAAGCGGTGTAATCGCGTCCGGTAAAGGCGTTTTCACGCCCGCCGTTTTTTGATACGATGCGCGAAAATTCATTTGGGGGATGTTTTTTGGTGCCTTTAAACATCATGTGTTCCAACATATGCGACAAACCGGTAATGCCATCGTGTTCGTAGCTCGAACCCACTTTGTACCACACCTCCGACACCACTACCGGCGCGCGATGATCTTCCTTCACCACGACTTTGAGCCCATTACCCAGGGTCTTTTCATGCACGGTGTTATCCAAGCCCCACGCCAGTCCGCTGCATAACCACCCGCCTACACACATTCCGACCGCTGCGTACACGCCTTTCGACGTGGTGTTTTGCAATGTCATATTTTCCTCACACAATCAATTAAAATTTACCGCACACCGGCACCGGTTTTTACAGCGCTCCGGGAAGCTACGCATGGAGCGTGCCCATTCATTAAATTTATATCACCAGGAGGTTTACCCCATCGCCAAGCTTACTTACCAAGCACGCGGAACCACCCGACAGTTGGATTTCTTCGCCCGCATATCGACCCAATACTTAACCCATCCCCCCAAGGAGTGGTACGATAACATCTTTGAACCTTGTTTTTCCATGCGGCCGCACATCTACACCCGCATCGGGAATTCCGGGTTGAGTACCGAATTCGACAGAGGCATGCATGTTTGGTTTCAAAACCGCAAAGAATACAATGACGCAAGGCGACCCCGACACTGCCCCCAACCAGCATTGGCTTAGCCGCCTGACCGGCGGACTGGCGCGCACACGCACGGCCTTAGGCGATGGTTTGCAACGCCTGTTTGGACGCGCCATCTCTCACGAGGCACTGGACGAGCTCGAAGAATTATTATTAGGCGCGGATGTCGGCGTTGCGGCGACGCAGCGCATCCTGGCGGATATCCAACAGCGCCTTGCGCGCCGCGAGTTGGCCGATGGCGCGCAACTCAAATTGGCGCTACGCCGGAATATGTTGGTATTGTTGACGCCGGTGGCGCGACCGCTGGTCATCGAAAAAACGCGCGCCACCCCGTTTGTCGTTTTAATGGTGGGCATTAACGGCGCGGGCAAAACCACCACCTTGGGGAAACTCACCCACTACCTGCACCGCGAGGGTTATCAAGTGGTGCTCGCGGCCGGCGATACCTTTCGCGCCGCAGCGATTGAACAATTATTAGTCTGGGGTGAACGCAATCAGACACCGGTCATCGCCCAAGCGGCGGGAGCGGATGCGGCCGCAGTGGTCTTCGATGCGCTGCAGGCCGCCACCGCGCGTCATGCCGATGTATTAATCGCCGATACGGCGGGACGTTTGCATACGCAAGCGAACTTGATGGACGAACTTAAAAAAATTAAACGCGTATTGGGCAAACAAGACCCTAGCGCACCCCATGAAACGCTGCTGGTGATCGACGCGGGCAACGGCCAAAACGCCTTGCAGCAAGCCGTACAATTTCACCAAGCCATCGGCATTACCGGTATTGTGCTGACCAAACTGGATGGCACGGCCAAAGGCGGCATCGTGTTCGCACTGGCCCAGCGCCTGGGGATACCGATACGCTTTATCGGCATAGGTGAAGGCTTAGACGACCTGCGGCCATTTGATGCGGAACAATTCGTAGACGCCTTGCTCAGCGCGCCAACCTAGGGCTATTAAATGATCCGATGCACTGATGTGATCAAGACTTATCCGGGCGGTTTTGAGGCCTTGCGCCATATCAACCTGCATTTGGATAAAGGCGAATTGGCCTTTTTGACCGGCCCCTCCGGGGCCGGCAAGAGCACGCTGCTGAAATTGCTGGCGGCCATGGAAAACGCGACCTGGGGCAAGGTCATCATCGACGGCCAAGACCTAAGCGGCATACGCACGCGCCATATCCCCGCATTGCGCCGCAAAATCGGCTTTGTGTTTCAGAATCCGCGTTTGCTAAATGACCGTTCGGTATATGAGAATGTGGCGTTACCCTTGTTAATTGCCGGACAGCGCCCACAAGACATCGGGAGCCGCGTCCGCGCCGCCCTTGATACGGTCGGCCTGCTGTCGAAAGAAAAGGCCTTGCCGCAAACCCTGTCCAGCGGCGAACAACAACGCGTGGGCATCGCGCGCGCCGTGGTGACGCGCCCACCCGTGTTGCTGGCCGATGAACCCACCGGTAACCTCGATCCGGCATTGTCGCGCGAAATTATGAATATGTTTATTCAATTGATCCAAATGGGCACGACCGCCTTGATCGCGAGCCACGATCACGACCTCGTGCAAGACTTAAAACGGCGCGTTATCACTTTGCGTGATGGCGGCATCGTAGAGGACCGTCGCGCCTAACGCCATGTCTAATAAATTCCGCAAAAATGCCCCGCAGGGGGCCACGCCGCGCCCGTTGCGCACTATCCCTGCCCCCATCCCGGACGCCCCTGCCGCGCGGCGTTTCCGTCAAGAGGGCTGGCTACAACAGCTAGTGCTGCAACAACGTCTCGCGACCCATGAGGCGTGGAGGCGTTTGCGCCAAGCGCCGCTGGGCGCGCTGCTGACGTGTAGCGTGTTGGGCATCGCCTTGGCCTTGCCGGTCGGTCTATACGCGCTAGTGGACAATGCCCGTCAACTGAGCAAAGGGTGGAATAGTAGCGTTCAGATCAGCGTATTTCTGCGCCAAAACCTCCCTAGCGCGCAAATCGATCAGATCGCTGCCCATATTCGCCAACGCCCCGAGGTGCATAGCGCCCATTCCATCAGCAGCCAACAAGCCTGGGATGAATTCCGCGCCGCCTCAGGACTAGGCGCGGCCCTCGATGTGGTGGATGAAAACCCCCTCCCGGCCGTGCTCTTGGTACAACCCGAGCTGCGCGGTAGTGATAGTGCGCGCCTGACGCAATTATTGAATGCTTTGCAGGCGGAGCCGGGCGTCGCAAGCGCGCAACTCGATACCGCATGGGTGCAGCGCTTATACGCCTTGCTGGACCTGGCCCAACAGACCATCGCGTGGCTGAGCGGGCTGGCGGCATTGGCGGTATTGCTCATCGTAGGTAACACGATCCGGCTGATGAGTCAGAGTTATCACGAACAAATTGAGGTGTATAAACTACTGGGGGCCACCAATCATTATGTGCGTCGCCCCTTTATCTATGTGGGGGCGGCCTATGGATTAGGGGGCGGCCTGGTAGCATGGGTCATCGTGGCGGTGAGTTTTAACGGGTTTAGTCATGGAGTCAGCCAAGTCGCCGCCTTATATGGCAGTCAGTTCCTCGTTGCGAGCCCTGGCCCCTGGGCTATACTTGCGTTATTGGCGGGTGGCTTGGCCCTGGGCGTAGGCGGCTCATGGCTGGCCGTCAGCCGCTACTTGCGCGTCATCAACCCGTCCTAAGATGCTATAATATAAATAGTTTCAATCACTTAAAATATAAGCGTTTAATAATATTGAACTTTCCCGACCGATTAGCACTCTATGGCTACGAGTGCTAAATCTGCTGGCACTTTGGCCGATAGAGTGCTAAGCTAATGATGTTCCTTAGAGTCGAGGTCCACCGATATGCGCCAATACCCGGTACAAATCGCCAGCCCCCTTGGTAACTTGGATGCCTATATTCAGTTCGCCAACCGCATCCCTGCGCTCACCGCAGAGGAAGAGCACGAACTGGCCGTTAAACTGCGTCAAGACGGCGACCTTGAGGCCGCACGACGACTCGTATTGGCCCATCTACGTTATGTAGTACATATCGCGCGGGGCTATAGCGGTTACAATCTCCCCCAGGCCGACCTGATACAAGAAGGCAACATCGGCCTGATGAAGGCCATCAAACGCTTCGACCCGAGCATGAATGTGCGCCTGGTGTCGTTTGCCGTGCATTGGATACGCGCCGAGATACATGAATTCATCCTGCGTAATTGGCGCATCGCCAAAGTCGCCACCACCAAGGCGCAACGCAAATTATTCTTTAATTTACGTAAGGCGAAAAAACGCCTGGGCTGGTTCACGCGCGAAGAAGTTGAGGCCGTGGCGCGCGATTTAGGTGTAAGCGCCGAAACCGTGCTAGAAATGGAACAACGCCTAGCCACCCAAGATGCCCCTTTTGACGGTTATGCCGACGACGATGACGAGCAAGAATATCATGCCCCGGCGGCCTATCTCGCCGACTCCCGTAGCGAGCCCTCGCGCATGCTCGAAGACGCCCAGTGGGAAACCCACAACACCGACCGCCTGCACGTCGCGCTCGCCAAGCTGGACGAACGTTCGCGCGAAATCCTACGCCTGCGCTGGCTCAATGACGACAAGGCCACGCTGCAAGACCTCGCGGCGCGCTACCAAGTATCGGCGGAGCGCATCCGCCAATTGGAAACCAACGCGCTAAAAAAATTAAAGACCAGTTTGGTGGTGTGAATTGCCGGGTTTAATATTTAGGCGTCGCCGTCACCCGCCAATCTGTACCCACGGCGCGCACATCGGAGATTTCTAACGCAATCTTGTCGCGCAACGTGGCGATGTGCGGCAAATGAAATAAACCGCGCGCGCCGTCACCCAATAATGCCGGCGCGATATAAAAAATACATTCGTCGATTAAGCCGGCGCTCAATAATGCGCCGTTTAAGCGCGCCCCGGCCTCAACCAACACCTCGTTGACATCGCGCCGCGCCAATGCCAACATCAGCGCATTTAAATCGACACGCCCTGCGGCGTCGGCGCACGCCATGTGTTCAACATGCGTCGGCCACGCGCCGCGCCCGCCCGCTGTGACCATGAGCGTGCGGGCCTCCGCACTCAAGATGGCTGCACGCGCAGGGGTACGCGCCGCGCTATCCACCACCACGCGCATAGGTAGGCGCGTCACCGGCACACCTAAATCCAGCTCGCGTACGGTTAAACGCGGATCGTCCGCGAGCACGGTGCCGCTGCCGGTGAGTAGCGCCGAACTACGCGCGCGCCATTGTTGCACATCGCGCCGCGCCGCCGCCCCGGTGATCCACTGACTCTCGCCGGAGGCGAGCGCGGTACGACCATCTAAACTCATCGCAATTTTGCTACGCACCCATGGCCGACCGCGCCGCCAACGCGCGAAGAAACCGATGTTTTGGGCCTCCGCTTGCGCCGCGAGCATGCCCTGTTCAACCCCTATGCCCGCCGCGCGTAAGGCAGCCTCGCCACCACTGGCCTTGGGATGCGGATCGGATGCTGCGATGATCACACGCGCCACCCCGGCCTGAATCAAGGCCTCGCTACACGGCGGGGTACGTCCGTGATGGTTGCAGGGTTCTAAGGTAACGTAGACATCCGCCCCGCGCGCGCGTTCAGCGGCGACGCGTAGCGCATGCACTTCGGCGTGGGGTTCCCCCGCACGTTGATGATATCCCGTACCAACGATTTCGCCGTCGCGCACGATGACACAACCGACGCGCGGATTCGGGTCGGTCGTATACAAACCCTGCTCCGCCAGGCGTAGCGCCAGGGCCATGTATGCGTAATCAGACTGGGGGGTCGTTAGCGGCGTCATCGGGGTCGGGTAATAATTGAATTTGGCGCTCGCGCAATTCCGGCGTGGGTCGTTGTTCTAAGCGATCAATCTCTTCACGAAACTCGCTGACATCTTGAAAACTGCGGTACACCGAGGCAAATCGCACATAGGCGATTTGATCGAGTTCACGCAACTCGTCCATGACCCAGGTACCGATTTGGCGCGTCGCCACTTCGCGTTCGCCGCTGGCGCGCATGCGCCGCATGATACGATGAATGATGTCTTCCACGGCCTCGGTCGCCACCGGCCGACGCTCCAAGGCCCGTTGCAGACCGCCACGCAATTTGGCCGCATCGAAAACCTCACGTACGCCACTACGTTTAATCACGCGTGGCAAGGTCAATTCGGCGGTTTCGTAAGTAGTGAAACGCTCGCTGCACGTTAAACACTCACGCCGCCGCCGCACCGCCTCACCTTCATTGGCAAGCCGCGAATCTATGACCTTGGTATCTTCGGCGTTACAAAAGGGACAGCGCATGTCCACGCCCCCTACATTCGATGCGCAGCGTTAACTATACACAGGAAAACGTTTGCACAAGGCCAATACTTCGTTTTTGATCGTATTGATGGCCACGTCGCTGCCCGGTTCTTCCAATAAACGGCATATCCAATCGGCAATCTGGCGCATCTCCGCTTCTTTAAAGCCGCGCGTAGTGGCCGCAGGCGTGCCGATACGTAAACCGCTGGTCACAAAAGGCGATTGCGGGTCATTGGGCACGGCATTTTTATTGACGGTGAGATTAGCGCGACCGAGCACGGCCTCGGCATCCTTACCGGTCAGCGATTTGTCACGTAAATCTAATAAAAGCAAATGATTATCGGTGCCACCGGAAACGATTTTAAAGCCATATTCCATTAAACGCGCAACCATCGCACGGGCGTTTTTGACCACCTGGCGCTGATAGTCTTTAAACTCGGGTTGCAATGCCTCTTTAAAGGCCACGGCCTTGGCGGCGATGACGTGCATTAACGGCCCGCCTTGGATGCCGGGAAAAACGATGGAATTGAGTTTTTTCTCGATGTCCGGGTTGGCCTGGGCGACTATAAACCCACCGCGCGGGCCACGTAGCGTTTTATGCGTCGTCGAAGTCACCACATGGGCGTGAGGCACCGGATTAGGGTAAAGGCCGACGGCGATCAAGCCGGCCACATGGGCCATGTCCACCATCAAATAAGCACCCACGCTATCGGCAATGACGCGAAAGCGCGCCCAGTCCATGACACGCGAATAGGCGGAAAATCCGGCGATAATCATCTTCGGTTTGTGCGCGCGCGCGAGGGCCTCGACTTGTTTGTAATCGACCTCACCGGTGTCTTCGGTAATGCCGTACTGCACGGCGTTATAAATCTTGCCGGAAAAATTGGCCTTGGCGCCATGTGTCAAATGCCCACCATGCGCCAGACTCATGCCTAACACGGTGTCGCCGGGGTTCAACAATGCCATATACACAGCGGTGTTGGCCTGCGAGCCGGAATGCGGTTGGACATTGGCGTAAGCCGCGCCAAACAGTTGTTTTACGCGCTCGATGGCCAAGACTTCCACCTGATCGACATATTCGCAACCGCCGTAATAGCGTTTACCGGGATAACCTTCGGCGTATTTATTCGTGAGCACCGAGCCCTGGGCCTGCATGACGCGGGGGCTGGCGTAGTTTTCCGATGCGATCAACTCGATATGATCTTCCTGCCGACGCTCTTCTTTTTGGATGGCCGCCCACAATTCATCATCGAACCCGGCAATGGTCATTTCACGCGTAAACATGCTTTTGTACCTCGTGGTGTACCCCACCCCAGCGGAGGCGGCTACGGAAAGACGCCAATTATAACGCAATTCGCGCCGGTTTTCTAAAACATCGCCGCGATGTGTGGTGGCATATTTTAGGGTTATTACTGAAAAAAAACGCCACCTTACATCGCGGTGCTAAATAAACCCAGGATACGATCAAGTTCGACATTCCATGTCAAATAGAAACGCAATACATCGCGGCTGTCTTCCGGCGACGACCATGGCACACGGGTGTTCATAATGCCGCCCAGATAGATGCGTGAACCATGGACAAATTTATACACGGGTAATTGGCCGCGAATTTCCAAACGTTGTTTGCTGACGGAAACGGTACGCCCCAACAAAATATCGACATAGGTTTCCGGATTGAGGATATTGCGTATTCCAAAATATCCACGGCTGCTGATTTGCGCATCGGTGTCGGTCTTCTTAGCACCGTAGGCGGCCATAAACCCCATATAGTCGGTAGAAGACCGGTCCAATGAAATTATCGAATGCAACACCGGGACAAACACTTCGGCCGTCACTTCCAAGGTATTTTCTACGTTCCCTTTCGCCGTTTTATCATTAATTTGCGCCTCGGCGGAACTGGTCATTAACAATCCGCCGGAAAAATGCACACCATAAAAACCGAAGCCTTCATGCATTTCCGGGACTTCGCTATAGCGCCGATAGACTAAAAAACCGATGCGCGGCACACCCGTTTGAAACAAAGAGTTGATGCTGATGTACTCGAACCCGATGCTGAACCGATAATAATAACGATGAAAATTGGCCTCGTAATCGTCGAAATCCACGACCAAGGGATCGACTTGTTCTTCATAACCGCGAAACGGGATGGCCTTTTTCAGCGCCTTCAGCGAGGCGCGCGACTGTTGCCAGGCCAAGCGATATTCTTCTTTTTGATCCGCGCCGACCTCGGGACTGGCAAGCAAAATGGCATAGCCGCGCATGGCCTCTCCCAAGCCATAACCATGGGCGCGCAAGGCGACGGCGATTTGCGATTTGACTTCGCCACAACGGGGGTCGTAAAAACACCCCAATAATTCATTGACGCCGTCCTTCAGCGCGTTTACTGCGCAACGGCAATGTGGGCTGTCGGCCGCTTCGTTCGACGCTGCGGCCGGTGTTTGCGCGTAACCAGGCATGACCAACGCAAGACACATCAGCGCTGCGCCTGCTGATCGCCACCACCCACGAGAAATATCGCGAACCTTCAACATCCGTAACCTGCGCCTCAGGGCTGTGTATCGCGTTCCGCACCTTCTTTCTCGACCGGCATCAAGTCGTTTTTGCTGACGCCCAAGGCCAACGCGGTAGCGGCTGCAATATAAATGGACGAATACGTACCCACGACGATACCGACGATCAGTGCCAATGAGAAACCGAATAATAATTCGCCGCCGAAAATGAATAAGGCCACCACCGCCACCATGGTCACGGCCGAGGTCATAATCGTGCGCGACAGGGTTTGATTGGTCGCGGAATTGACGACTTCCACCGGCGTGGCTTTGCGCATTTTGCGAAAATTTTCGCGTACACGATCAAAAATCACCACGGTGTCGTTCAGCGAATATCCGATAATCGCCAACAAGGCGGCCACCACGGTCAAATTAAACTCGAATTGAAAAGCCGAAAACGTGCCCAAAATAAGAAACGGATCGTGCAAGGTCGCAAATACCGCGCCGATGGCGAAACGAATTTCAAAACGTATCCACAAATATACCAGGATGCCGGCCATCGTAAACAACAAGGCCAGCGCACCCGCTTCGAGCAATTCTTCTCCCACTTGCGGACCCACGAATTCGACGCGGCGTAACTGCACTTGCGTATTGTCGCTGTGCAATGCGCTCATCACTTGTTCGCTGATCGCGGCGCTGTTAATCCCCTTGCGTGGCGCGAGGCGTATCATCACTTCTTTGGAGGTGCCAAAGTGTTGCGCCGCCGCGTCCGGGAACCCGCCTTTGGCGAGTACCGCTTGGATGCGTCCAAGATCGGCGGTTTGGGTATATCCGACTTCTATGACCGTGCCGCCAGTGAAATCAACGCCCATATTCAGGCCGCGCACGGCCAAGGAAACGATAGAGGCGATGATTAAGGTACCGGATACAATAAACGCCGTCTTACGCCAGCGCAAAAAATCGACGTTGGTGATTTTGTTGAAAAATTGCATAACGCTCTATCGCCCCTGTTAAATCGACAATTTGGTGATGCGACGCTTGCCGCCGTAGATGAAGAAGATGATGCCGCGCGTGACCATCACCGCCGTAAACATTGAGGTCAGGATACCCAATGACAACACGACGGCGAACCCTTTGATAGGCCCGGTGCCAAATAAAAATAAGGTGACGCCGGCAATCAGCGTGGTGATGTTGGAATCCACGATGGTCTCCCAAGCGCGCTCAAACCCGGCGGTGATGGCCCCTTGCGGCGTCATCCCGGCGCGTAGTTCCTCGCGTATACGCTCAAAGATCAGCACGTTGGCGTCCACCGCCATACCCACCGTCAATACGATACCGGCGATGCCGGGCAACGTAAGCGTCGCTTGCAACATCGACAACAAGGCCACGATCAATACGACGTTTAATCCCAAGGCGATATTGGCGTAGATGCCGAAGGTCTTGTACCACAGCAACATCACCACAGCGACGGCCAAAAAGCCGATGATGGTGGAACGCAAGCCTTGATCGATGTTGTCTTGACCCAAGCTCGGCCCGACCGTGCGTTCTTCGACGATATCCACCGGCGCGGCCAAGGCGCCCGCGCGTAATAGCAGCGCCAGGTCGCGTGCCTCTTTGGTGCTGTCCAGACCGGTAATTTGGAAACGTTTACCTAAGCGTTCGCGTATGCGCGCAACATTGATAACTTCTTCCACACGTTGTTTTGTCGTGACTTGTTTACCGTCAACGATGGTGGTCGTAGGCTTGTTTTCGATAAACACGACGGACATTAATTTGCCGACGTTATCTTTGGTCGCGTTGGTGAAAATGCGCGCGCCTTTACCGTCCAAGGTGATAAATACAGCAGGTCCGCCGGACTGCTGATCGATACCCGAGGCGGCGTCGGTGATGTAATCGCCGGTCAGCATGACTTGGCTCTTTAGCAAGACCGGTTGGCCGTTACGTTCTTTATACAAACGCGCGCCTGCGGGTATGCGACCGGCGACCGCCTCTTGTACATTGTGTTCTTCATCCACCATGCGGAATTCCAAGGTGGCCGTCGCGCCCAAGATTTCTTTGGCGCGCGCGGTGTCTTGCACGCCGGGCAATTGCACGACGATACGGCTATCGCCTTGTTGCTGTACAATAGGTTCGGCGACGCCCAATTCGTTGACCCGATTGCGCAAGGTAATAATGTTTTGCTGCACGGCGTTTTTCTTGATATCGACAAGATCGCGCTTATTGGGCTCGGCGATTAGCGACAATTCTTCACCACTGCCCTCTTCGCGCAATTCTAAATTGGGAAAATCTTTGGCGACTAATTTGCGGGCCGCCTCGCGATCGGCGGGATCGCGGAAGGTGATGACGACATAACCGCCATTGGGTTGCGTCAGTCCGCCGCGTTCGATCGCCACGTAGCGCACTTTTTCTTGGCGAAACAGACTGCGGAAATCACCACGATGCCGTTCCAACGCTTGGCCTAAGGCCGCGTTGGTATCCACTTCCATCAAGAAATGCACGCCACCGCGCAAATCCAACCCTAAATACATCGGTAAGGCGCGGATGGCGAGCAACCAGGCGGGCGTCTGCGGCGCAAGATTCAAGGCCACGATATAGTCGCGACCCAAGCCATCGGCGATGGCGTCCTTGGCCTTAATTTGCGTTTCGGTGTTGCTGAAACGCACCAACACCCCGGTATTATTCAACACGGCGTTTTGGTAAGTGAGTTTGGCTTGCTCTAGCAACGCCTTGACCGTGCCGACGGTGGTCTCATTGACCGTCACCGCACGCGTCGCGGAGATTTGCACAGCAGGGTCTTCGCCATATAAATTGGGCAGGGCATAGAGCCCGCCCACTACCATCACCACCAAAATGAGCACATATTTCCAAACCGGGTATTGGTTCATAAACTTTTCCTTGATGGAGCTTTTACGAATTTGTGGATTTGAGCGTTCCCTTAGGCAATAAGGAGGCCACGGCGTGCTTTTGTACCTTGATGACCACGCCATCGGCGATTTCTACCGCGATAAAGCTGTCGCCCAATTCGGTAATTTTGCCCATCAGGCCGCCGCTGGTGGCCACTTCATCCCCCTTGGCCAAGGCCTCTAACATCTTACGATGTTCTTTGGCGCGTTTGACTTGCGGACGGATTAACATGAAATAAAACACCACGAATATTAATATCAGTGGCACAAAGCTCAACAAACCCCCGTCCCCCGGCGGCGCAGCGCCTTCGGCCCAAGCATCGGAAATAAACAGACCCATTATCGCCTCTCATTGTGTAGCGTGTATGACCAAAGCCCCGTATTATGACATAGGGGCGCGGCGGGAATAAAATTCTTTCACATAAGTCGCCAAACTATTATTGGCGATGGCCGCGCGCAGTTCGCGCATCAACTGCTGATAATAATACAAATTATGCAAGGTATTAAGACGCGCGCCGAGAATTTCCCCAATTTTATCGAGGTGACGCAGGTAGGCGCGAGAATAATTACGACAGGTATAGCAACCGCAATTTTCATCTAAGGGGCGCGCGTCTTTTTGATATTGGCTATTGCGCAAACGTATCACCCCATCGCGCACGAATAGGTGGGCATTGCGCGCGTTGCGCGTGGGCATCACGCAATCGAACATATCGATGCCACGCTGCACGGCCGCGACGATATCCTCTGGCGTACCAACGCCCATCAAGTAACGCGGTTTATCGTTAGGCATGCGCGGCGCGGTAAAATCCAACACCCGCAACATGTCCTCCTTAGGCTCACCCACCGACAAGCCGCCTATCGCATAGCCGTCGAAGCCGATAGCGCGCAAACCCGCCAACGATTCTATACGCAAGTGTTCGTACATACCGCCCTGCACGATACCAAACAGGGCGGAAGGATTACCGGTATGCGCCTCTTTACTACGCACCGCCCACCGCAACGACAAGCTCATGGAGTCGCGGGCTTGTGCCTCGGTGGCCGGATAGGGCGTGCATTCATCGAAGATCATGACGATGTCCGAACCCAGCCAGCGCTGCACGGCCATGGATTCTTCCGGCCCCATGAACACGGTGTTGCCATTGATCGGGGAACGGAAGGTGACGCCTTGCTCACTGAGCTTGCGCAAATCCCCCAAACTAAACACTTGAAACCCGCCCGAATCGGTGAGGATGGGGCCGCTCCAACGCGTAAAATCATGCAAGTCGCCGTGCGCGACTATGATTTCGCGGCCGGGCCGCGCCATTAAATGAAAGGCGTTGCCCAAAATAATCTGCGCACCTAGCGCACGCAATTCATCAGGGGTGACGGTTTTGACCGCGCCATAGGTACCCACCGGCATAAACGCCGGGGTATCCACCACCCCGCGCGGGAAATTAAGGCGGCCGCGCCGCGCCGCGCCATCGGTGTGCAGCAGTTCAAACTGCATAACAATATCTCGTGTGTGGGGGGCGCTATATTAACCTAGATTAGCGCTTACCCATTAACCCTCCGCTACCCAATTTTTTGGATATTTTGACGATATCGCTCAGCGCATGCTTTGCGGGCGGGTGTGGGTTTTGCTACAGTGAACGGACAAGGTGTGCGGCGCGCAAGGGGGTGTGCCTCACATCCATGCTGCCAAGGGATCGCCATGCGTCTAATCCGATTATTTTTTATCACTGCCGCTTGCGGGCCGCTCGCCTTGCTGAGTTGCGCCAAACCTACTGGTCCCGCCTGGGGTGGTGCGAACGAGCTCGCGACCGGGGCCATACAACAAACCGCCGTGGCGGGCCTACCCCGCTCCAGTGCCGTTGCCCTGTGGTCGCAAGCGCTCACCGCAGAGGCGTTGGATACCGATCAATCCGGTTTGAATGTCAGCCAAGAGACGCGTTATCGAATTTCCTCGCGCTTGGCGATGTATGCCAGTTATTACGGATTGCTGCCCAGCGGCGACAGCGCTTGGAGCACACCGGCATTACTAAATACCGGCGCGCCGGCATGGACTCGGCGCGAGGATCGCAATAATTCGACCGGTGCGGTAACACGCATCTACAGCGCTAACGATCAAGTCTTCAGCGCCCAACCGCGTATCGCAGCAGACAGCAATGGTCATGCCTTGGCGGTATGGCAACAGCAAGATAGCTACACCAATGCGCAAGGCGTTGAGCGTACCGTCCGGCATGTTTATCACGCCCTTTTCGACGCCAACACGCATTCATGGACGACGCCCGCGCCCTTAGATCAAGGCGTCGCCACCACCAGTGTCGGCAGCCTACGCGCGGGCGAGCCCTTGGATGCGTTTAACCCCGACATCTCCGTCAGCAGCAGCGGCGACGCGCTCGCGGTATGGCAACAAATGAGCGACGCAGGCGGCGTCAGCCAAATCATGGCGCGGCGTTATCGCCCTGACCTCGGGTGGCCCGTCGTGGCGCAAAAAATCAGCACCGCCGCCGTTGGGCGCGCTGCCGATATGCCGCGCGTACAAATGCAAAACGACAATAGCGGCGTGGCGTTTGCGGTGTGGCGTCAACACGAAACCAGCGTCCAAAATAGCGCGAATATAGATAGACATGGCGTGTACGCCGCGAAATACGCCAGTGCGGCATGGGCCAGCGCCGTCAAGATCAGCGACGGACTTACCGAGGCCGTCGCGCCCACGATTTCCGTCAACACCAACGGTAAGGCGGTCGCGGCCTGGGCACAAGTCGATTACATCATAGACGGTAGCGGCAACGTCGCCGACCCTTACATTCCGCCGCGTTATGCCTATAGTATCTATGCCAATCGTTTCGTCAGTACAACGTGGTTGAGCGCGGCCGAAGCGGTCGATACAGACACCGCTACGGCGCACGCGGTAGACGTGACCATCGACGACAATGACGGCATCCACGCCGTTTGGTTGCAATCCTCCACGCCGCCCGGCGACATTTGGAATAATGATAGCGTGATGCACATTTATCGCCGCGATTTCGTTAATAATGCGTGGGGCGCGACACTCATGCTCGATGACCAAACGCGTTTTGACGCCGATACGCCGCACATCATTGGACGGGGCAGTGCGCTACTGACCTATTGGAAACGCTGGCGCGACCCGCGTGGCGGCGGCGGTTATGACATCATGACGCAACTTTATCGCAACGGCGCGTGGGGTGACAGCACACGCCTCAGCGCTAACGACGACGCCTACGCAACATCCGCCAGTTTCGACCAGCTTGGCACGGCCTATGTCGCGTGGAGCGCCTTTGACAAGGCTGGCGCTGGACAATTATGGGTGAATAGCGCCGCGCCGTAACGCAAATTTTTTGCAAAAAAAAAGCTGTGCTAGACCAACATTATTTGCTTAAAAACATTGCATCGCCATAACTATAAAAGCGATAGTGTTGCGCTATCGCATGCCTATACGCATGCATCACCTGCGCATACCCGCCGAATGCGCAGACCAACATCAATAAGGTCGATTCGGGCAAATGAAAATTCGTGATCAAGGCGTCAATGCAACGGAATTGATAACCGGGATAAATGAATATCCGCGTCTCGCCTTGATAAGGCGCCAAGCGCCCGTGTTGCGCGGCCGTTTCAAGACTGCGCACACTGGTGGTGCCGACCGCTATCACCCTGCCACCGCGCGCGCGCGTACGCGCCACCGCATCGCAAGTCGCTTGATCGACGTTCAACCATTCGGTGTGCATCACGTGATCTTCTACCTGTTGCGTACGCACCGGCGCAAACGTGCCCGCGCCTACGTGCAAGGTCACGGTGGCCGTTTCCACGCCCATGGCGCGCACGGCCTGCAACAGCGCTTGGTCAAAATGTAATCCTGCGGTCGGCGCGGCGACGGCCCCCGGCGTGTTTGCAAATACGGTTTGATAACGTTCTCGATCAGTGTTTTGCGCATCGCGCTGCATATAGGGCGGCAAGGGCACGCGCCCAAATTGTTCTAACGCTTGTAATACCGGCATGGCAAATCGCAACACAAAAAACCCATCGCGGCGTTCCACCACCGTAACATCCAATTGATCTTCCAAACGTAATTTCCGGCCTGGGCGCGCCGGTTTGCTCGCACGCATTTGCGCCAATACATGCTGGGTGTCCAAAATACGCTCTACCAGCACCTCGACACGTCCTCCGCTGTCCTTGGCGCCGAAGAGGCGCGCCGCCAACACGCGCGTGTCATTCAACACCAATAAATCGCCGCCACGCAGCAACAGCGGCAATTCCGCAAACACCCGATCCGTCAGCGCCCCGTGTTGCGTATTGGCACACAGCAACCGGCTCGCGCGACGTTCCTGTAACGGCACGCGGGCGATCAACTCGGGGGGGAGGTCAAAATTGAAATCACTGACACGCATAGCGGCGCGATTTTAACAAAATACGGGGGTCGCGGCCAGCGTTGCGACACCCGCTAGGCGATGCTATGCTGCAACGATAAGCCTACACGGTGCCAGCGCCACATCCCATGAGCGATCTCGATACTGCGATCTCCCCTGAACATCATGTCACAGTCACGGCCTCGGCGGGCGTGGGCAAGACGTATTTACTCGTCACGCGCATCGCGCGACTACTGCTCGAAGACGTACGGCCGGATGCCATACTGGCGATTACATTTACGCGCAAGGCCGCGACGGAAATTTATCAGCGCTTAATGGAACGCCTGCATAGCTGGGCCACCCAAGCGGACGAGGCGCTGCTTGACACGCTAAGGCACCTCAATGTGCCTGCGACTGCCGCTTATCTAACACGCGCGCGTACCTTGTATGAAGCGCAATTGCGTACACCTTATCGCGTACAAGCGACTACCTTTCACGCATTCTGCCAAGATTTATTACGCCGTTTTCCGCTGGATGCGGATGTCCCGCCGGGCTTCGCATTATTGGATAATCCCACACCGGTGTACGACGCCGCGTGGGATGCCCTCTATCTTGAAGCCGCCCAACACCCGCAAAGCCCAGTGGCGACCGCGCTAGAGGTCTTATTCAATTACACCAACACCATCCACAGTACGCGCCAAGCGTTAGACCAGATGTTGCGTCAGCGCGCCGATTGGTGGGCCTATACCGAAGATCGACCGGCAGCGCTGGATGTTGCGCAAGCGCGTCTGCAAGCGTTGCTAAATGTAACCGTGGACGCCGACCCTATCGGCGATTTTGCGTGTACACAAATGCAAGGTTTACGGCATTTTTGCTACTTGTTGGCACTCCACACCACCGACACCAACGTCAAGCACGCGCAAACGCTGGCACACGCCACCCTCCGCGAGCAGTGCGACGCCACATGGTATGCCGAGATACGCCCGGCATTTTTGACCGCCAAGGGCACGCCACTGGCGCGCAAATCGACCAAGGCCCAGCGCAAAAGCATGGGCGACGCGCAAGAAGATGAATTTTTGCGCCTGCACGCCGAGATCTGCGCGGCGCTGATTCGCGTCGAAGATATGCAAAAGGCGCAGCTTAATTATCACATCATCTCCCACCTTTATCGCGCAGGTGCGCGTTTGATAGAACATTATCAACGCATTAAAAATGAACAACGTTTAATAGATTTCGCCGATCTCGAATGGAAGGCCTATCGCCTGCTGAATGCCGGTGACAACGCGGTGTGGGTACAATACAAATTAGACCAACGTATCGACCATTTATTAGTCGATGAATTTCAAGATACCAATCCTACACAATGGCGTTTATTGTTGCCCTTGTTGCAAGAATTCGCCAGCGGCGGCGAGCGTCTGCGTAGCGCCTTTATCGTCGGCGACGCCAAACAATCCATTTATCGTTTCCGACGCGCCGATGCAGGATTGTTGGCGACGGCGGGTGCATGGCTGGATACGCAATTAGGCGGCGCGCGCTTTCCTATGGATAAATCGCGCCGCTCCGCACCCGCCATTATCGAACTGGTCAATCGTGTTTTTTCTAGCGCCGCGATGACCGCGCTGATGCCGGATTTTCATCCCCACACCACTCATCAAACAGCGGCCTGGGGCCAGGTAGAAATATGGCCATTGCTGCCATTGTCGCCCACCTCGGAACAACCCGAATTACATTGGCGCAACCCATTGCAAACCCCCCGCACCGTCACCATCGACGACAGACATTATGCGGATGGTTGTCGCGTTGCGCGGCATATCCAACAGACGCTTGCGCAAGGCATTGCCGACACCCACGGTGCGCGGCCGCGCGCCTTGGACTATAGCGACGTAATGATATTATTGCGTGCGCGCACGCATGCGCAGGCCTATGAACGCGCGTTGCGCGACCACCATATCCCCTGTCTGGGCATAGAACGCGGCACCTTGCTGGCGACGCAGGAGGCGCAAGATATCGTCGCATTATTAACCACGTTGAGCGTGCCTTATGACAATCTCGCCTTGGCCGGCGTATTGCGTTCGCCCATATTCGCATGCAGCGACGACGACCTGATCGTCCTTGCCAGCACGCACAGCGGCGCGCATTGGCGTGATCGCCTGACCGCCATCGCGCAGCAGATGCCCACCCATGCGTGCTTCCAGCGTGCCCAAGATTTATTGAGCCAATGGCAAATTGCCGCAGGACTATTGCCGGTACATGATTTACTCGACAACATTTATTGCACGGGCGATATCTTGGCGCGTTATGAGGCCGCTTACCCTGCCCACCTAGGCTCACGCGTGCGCGGAAATTTATTGCAAATCCTCGCGCTCGCACTCGCCACCGATAGCGGACGCTATCCCAGCTTAGGGCGTTTTTTGCAAGAATTGGCGGATTTACGCGACCAAGAGGAGGGTGCGCCCGACATCGCCGCACCTTACAGCGGTGTACCTAGTGTACGTATATTGACGATACACGCGGCCAAAGGATTAGAGGCTCCGCTGGTCTATCTGGTGGACAGCGCCACCACCAGCGGCAATGAGCGCGCCTATCGCACGCTGGTGCGCTGGCCGTCGGGCGCGGAACGCCCGGATTATTTTGGCGCGGCGCTAAAAAAAGACGATCTCGATCCTTTTCATCGCGAACTCATCGCCCACCAAGGCGCAGCTCAGGCGCGCGAAGAGGCCAATTTGTTGTACGTTGCCGTGACGCGCGCGCGCCATCAACTGGTGATCACCGGGATTATGCCCAACAATCCTGACACCGCAACCTCATGGTATCACCGCATCGCCGCCGCCTTGCCTTGGGATGATTGCCAACAAACCTGGATCGCGCGCAATGGTGCAACGCCCGTCGCTCAAGATTTATCCCATGCGTCGCCACGTCAACCTGAAATCTTGCCGCAGGTATTGCGCCTGCAAGCGCCACCGCTAGCGCCACGCCTCCCCGCCCAACCCGACACCGACACCCGCCAACGTCTGCGTGGGCGCATCATCCACCGCATGCTTGAGCTCCACGGGCACGGCACGACACCGCAGTCGGCGGCACAACAAACCGCCAGTGAAAATAGACTCACCACCGCCGACGACATTATTATTCGCTGTGCAGCGGAGGTCGCGGCATTGTTGGAGCTCGCGCACATCAAAGATTTTCTGCATGCCCATCACGCTGCGCAAACCTATCACGAGTTACCCGTCAGTTATTTACGTGACGGCGTACTCGAACACGGGATCGTAGATCGTTTGGTCGTCACCGATAAAAAACTTTTGATCGTGGACTACAAATCGGATCGCGACGTAGATGCGACGCGGCTTGACGCGGTAGCCGCGTCGCATCTACCGCAACTACATCGCTATGCAGCGGGTCTAGCGCTGTGTTGGCCGCATCGGTCGATAGAAGGCGTGTTGATTTTTACGGAAAGCGGTATGTTGTGGAGACAAGAATTAAATGTGCGCTGACGTATGCTTTAGCGGTAACACCTCATTGAGCATCTTGAGCGTCGCCTCGAACGGTACGGGTCGGCTAAAATAAAAACCCTGCATGGCGTCACAGCCGTTCTCTAATAAGAAGGTCAATTGATCTTCCGTTTCCACGCCTTCCGCAACCACTGTGATGCGTAATTGATGCGCCAAGGCGATGATCGCCTTGATGATGGTTTCATTGCTCGACCCGGGCTCGATATCCGAGAGGAAGCTACGGTCGATTTTCATCTTATCGACCGGCAGGCGCGCCAAATAATTCATACACGAATATCCGGTGCCGAAGTCGTCAATCGCAAAACGTACCCCGTGATTGCGCAATTCCAACATCGTCACCGTCGATACATCAAGATTATCGACCAAGGTGCCTTCGGTAATTTCCAACTCCAGACACGACGAGGGTAGCGAAGACTCCGCCAATATTTCTTTTACTTGCGCGACCAAACCCGGTCTACGCAATTGTTGGCTGGACACATTCACCGCTACCGCCAGATCGCGCGTCCCCGCCTCGTACCAACGCCGCATATCGCTACAGGCCTGGCGCAATATCCACTGCCCTATCGGCAAGATCAGCCCGCTTTCTTCGGCAATGGGAATAAATTCCGCAGGTTGTATCATCGTCCCGCTGCTGTGTTTCCAGCGCACCAAGGCCTCGAATAAGCGTACGCGGCGCGTCATCGGATTCACTATCGGTTGATAATATAAAACGAGTTCGTCTCTTTCTATCGCGTGCCTTAAATCGGCCTCGATCTGCACGCGCCGAGAGATATTTTTATCCAGCACCGCTGAATAAAAATGCATATTATTGCGACCGGTTTTTTTTGCCTGATACATCGCGATATCGGCGCGATACATGAGCTTTTCGGCGTCATTGGCGTCATCGGGAAACATCGCGATGCCGATGCTGGCGGTCGCCAATAAGTCTTTGCCATCGACGATCAATGGCTCGACCATCGCCGTCAACAAATTGCGCGCGATGGTAGTCACTTGTTGGGTGTTTTTCGCGGAGCGCACCACTATCGCAAAATGATCGCTGCCTAAACGAGCCACATAATCTTCTGCGCGTATCGTCGCGCGGATGCGCCGCGCGACATCGACTAATAACCGATCGCCCCCGCTATGCCCTACACGGTCATTAATCGCCTTAAAATGATCCAATCCCATTTGTAAAATGGCGAGGTGGGCATGGTGACGATTTGCATAGGCCACTTCTTGGATGAGGCGCTGTAAAAATTGTACGCGGTTCGGCAATTCGGTAAGCGGATCATGCAAGGCCAGAAAGGCCATGCGCGCCCCGGCGGCGGTGCGTTCACGTCCAATCGCGACCATGAAGGCCATCGACAGCCCGACCATTAATATGCGCAGCCATATCTCATGCGATTTGGGATCGACTATTTCATCGCCCAACAATCTTAAATACGACTGTATATTTCCATCACTATAAAAAACCCCAGCCGCATCGACCAACACATCTGCGGTCGCCAAGGCCACACCCAAGGCCAAGCCCCACCACCACCATACGGCGCTAAGCGATTGTTTTTTCAACAAACTAAGCAGGTTGAGCCGGTCTATTAAATAATCCACAGGGGCCTCGTCGCACCGATCTGTACCGCGCCATCGCGCGTTTCCAGTACTCGGTTATCGACCGGATTGGCACCCCCTTGAGCACATAAGACGTTATAAACCGGCCAATTTGGCGACCCCACCAAAGCTGCCTACCCATAAACTGCCGTCGCGCGCGCTGGTCATAGAAAACACGTTATCCGCAAATAAGCCATCCTGGGTGCGCAACACATTAAAACCGTCAGCGCCTACGCGAAAACGCGCCAGGCCGTGACTGGTGCCTATCCACAATTGATTTTTGGGATCTATGAATAAACTAAACACGTGATTAGCGGGTAGGCCGTCTTTAGCGGTGTAGTTGCGAAATTGTTTACCGTCAAAACGCGCCAAGCCGCCACCCCATGTGCCACACCACACAATGCCATTTTTATCTACCTTCAACGACACCACATAATTGGGATTGAATGCGACGTTCACGTTGCTTAACCCTTGATCGGCCTTTTGTTGCGCATGGTGGCGCGATACTTGAGCGGGATCACTGTTAAATTTTATATCGTCTTTGACCTGTTCATAGGCCGCCCCCAATCCCTGCTCATGTTGCCAATGTGTCCACGCGCCGTTCTGAAAGTGCGCCAATCCACCCTCGGTCGCAAACCACAAACTGCCGTCCGGCGCGATATCCAACGCATACACCCAGTCATTGGGCAAACCACCATGTGTATTAGCGACATTAAATATCGTCCACGCCTTGGCATCCGCCAAGCGCGCACCCGCGACGCGATTGACACCCGACCATGTGGCGATCCATAAATCTCCATTCGGCGCGCGCTTGCTGTCATATACAAACTGATCGGCCAGGCCATCGGGAATATTAATATTTTTCCATTCGTCGCGCGCGATATCGAACACGGATAGACCGCCGCCATAAGTTCCGACCAATAATTGATCACCCAATTTATTCAAATGAAAAACGCCGTTGGACAACAAACTGTGGCTATCCACATTATACAATTTATAATCTTCGCTGCCCAAGTGATAGCGTATGACACCGCCGGAAGTCCCCACCCACACCGTCTCGCCGTCGGCATACATCGCCTTCACATTGCGATTTCCAACCCGAAAATGCGCGAAACGCGCATTTGTCGCGCCAGTTCCCGTAGCGCCTGCCGGTGCCGCAGCAATCCCCGATTTATCGGCATGCGGTGCGACGCCCGATTGTTGCGTGCCCAACCAATAGGCACCTGCGACCAACGCCAATACCACAGCCGCCGCACCCACTATTAACAACTTACGCTTGTGCTGCACGTTTACACCTTTTAGAAATATATCTTTACCGAGCCGGCCATTTCTTCATAGTACCCGTGTACTGAGTCTGACTAGACCGTCGGCCGCAGGGATGCGGCCGTCGAGCCTACATGGATGTATTTACGGCGTGTCTAGTCAGACTCAGTACACGGGTACTACATACAAATCGCAATTTCAAATTTCACTGATTCTTTAAATGCGCGACACCCTCGCGCGTGCCCACCCACACATCGGCGCCCGCCGCCAACACCGCGTAAACATGATTATCCATCAACCCCTGCGCCTTGGTCAGTGTAGTCCACTGTTTGCCGTCAAAACGCGTCACGCCGCGATCGGTGCCGAACCACCACGCGCCGTCCTGGGCTTGAGTCAACGCATACACGATATCGCCGGCCAAACCATCTGCGGACGTGAAATTTTGCCACTGCGTACCATCGAACACGCTGACGCCGCCGCCCCACGTACCCACCCAAATCTTGCCATCGGGCGCTGCACGTATACAAAAAACATAATTGGGATTGTATGACGCGCCACCGTCAACCAAGACATCAAGATTGTGCCGCGTACGCGTGCCCAAACCGGTATTTTCACTAAACGGGAGATTGTGTATGTTCGGCGCGCCGACACCCTCTTGATGGGTCCAGGCACGCCAGGTTTTGCCATCGTACATATTAACGCCGCCCTCGGTCGCCAACCAGACGCGGCCTTGCGCGTCGATGGCGATGCCGTACACCCATTCGTTGACCAATTCTTTCAGAAAATTTTGAATTTGCCCGCTGGCAGGATCCAGCACCGACACACCCGCCCAGGTGCCTATCCATACATGGCCGTCGGGATGTTCGGCGAAACTATAGACCCAATAATCCGCCAAGCCGTGTAACGGAAAATAGGTACGCCATTTCTGATTTTGCAAACGCGAAACGCCGCCGCCATTCGTGCCCAACCACGTCGCGCCGCGTTTATCGACCAAGGCGGCGAACACATATTCGTTGGCCAATCCGCTGTCGCGCGTATATGTATTGCGAATCTCGCCCGTCGTACTGTTGACCGCCAACGCACCCAACGAGGTGCCTACCCACAAGGTATGCGCAGCGCTGTCGTGCGCCAGCGCGCGGACATAGGCCTGCGGCCCCACTTGAAAGGTCTCCGCCACCTGCCACCGCCCGGCGGGGGATGGCGTTTGCGGCGCACGCTCACAACCTGTTAAAACAAATAAAGCCGCTAAAAATAGCTGCGGAATCACAACAACGTCCGCAGATATGCGATAACGTCCTGTATCTCTACATCGTTCAAGATGGCCGAAAAACCCGGCATAATACCGCTGCCCTGACGCACGCTTTCCATCAAGGCGCCGTCGGATTTGGTTAAAACGCGGTCGCCGTGCATAAAATTCGGCATCCCCGGCATCACGCCCGACCCGGTACGCCCATGGCACCCTATGCAATGACGTTCAAACACCTCTTTGCCGTGAAACACGTCGGCCGCTTGCACCGGCGCATACCCCGACAGCGACACCATCAAAAAAAATATTTTATTTAAACGCATCATCGGCCCCTCCCTTTGTTATTGGCTAGATATACCGCAAAAAAGGCTTATTTCAAGCCCAATTGCATGCGACGTTCGCTAAATGAATCATCTTTCAGCCCGATATTAAATTTGACTTTCTTGACTTCGAATTCTGAATTATGAAAGGTCTGAAAATTCTGCACCGACACTTTGTCCCACGCCCAGGCATTGTCTATGCGTTGCCATTTCAGCAATTGGCGTTTTAACAACAAACTACGCTTATCGAAATAATCGACGCGCGTCTTCACGCACTCCGCCCACTCCGCTGTTTTTGTAAACCACTGGATCTTGCGGCTGTAGATAGAATCGGATTCCTTGGGCATACTGGCCACCACCCAATATTGCTGCCCGGTCGAACTATCGGTATCGATTTGCATGAGGGTGTGCGCGTCATCTTCAATGCGTCGCTCGGTAATATCGCCATAGGTAAGATCGGAACCCAAAAAGCTATCCGCTAAGTCGCGCACTGAAACACGACGTATATTGCGCATGACCGGTAAATATATCCATTGCTCGGCATTGCGATGCGCGGCCGCCGAATATGCCCAACGCATAAACGCCGCGCCCTCGGCGTCCGGCGGATAAAACGTGAACAATAACATCTTGTCCAATAATTCATCCTCACCTTTATAGGCGCGCCACAGACGCAAATAAACCGTGGTGCGTTCATTGCCGGTGCGATCCACGAGTTTAATGCTCAATTGCGAACGATTGTCCTCGCCCGCGTATTTGTAATCGCAATGGCTGACGATTTCCTCTGCGCTAGGCAAAGAACTCGCTGCCACGCGTACCGGCGCTTTAGGTGTCGCTGGCTCTGCCGTCTTAGGCGCTACGGCGTTAACGGGTTTAACCGCTGTCGGCGGCTTGGCGGGTGGCACATCAACCGCCGCAACCGGCTTAGCAGCGGCCTTAGGCGCTGGCACATTCGCGACGCTGGGCTTAGCGCCGGGCGGCGCAACCACCTTAGGAGGAGCGACGGGGGCGGTGTCTGTGGCCTTAGGTTTGGGAGCCGGCAACGTAATATTATCTGCCGGGGCGGTCGTCGTGGCGCCCACCTCGGCACCGTTGACGACCCCGATACCCAACGGCCAGATGAGCACCGCCATCCGCCAATCTATACTTAGTCTCCGCAATTTTTGCATACTAAGGTTTTACACCCGTAATCAATGTAAATGGGCTAGGCTCAGGCAGCGCGCGGAACGATAATTTACGGAAGCCGATTTCTTCCGCCATATCCGCCACTTCCTTGGCCGAATAGGCGCGCCCCGCCGGTGTATGCACCAATTGATTCAAACCGATCAACACCGGCAATAACGGCCCGGATTTCTCCGTATTCAAAAATTGCTCTTGCACCATCAACAAACCGCCGCTTTCCATCGCATCAAACGATTTCGCCAAAATGTTACGTATCACATCCGGCCCTTCTTGATTGATCATCGACGACAATAGCACGGCATCGTACCCGCTGCCGAACGGATCGCTCAAATAACTCCCCTCGCGCGTACTGACCTGCGCCGCTGCGTCATATTGATGAATGATATCGCGGGTCACCGCCAAGGTCTGCGGCAGATCGAACACATCCGCGTGCAAGCCCTTATTTTTTTGACAAAAAATAATTGAAAATATCCCTGGGCCGCCGCCCACATCGAGCATGCGCTTGCGGCCCTTGAGCGAGACCTCCTTGGCCAATAATTGCGCCTGTGGTATGCCACGATAAAGCATGCCCATGATATAGGTGCGCGTCTCCTCCGGGCCGTGGTCATGCTGTTTCTCGACCACCGGTTGCCCGGTCGCCACGGCCTTTTTCAACTGCGACCAGGCCTGCACCCATGATTCAAACATCGTCACGATGCCGCCTTGATAACGCGGCGAACCCTTCACCAAAAACGTCTCGGCCAATTTAGTGTTTTGGAAGCTACCATTTTTTTTCTGCAAAAAACCTAGGCCGACGCAGCCGATCAAGATCATTTCCGTACCACGGGCATCGGCTCCGCAGGCGACGGCGACTTCCGCCGCCGTCATCGGCCGCTCTGCCAATTTGGTGAACACATCCAGGCTTGCCGCCACATGCAACACTGCGGAATTCCAATAGGCGGATGCCGTTTGCATCACCGCCATAGGGTTAGGGCCGCGCACCGCACTTGCCGCCTTAGACGCGCGTTTAACCGGCTGTTTGGCCGTTTTGTTGGCTTTAGTGGCCGCCTTGGCCGTGGTCATGCGCGATTTGCCCTGCTTGACCTGCGATTTCCCACGCCCACCCTTGACCAGCGCCTTTTTAACGCCACCGGCCTTGCCACCACGTGCTACCTTTGACATTCATTCCTCCGATACATCGTGCTTTAAGACCATTGCAGTGAGATTTATATCCGCGCCTAGAACACATCCGACGTGCGCCGCCAACAGGCAACCGGCTTGGCCGATGATAAGGCATTTAACTCGGATTTTCCATTAGGCTGCTACTCGGCAGCGTGCTCCCATGTAGGCGTGCGAACGATCAATGCATTGATCGCTCTCGTTACGCAGCCTATTACATTGTCGTGCTATAGATTGCTACGCTAGCAAACGTGAATATAATGCAATAACTTATTGAAATGTCAAATGTTTTTCTTTTTGAGATAGGTATTGCGAACTGTGTGTAATTGAAATTAGTAAGCGTAGCGTGCTCTACGCGCACGCCACTCATCAACCCCACGAAATTTACAATTTCTTCACAAACTCCGACTTCAATTTCATCGCGCCGATGCCGTCGATTTTGCAATCAATATCGTGATCGCCTTCGACCAAGCGAATATTTTTCACCTTGGTGCCGACCTTGACCACCAGCGATGAGCCTTTTACTTTTAAATCCTTGATCACCGTCACCGTGTCACCATCGTTCAATACATTGCCATTGGCGTCTTTGATAACGCGTTCACTCTCGGTGGCAGTTGCGGCGACTGTCGATGACGACCATTCGTGCGCGCATTCGGGGCAGATGTACATGCCATTGTCTTCGTACGTATAGGTGGAATTGCATTTTGGACAGGGGGGTAATGTGCTCATTGATTTTTCCATCGACTTAGAAGAACGAATTTTCATTTGACTTTCATTTAAATGCAACGCCCGCACTAGCCGCAATTTTTGCTGCTAAACGTTGAAAGTCACTATAACAACTTTTCACTGCTTCAAGGTGAGCACCTATCGCGCCATCCGAAGATTTTAGGAAAAAAATCGGTTTATGTGCCTCCATAGCCATAGGCATCAAACTCGATTCCGTTTGATTCCTACGCCCAAAATCAAACGGGAATCAAAATCCACCCATTTCATTATAGTACCTTGCCCAACCGCCAAGGACACCTCGAATTAAATAAAAAAGGGCGAGATCAACTCGCCCTTTTTTATCTTCATTTATTCACCGACGGATCAAGAACTAAACGCCTGCTCGGCCTTCACCTTAGCGGCGGCTTCGCGTTTAGCGGCGGCTTCCATGTCTTTGTCCTTCAGCAACTTAGCCTTGCGGCGACGTTCTTGGTGATACGCCAAGCCCGTGCCCGCAGGGATCAAACGACCGACGATGACGTTTTCCTTCAAACCGCGTAAATCATCGACCTTGCCGCTCACGGCCGCTTCGGTCAATACGCGCGTAGTCTCTTGGAACGACGCTGCCGAGATAAAGGAATCCGTCGCCAACGATGCCTTGGTGATACCTAACAACAAATCAAAGTAGGTCGCGGAACGTTTGCCTTCGGCAGTGATGCGATCATTCTCGATCAAGGTGCGCGAACGTTCTACTTGTTCGCCCTTCATGAACTTGGTATCGCCACCGTCTAAGATCTCGATTTTACGCAACATCTGGCGCACGATCACTTCGATGTGTTTGTCGTTGATCTTCACGCCTTGCAGACGATACACGTCTTGCACTTCGTTGACGACGTAATTGGCCAACGTATTTACGCCTAACAAGCGCAAGATGTCATGCGGATTGGGCTGACCGTCGCAGATCATTTCACCCTTTTGCACATGTTCACCTTCGAACACAGTGATGTGACGCCACTTGGGTATCAGCTCTTCATAGGTCTCGCTGTTTTCACCCAAAATCATGAAGCGTTGTTTGTCTTTGGTTTCTTTACCAAAGGTCACTGTACCCGAAACCTCGGCTAAAATCGCCGGATCTTTCGGTTTGCGCGCCTCGAACAGCTCCGCCACGCGCGGCAGACCGCCCGTGATGTCGCGCGTCTTCGACGATTCTTGCGGGATACGCGCTACCACGTCGCCGACGCCGATGGCTTGACTATCCGCAACACTGACGATAGAGCCCGCCGGTAAATAATAGGCCGCACTGACATCGGTGCCCGGCAATTTGACATCTTTGCCATTGGCATCAACCAATTTCACCATCGGGCGCAAATCGCGCGCGCTGGGGCCACGCTGTTTGGGATCCATAACCACTTGATTGGTTAGACCGGTGACTTCGTCGGCCTGACGTTGTACCGTGACGCCTTCGGTGAAATCTTGGAATTTAATGAACCCCGCCGCCTCGGTGACGATAGGATGCATATGCGGATCCCATGTCGAAATCGTCTGACCGGCCTGAATTTCAGAGCCTTCGTTGACCGAAATCGTCGCGCCATAAGGCACTTTATAACGCTCGCGTTCACGACCGAATTCGTCGAGCACGCCGATTTCACCGGAGCGCGACACCGCAACGTAATAACCGTTTTGATGGCGCACTGTTTTGATATTGTGCAAGCGCACCGTACCCTTGGACTTGACTTCCACGCTGCTGGCCGCCGCTTGCCGTGACGCCGCTCCACCGATGTGGAAGGTACGCATGGTCAACTGCGTGCCCGGTTCACCGATGGACTGCGCCGCGACCACGCCGATGGCCTCACCGCGATTGACCAAGTGACCGCGCGCCAGATCGCGCCCGTAACATTTTGCGCACACGCCTTGACGCGCTTCGCACAAAATCGGAGTGCGCACGCGCACTTCATCGACGCTGTTTTGCTCTAAGAAGTCCACCAATTTCTCGTCGAGCAAGGTGCCGGAAACGATCAATACCGATTTCTTGTCGGGCGTCAACACATCTTCGGCCGTCACACGACCCAACACGCGCTCGCGCAAAGGTTCGACGACTTCACCGCCTTCGATTAAGGGTTGTTTCAATATGCCTTGAGTCGTGCCGCAATCGACTTCGATGACGACGAGATCTTGCGCCACATCGACCAAGCGACGCGTCAAATAACCGGAATTCGCGGTCTTTAGCGCGGTATCGGCCAAGCCTTTACGTGCGCCGTGCGTCGAAATAAAGTATTGCAACACGTTCAAACCTTCACGGAAGTTCGCGGTGATGGCGTTTTCGATGATGGAGCCGTCGGGCTTGGCCATCAATCCGCGCATACCGGCCAACTGACGAATCTGCGCCGCGCTACCACGCGCGCCGGAATCGGCCATCATGAACACAGAATTGAACGAAGGCTGTTTAACCATTTTGCCTTCACGGTCCTTGACCATTTCATTGCCGAGTTTGTCCATCATTGCGCGCGCGACTTGATCGTTGGTGTGCGACCAAATATCGACGACCTTGTTGTAGCGCTCGCCATTGGTGACCAAACCGGAAATATATTGATTTTCGATTTCTTTTACTTCCGTTTCCGCCTTGCTCAAAATGGCGGCCTTTTCAGGCGGAATCACCATGTCATTGGCACCGAACGAAACACCGGAACGGGTCGCGTAATGGAAACCTGTATACATCAAACGATCCGCAAAAATGACCGTCGTTTTGAGGCCCAAATGGCGATAACATGCGTTAATAAGACGCGAAATCGCCTTCTTAGTCAGATTGCAGTTCCACAATTCCAACGGCAATTCCGGCGGTACGATTTCACTGAACAGGGCGCGACCCACCGTGGTGTCTATCCGGTTGATGACCTCTACTTTATTGCCTTGTTCATCCACCACGATGCGCCGCACGCGCGCCTTGATTTTGGCCTGCAAATGGACTTTGCGACCTTCATAGGCGCGATGCACTTCGGCGACATCGGTGAAGATCATACCTTCACCCATGGCGTTGATACGCTCGCGGCTCATGTAATACAAACCCAGCACCACGTCTTGCGACGGCACGATGATGGGCTCGCCGTTGGCGGGCGACAATACGTTATTGGACGACATCATCAAGGTACGCGCTTCCAATTGCGCTTCCAACGACAGCGGTACGTGTACCGCCATTTGGTCGCCGTCGAAGTCGGCGTTGTACGATGCGCACACCAACGGATGCAGTTGTATGGCCTTGCCTTCGATCAATACCGGTTCAAACGCTTGGATACCCAAGCGATGCAGCGTCGGTGCGCGATTCAGCAACACGGGATGTTCGCGTATGACCTCGGACAGAATGTCCCACACCTCGGGCACTTCGCGCTCCACCATTTTTTTGGCGGCCTTGATCGTCGTGGCTAGACCGCGACGTTCCAGTTTGCTGAAGATAAACGGCTTGAACAATTCCAACGCCATTTTTTTCGGCAAGCCGCATTGGTGCAGACGCAAGGTCGGGCCGACCACAATCACTGAACGACCGGAGTAATCTACGCGCTTACCCAACAAGTTTTGACGGAAACGCCCTTGTTTACCCTTGATCATATCGGCCAAGGATTTCAACGGACGCTTGTTTGAGCCGGTGATCGCGCGGCCGCGACGACCGTTGTCTAACAACGCATCGACGGCCTCTTGCAACATGCGTTTTTCGTTACGCACGATAATGTCGGGCGCGCTCAGATCCAACAAACGCCGCAGACGGTTGTTACGGTTGATGACACGACGATACAAATCGTTCAAATCGGAAGTCGCAAAACGACCGCCGTCCAACGGTACCAAGGGGCGCAATTCGGGCGGTAACACGGGCAATACCGTCATCACCATCCACTCTGGGCGATTGCCGGATTCCAACATCGATTCGACCAATTTTAACCGTTTGCCGTATTTCTTTAGCTTGGTCTCGGAGGCGGTGCCACCGATATTTTCGCGTATTTGTTTAACTTCTTCTTCGAAGTTGAGCGTGTTCAACAAGGCGTGTATCGCCTCCGCACCCATGCGCGCGTCGAACTCGTCACCCCAACGCTCAATGGCGTCGAGATAGGCTTCGTCGGTCAATAATTGACCGCGTTCCAATTCCGTCATGCCCGGATCGATGACCACAAAGGCCTCGAAATACAGGATGCGTTCGATATCACGCAAGGTCATATCGAGCAATAAGCCCATGCGCGAGGGCAAAGATTTCAAGAACCAGATGTGCGCCACCGGGCTGGCCAATTCAATATGGCCCATGCGTTCACGCCGCACCTTGGCGACGGTCACTTCGACACCGCATTTTTCGCAGATTACGCCGCGATGCTTCAAGCGTTTGTATTTGCCGCACAAACATTCATAATCTTTGATCGGGCCGAAGATTTTGGCGCAAAACAATCCATCGCGTTCGGGTTTGAACGTGCGATAGTTGATCGTCTCCGGCTTTTTGACCTCGCCAAAAGACCAGGCGCGGATCTTTTCGGGTGACGCCAAGCCGATGCGTATAAAATCGAATTCTGCGGGCTGCCCTTGCTTGAGTAGATTCAATAAATCTTTCAAGGTCGTGTCTCCTCGTGCTGCGTGGCTGCGCCGCGTTATTCACGCGGCGCATAAGCGATTACTCTGATTCCAATTCCATGTCGATGCCCAGGGCGCGAATTTCCTTCACTAACACATTGAAGGATTCCGGCATCCCGGCCTCGGCGCGATGGTCACCGTCCACGATGTTTTTATACATCTTGGTACGACCATTCACGTCGTCGGATTTGACCGTCAACATTTCCTGCAAGGTGTACGCGGCACCATAAGCTTCCAGCGCCCATACTTCCATTTCGCCGAAACGTTGACCGCCGAATTGCGCCTTACCACCCAAGGGTTGTTGCGTGACCAAGCTGTACGGCCCGGTCGAACGCGCATGCACCTTGTCATCGACCAAGTGGTTCAGTTTCAACATATACATATAGCCGACGGTGACCTCACGATCAAAGGTCTCGCCGGTACGGCCATCGGTGAGATAGGTCTGACCGCTGGTGGGCAGATCGGCCAGCGCCAATAACTCGCGTATTTCGCTTTCTTCCGCACCACCGAACACCGGCGTCGCCACCGGCAATCCGCTGCGCAGATTGGTCGCCAGTTCGACGATCTCCGCATCCGTCAACTCATCGAGATGCTCGGTGCATCCGCCCAGGTCATAGACTTTTTGCATATAACCCCGGATGTCGGCAAGTTTATTTTTCGCGTCCAACATCTTTCCGATCTTGATGCCTACGCCCTTGGCCGCCCAACCCAGATGTGTTTCCAACACCTGACCGACGTTCATACGCGAGGGCACACCCAACGGATTCAACACGATATCCATCGGGATACCTTCGGCGGTATGCGGCATGTCTTCCACTGGCACGATGGTCGAGACGACACCCTTGTTACCGTGGCGACCGGCCATCTTGTCGCCGGGTTGGATGCGACGTTTGACTGCCAAATAGACCTTGACCATTTTCAATACGCCAGGGGCGAGATCGTCACCCGAAGACAATTTGATGCGTTTCTCTTCAAAACGATCATCGAAGTCTTTGGCGACTTGCTTAAGATGTTCACCGGCCTTTTCCAACTGCTCATTGGCCGCATCTTCACGCAAACGAATTTCAAACCATTGTTGACGCGACAAGGCTTCCAGGTAGTCACCGGCGATCTTGCTGCCCGATTTCAAACCCTTAGGCCCGCCGGAGGCGACCTTGCCCACTAACATCTTTTGCAGACGTTCATAGGTGGCATCTTCCATAATGCGCAGTTGATCGTTTAAATCTTTTTTGATACTGGCCATTTCGCTGGATTCGATCTGCTTGGCGCGCGCGTCTTTTTCCACGCCGTCGCGCGTAAAGACTTGCACATCGATAACCGTGCCGACCATGCCCGAGGGCACGCGCAACGAGGTATCTTTGACATCCAAGGCCTTCTCGCCGAAGATTGCGCGTAGCAATTTTTCTTCCGGCGTCAATTGCGTCTCGCCCTTGGGCGTGACTTTGCCGACCAAGATGTCGCCCGGCTTGACTTCGGCGCCGACATACACGATGCCGCTCTCGTCGAGTTTGGACAATGCGGCCTCACCGACATTGGGAATATCCGCCGTGATTTCTTCCGGCCCCAATTTGGTATCGCGCGCTACGCAATTCAGCTCTTCGATGTGGATGGTCGTGTAACGATCTTCTTCTACCACGCGCTCGGAGATCAAGATGGAGTCTTCGAAGTTGAAGCCGTTCCACGGCATGAACGCCACCAGCAGATTTTGGCCCAAGGCCAATTCACCCATATCCGTTGACGGACCGTCGGCCAGCACGTCACCACGTCCGATGACGTCACCGGTCTTGACCAACGGACGTTGGTTGATACAAGTGTTTTGGTTGGAACGCGAATATTTTGTCAGGTTGTAAATATCCACACCCGGCTCGCCCGCGACCATTTCGGATTCATTCACGCGCACCACGATGCGGCCCGCATCCACGGAATCGACCAATCCGCCACGTTCGGCGACCACGGTCACGCCGGAATCGATGGCCACCACCTTTTCCATACCGGTGCCCACCAAGGGCTTCTCGGCACGCAAGGTCGGCACGGCTTGGCGTTGCATGTTAGAGCCCATCAACGCGCGGTTCGCGTCGTCGTGCTCCAAGAACGGAATCAAGGCCGCCGCCACCGACAAAATCTGTTTGGGCGACACATCCATATGCTGCACCTTATCCGGTGTAGACATCGTGAATTCACCCGCAGAACGGCACGACACCAGTCCGTCAGTCAAATTACCCTTGCCATCGACCGCTGCGTTCGCCTGCGCGATCACGTAATTGCCTTCTTCAATCGCCGATAAATAGGCGATTTCATCGGTCACTTGACCATTAGTGACCTTGCGATACGGCGTTTCCAAAAAGCCATAGCGATTGGTGCGCGCATACACGGCCAAGGAATTGATCAAACCGATGTTCGGGCCTTCAGGCGTTTCAATCGGACACACGCGGCCATAATGGGTCGGATGCACGTCGCGCACCTCGAAACCGGCGCGTTCGCGTGTTAGACCGCCTGGGCCCAACGCCGATACACGACGTTTATGCGTGATCTCGGATAATGGATTATTTTGATCCATGAACTGCGACAACTGCGACGAACCGAAAAATTCTTTAATCGCCGCCGATACCGGTTTGGCGTTCACCAAATCTTGCGGCATCAGGTTTTCAGACTCGGCCAAACTCAGGCGTTCTTTGACCGCGCGTTCGACACGCACTAAACCGACGCGGAACTGATTCTCGGCCATTTCACCGACGCTACGAATGCGCCGATTACCCAAATGGTCGATATCGTCCACCGTGCCGCGCCCGTTGCGAATGTCGATCAAGGACTTCAATACATCGATGATGTCCTGTTTGGACAATACACCCGGGCCTTCATCTTGCGTGCGGCCCAAGCGGCGATTGAACTTCATGCGTCCCACGGCCGACAAGTCGTAGCGCTCGGCGGCGAAGAACAGATTGTTCATCAACGCTTCAGCGGCATCCTTGGTAGGCGGCTCGCCGGGACGCATCATGCGATAAATTTCCACCTGCGCCTCTAACGGCGTGGTCGTCGCATCCAAGCGCAAGGTATCCGACATAAACGGGCCTTGATCAAGATCATTGGTATAAATCGTCTTGAAGGATTTAACGCCTGCTTTACGCAACTTTTCCATCACATCGCGCGTGATCTCGTCATTGGCCTTACCCAATAATTCGCCGGTTTTGGCGTCAACGATGTCATGAAATAACACTCGCCCAAGCACATAATCGTCGGTCACTACCAACTCGGAAATCTCGGCCTTTTCCATCTCTTTGATGTGGCGCGCGGTAATCCGGCGTCCGGACTCGACGATCACCTTACCCTTGCCTGCCGTCAGGTCAAAGGGGATCATTTGACCGCGCAGGCGTTCCGGCACGACAGTCATGTTCGCGCCGTCTTTGGTCAATACAAAATTATCGGTCTCAAAAAACATTTCGAGCACTTGCGGCGTGGTATACCCCAAGGCGCGCAACAACACGGTAGCGGGCAATTTGCGGCGGCGGTCGATACGCGCGAATACGGCGTCTTTGGCGTCAAATTCGAAGTCCAGCCATGACCCACGGTAGGGGATAATACGCGCGGAATATAACAACTTACCTGAAGAATGCGTCTTGCCGCGATCATGATCGAAAAACACGCCGGGCGAACGATGCAACTGCGATACGATGACACGCTCGGTGCCATTGATCACAAAGGTGCCGTTGCGCGTCATCAACGGGATTTCACCCATATAGACTTCTTGTTCGCGCACGTCTTTCACGGCATTGCTGCCGGTGCCGGCTTCCTTATCATAAATCATCAAGCGTAGCGTTACGCGCAACGGTGCAGCATAAGTCATACCACGCATTTGACATTCTTTCACGTCAAAGCCCGGCGTACCTAAACGGTAACCCACATACTCTAAAGCGGCATTGCCGGTATAGCTCACGAAGGGGAACACCGACTTGAATGCACCCTGTAGACCCACATCCTCGCGCATATGCGCGAGTTTATCGGCCTGTAAAAAGCCGCGATACGAATCCAACTGTATCGACAGCAAATAGGGCACTTGAATTATTTCGGTATACTTGCCGAAATCTTTGCGAATACGCTTCTTTTCGGTAAATGAGTACGCCATTAGACTTCCTCAGAGCAACGTGCTGGACAACCCGGCCACACCCGCCACACTACGAACGGGAAACTGTCAACCACCAAGAACACTTCATTGCATTTCAAAAACTCGTCACGCAACTTACAAAATGTTATACACTCGTACAAACTCGGCCTCGCGTAGCGCCGACACTAGAGTCACGACGCGATGCGTCCGGCTCCAGCAAAAAATTCAGTCGTCAACTTGCCTGCAATAAACAGAAAAAGGCCGGTGGCTGCGAGCCACCAGCCGATCTCTGATCTCCTCTCAGAACCAGGACTATACCTCGTTCCAAACCACGCCCTTTTACTTGAGTTCCACCTTGGCGCCAGCTTCTTCCAACTGCTTCTTAATGTCTTCGGCATCTTTCTTAGCAATGCCTTCTTTGACAGTCGAAGGCACGCCTTCCACCAAGTCTTTGGCTTCTTTCAAGCCTAAACCGGTGACGGTGCGCACGACTTTGATGACATTGACTTTGTTTTCACCGAAAGAGGTCATGACGACCTTGAATTCGGTCTTTTCTTCAGCAGCGGCAGCGGCGACAGGCGCAGCCGCTACAGCGGCCACGGAAGCAGCGGACACGCCGAACTTGTCTTCCATCGCCTTGATCAGGTCAACCACTTCCAAAACGGTCATGTTGCCTATGGTATTTAAAATATCGTCTTTACTAACAGCCATGATAATCTCCTAAAACTTTTAACACGATGGGATAAAAAACACCGGAAGTCGCCTTATCAGGCGGATTGTTCCTTTTGTTCTTTGATCGCCACCACGGTGCGCACCAACGTAGTCGGTACGGCATTGAGGGTACGCGCCAATTTTTGTACGGGCGCTTTCATTACCGCCAGCAACAGGCTCAAGGCCTCATTGCGTGTGGGCAGCTTGGCCACGGCCTCTAAATCGGAGGCATTTAATAACTTGCCTCCCAAGGCCACCAGCTTGACCTTCAGCTTATCGTTGTCTTTAGCGAATTTGCTAATGACACGCGCTGCAGAGCCCGGATCCTGTTGTGAAAAAGCCAGGATCAACGGACCTTTTAGACCCTCTTGCATGCACTCAAAACTAGTGCCGGCCACGGCGCGACGCGCCAAGGTGTTACGCACTACTCTGAGATACACACCCGAGTTGCGTGCATCCACACGCATCTTGGTGAGTTGGTCTACGGTCATCCCACGGTATTCAGCGGCAACGGCGGAATGCGCCAACGCAGCGATGGCATTAACTTCCGCTACTATGGCTTTTTTGTCCTCTAAACCGAGCACGCTATCACCTCCAAGGTTCGCCGATTGTGATACCACGGCAAGTGCCTAAACACTCGCCACCAACACGGCGACCCAACAGAAAATCTGCGGGGCCTGCCGTCTGCGCGGGCAGATTCATCATCAATTAAGGGCGGGGTCACGTACTCCCCAACCACCTGCGGTCTTTGACTTGCGTCGCGTCGCACGGGCGCCGCAACGCCCCAAAGTTCTTTACAAATCCAGTGACCCGATATCGACGGCCACACCGGGACCCATCGTCGTAGACAACGTCATCTTCTTAAAATAATGTCCTTTTGACGTGCTGGGTTTGGATTTTTGCAAATCCGCCAACAAGGTCATCAGGTTTTCGCGCAAGGCCTGTGGTTCAAAACTGGCCTTGCCGATGGTGCAATGAATGATACCGGCCTTGTCGGTGCGGAAGCGCACTTGACCCGCCTTGGCATTACGCACGGCCGTGGCGACATCGGGTGTCACGGTGCCGACCTTGGGATTGGGCATCAAGCCACGTGGGCCTAACACTTGACCCAACTGCCCCACCACGCGCATCGCATCCGGGCTGGCGATCACCACATCGAAATTCATCACCCCGGCCTTGACTTGTTCGGCCAGGTCTTCCATGCCGACGATATCGGCACCTGCGGCCTTGGCGAGCTCGGCATTTTTACCGGCCGTGAACACCGCCACGCGCACGGATTTACCCGTACCATGCGGCAACACTGAAGAACCGCGCACGACTTGATCGGATTTGCGCGGATCTACGCCCAAATTGACCGCGACATCGACGGATTCGTTAAACTTGGCCAGCGGCATGCCTTTCAATAAGGCGACGGCCTCGTCCAGCGCGTAATATTTACCCGGCGTCAATTTTGCGCGTATCACCTTGTCGCGTTTAGATAATTTTGCCATGATTGCTTACCCCACTACCTCTATGCCCATACTACGCGCGCTACCGGCGATGGTACGCACGGCGGCATCCATATTCGCTGCCGTCAAATCCGGCATCTTGGCCTGGGCGATTGCTTGGGCCTGGGCGCGTGTGATCTTACCGACCTTTTCACGACCGGGCGTCTTGCTGCCGCTTTGCAAACCGGCCGCCTTTTTAATCAGCACGGAGGCTGGCGGGGTCTTGAGGATGAAGGTAAAGCTACGATCGCTATAGACCGTGATCACGACCGGCAGCGGAATACCAAGCTCATACTTGCCTTGAGTCTGGGCATTAAACTGCTTACAGAATTCCATGATATTGACACCGCGCGGGCCTAACGCGGTACCGACCGGCGGGCTAGGATTGGCCTGCCCGGCCTTTACTTGCAACTTGATATAGGCTTCAATCTTCTTAGCCATGATTCACTCCTGCGGGTGCAAACGCCGTGAGGCTCCCCAAAAAATAAAAATACGCACCGCATGCCCCTAATAAGGGCGCGCAGCGATTCGCTAGGCCTTACCGACCTGACTGAATTCCAAATCCACCGGCGTGGAACGCCCGAAGATCAACACCGACACACGCAACCGGCTCTTTTCATAATCCACTTCTTCGACGACGCCGTTAAAGTCGTTGAATGGACCGTCGATAATACGCACCACCTCGCCCGGCTCGAACAACACCTTGGGACGCGGTTTATTAACACCTTCCTGCACGCGATGCAGGATATTATCCGCCTCACGATCAGAAATCGGCGCTGGCTTATCGGCGGTACCGCCGATAAAACCCATCACCTTGGGGGCACTCTTGATCAAGTGCCAGGTGTCTTCATTCATTTCCATCTGCACCAGCACATAGCCGGGAAAAAATTTGCGGTCGCTTTTACGCTTTTGGCCTTCGCGCATCTCTACTACTTCTTCGGTAGGTACCAACACCTGACCGAATTTATCTTTCAGCGCACTGTGGACGATACGATCTTCCAACGAACGCTTAACTTGATTTTCAAAGCCCGAGTAGGTATGCACCACGTACCAACGTAACGACATCGCCTAGCCCCCTTGCCCGGTGAGCCACTTTACGCCGGCGGCCAGCACCATATCCAATAACCACAGGAAGATGCCTGCCACCATGACCATGACCATGACTATCATAGTCGTTTGCACCGTTTCTTGACGCGTGGGCCATACGACCTTACGCACCTCGGTACGCGAATCACCGACGAACCCCCACACCGCCCGGCCTTTGGCCGTTTGCGAGGCCAGGGCAAGCGCGCCACCCGCAACCAACAACAAGGCCGCAACACGCATAAACATCGAGTATTGCGCAAAATAATAAAACGCGACCATCGCCACTGCCAACAGCGCAAGCGATGTCATGAGTTTCACTGTATCTGCCATATATACCTAAATCCAGAATAATGGCAGGCCAGGAGGGAATCGAACCCCCAACCTGCGGTTTTGGAGACCGCCGCTCTGCCAATTGAGCTACTGGCCTAAACCTGGGCCTTCCTCGACCCACAACGACGCCTGATTACAACGCCGCACAACGTGCTCATACTTACGCGGAGCGGCGCTCACCGCCCCGCGCTAACGTATGTTTACTCCACTACCTTAGCCACCACGCCGGCCCCGACCGTACGCCCGCCTTCGCGG
>CAKKRP010000015.1 GCA_919902765.1 Gammaproteobacteria bacterium | reverse complement strand
ACCGCCTGCCTCCATGCAGTCGTCTGCCGTTACTATTTTTCACACCTGCTACAACGTGTATTGTGCAGATGTCGATTTACCCTCTCATCTCGCCGCCATGACAACACACCATAAAAAAATTGTCAACTCAATGTACGTATATTGGCAGGGCTGTCCCATTAAATTGTAGTTGGCAGTGATCTAATTATATGTTTTTCATTTCTTTTTCGATGCAAAAGGGAAAGGTGTGGAAAACGTCTCGGAAGAATTTGAAGAATGTTTTAGCAAACTGTCCGATCCCCGCATGGCGAGGAGAAAGTTGCATCCCTTGAATGAGATTTCCCGACTTCGGTGCAATTCGTGACTAACTATTTGATTTTATTTGAAATTAATAGACGAGTTAGGCGCTACACTCGGCACCCGTTGCCGATATTTTGTTCAAACTACCCGGGTCAGTCGAGGCGGTATCGCTGGTTTTTAGATCGTATCGCGACGCATATTTATTTAGCGGCAACGATGCTCGTCACCGTCGAGTCCCTGCCCTGAGTCACAAATTCGAATGCGATTTTATCTCCGACCTTAGTCCTGCCCAAGGTGGCCTTGGTGATCTTGAATCTCATGGTCATCGCGGGCCACTGTATCGATGCAATCGCCTCGTGTGCGATGGTGATTTTATCATTGGCGTTGTCGATCTCTTTTACAACCCCTACGGCCTTGGCCGCTGGACTCGCGAACGTAGCGGCTGTGGGCTGCATATTGCTCATATTGTCGGCCAATAGGGGTGTAGCGCAAACTGCAACAAGAAACAACAACGATAACTTAGATGCATTCACTGGGATACTCCTCTTTCACTGTTTAGAAAAAAAAGATCGTTGTCGGCGCATTAACCAATACGCCGCAGGTACGACAAATAACGACAGCAAGGGCGCCGTTAGCATACCACCGACCATGGGCGCGGCGATGCGGCTCATGACCTCGCTGCCGGTGCCGCTGCCCAATAAGATCGGCAATAGACCCGCGATGATGACGGCCACCGTCATGGCCTTGGGCCGCACGCGCAACACCGCCCCTTCGCGGATGGACGCGAGCAGCGCGGCATCGCTGGCGTCGCCCGCGTCTACGCGCTTTTGCCTGGCCTGTTTGAGATAAATCAACATGATCACGCCGAATTCGGCGGCGACCCCGGCCAGCGCGATAAATCCGACCCCGGTGGCAACCGAGAGATTGAAATTCAATAGATACAAAAACCACACCCCGCCGGTCAACGCAAACGGCAAGGTGAGCATGATCAGCAGCGCCTCGTCGATGCGCGCGAAGGTCAGATACAGCAATACAAAGATGATCAATAAGGTCGCCGGCACCACCCATTTCAATCGCGCGTTGGCGCGTTCGAGAAATTCGAATTGGCCGGAATAAGCAAGGCTCATCCCCGGCGCGAGTTTGACCTCACGGGTCACCGCGACGCGCAGGTCGGCCACCGTCGAGGCTAGATCGCGGCCGCGCACATCGACATAAACCCAACCGCTGGGGCGTGCGTTTTCGCTCTTGAGCATGGGCGGCCCATCCATCACCTGGATGCGGGCGACCGTGCCCAGCGTGATCTGACTGCCCATGGGTGTGACGATGGGCAGTTCTTTCAGGCGTTCTACGGTGTCACGCCATTCCCGTGGATAGCGCACGTTGATCGGATAACGCGCCCGGCCCTCGACCGTTTCGCCGATATTGTCGCCGCCGATGGAGCCCGACACCACGGCTTGCACCTCGGCGATGCTAAGACCATAGCGCGCGGCGGCCACGCGGTCGATGTCGATATCGGCATAGCGCCCACCGGTGAGCCGTTCGGCCAGCGCGGATGAAACCCCCTGTACCCCCTTGGCCACGCGTTCGACGTGTTGGGCGACGCGATCGATGTCGGCCAGTGTCGATCCCGAAATCTTGACGCCGATCGGGCTTTTGATGCCGGTCGCCAGCATGTCGATACGATTGCGTATCGGCGGCACCCAGATGTTGGCCAGCCCCGGCACCTTGACCGCGCGATCCAGCGCCTCGACCAGTTTTTCCGGCGTCATGCCGACCCGCCACTGTGCGCGCGGCTTGAACTGAATAATAGTCTCGAACATCTCCAAGGGGGCCGGGTCGGTGGCGGTCTCGGCGCGGCCCGCCTTGCCGAACACGTGCGCAACCTCCGGCACGGTTTTGATCATGCGATCCGTCTGTTGCAATAATTCGCTGGCCTTTTGCGCCGATAAGCCCGGCAAAGCGCTAGGCATGTAGAGCAAATCGCCTTCATCCAGCGGCGGCAGAAACTCGCCCCCTAATTGGCTCATCGGCCACCACGCGGTCAAAAATACCAGGGCCGCGATCGCAAGCGTCCGGCGCGGCCGGGCTAGCACCCTGTCTAGTAAGGGCTGGTAGACGCGTATCAGCCAGCGATTCAGCGGGTTGCGATTCTCATCCGGTAATTTTCCGCGTATCCAATAGCCCATCAGAATTGGAATCAGCGTCACCGCCAACCCCGCCGCCGCCGCCATCGCGTATGTTTTGGTGTAGGCCAAGGGGCCGAATAAGCGCCCTTCTTGGGCTTGCAGCGTAAACACGGGGACAAATGACAAGGTTATGATTAATAAAGAAAAAAATAAAGCGGGACCGACCTCGATGGCGGCCTCGGTCATGACCTGCCAATGCGGCTCGCCCTTAAGCGTCTCTCCGGGATGGGCATGCTGCCATTGCTCTATTTTTTTGTGTGCGTTTTCGATCATCACCACCGCCGCATCGACCATCGCACCCACCGCGATGGCGATGCCGCCCAAGGACATGATATTGGCGTTGATGCCCTGCTGGCGCATGATGATAAACGCGATCAAGATGCCCAACGGCAGCGACACGATGGCCACCAGCGAGGAGCGTAAATGCCATAAAAACGCCGCACATACCAAGGCCACCACCAGAAATTCTTCTAACAATTTATGGGTCAGGTTCTCTACCGCGCGATCTATCAATTGACTGCGGTCATAGGTGGTCACGATCTCCACCCCTGGCGGCAGACTGGCCTTGAGTTCTTCCAATTTGGCATGCACGGCGGCGATGGTCGCGCGCGCATTCTTGCCGGAGCGCAGGATCACCACGCCGCCGACGGCCTCACCCTCGCCATCCAACTCCGAAATGCCCCGCCGCATCTCCGGACCCAGGTGGATGTGCGCCACATTGCCCAAGGTCACTGGCACGGCGCCGACCAATTTGAGCGGGATCGTCTGAAAGTCGGCGGTGGACTTGAGATAGCCGCTGGCGCGCACCATCAATTCCGCTTCGCCCAGTTCCAACACCCCGCCCCCGGCCTCTTGATTGGCCATGTTGATCGCGGCCACGACTTGCGCGTAGGTGATGCCTACGCTCGCGAGCTTGACCGGGTCGAGCACCACTTGGTATTGCTTGACCATCCCGCCGATGGTGGCGACCTCGGCCACATTGGGCAGGGTCTTGAGTTCGAATTTAAAAAACCAGTCTTGGAGTGAGCGTAATTGCGCGAGGTCATGTTGCCCGGTCTTGTCGATCAGCGCATATTGATATATCCAGCCCACCCCGGTCGCATCCGGCCCCAGGGCCGTGCGCGCGGTGGCAGGGAGCCGCGCCTGATTGAGATATTCCTGTACCCGCGAACGCGCCCAATACAAATCGGTGCCATCCTCGAACAACACATACACAAAACTATCGCCGTAAAACGAAAAGCCGCGCACCGTCTTGGCGCCGGGCACCGCCAACATGATGGTCGCCAGCGGATAAGTCACCTGATTCTCAACGATTTGCGGCGCTTGGCCAGGATAACTGGTGCGTATCACCACTTGTACGTCCGACAGATCGGGCAGCGCATCGACGGCGGTAGTCTGAATAGACCACAGACCCCAAGCGGTGACGAATAAGGTCGCCAACAGCACTAAAAAGCGGTTGGCGACCGACCAGCGTATGAGTTTGGCGATCATCGCCCCGCCCCCAGTTTCTCCATACGCGCCTCTAACCCTTGCAGGCTGGCCTCGGAATCGATCAAGAACTGCCCGCTGGCGACGACCTTTTGCCCTTCCGTTAAGCCTGCAACGATCACCGTCTGGTCGCCGACCTCTTGGCCCAGTGTCACCTCCTGCGGGATAAACTTGCCATTATCAATGGCGCGCACCACTAACGCGCGTTTACCGGTGCGTATCACGGCCTCGGTAGGCACCGCCAGCGCGGATCTTTCAGCCGCACCGCTGAGAGTGACTTGCGCGGAGAGTCCGGGCCGTAAACGACCCGCCGGGTTGGGCAGTTCGACGCGCACGCGCAGGCTGCGCGTCACCTCGTTGAGCGCGGGCAACACCGCCGTGACGCGCCCCCGCACCGGTTGCGCGGAGACCGTCGGCAGCCGTACGCTCGCGCCCACGCCAGGGCGTACGGCACTGGCGATGTTTTCCGGCACCGCCACCTCCAACCACACGGTGCTAAGCCCGTTGATGCGCGCGATGGTTTGACCGGACGCCACTGTCATACCGGCGCGCACATCCAAGGTTTGGATCACGCCCGCGATGGGCGCGGTGATCGCAAAGCTCGCGCGCGGGACGCCGCCTTGTTCCACGCCTTTGATCGCATCGTCGGGCATCCCCATCAGGCGTAAGCGTTCGCGTGTGGCGGCGATCAGCGCCGTGTCGCCCGACGCCTTCACCGCCAGCAATTCGTGCTGCGCGGATGTCCACTCGGGCACCGCCAATTCAAGCAAGGCCTGCCCGGCGTGTACCACATCGCCGGGTGCCAACGGTTGCACGCGCTCGACAAATCCGCTGCTACGGGTTTGTATCACGGCGACATCGCGGTCATTAAACCCGATCAGACCGCTGGCCTCGATGTGCGTCACCAACGGGATGCGCGCAACCGACGCCAGGCGTACCCCAAGATTCTGGGTCAAATCGGGATTGATCTTAACTGCGCCACCACCCGACGCAACATCTTGCGTATCCTCGTCGGCGTACTTGGGTGTCAGTTCCATATCCATGTACGGCGATTTACCGGGTTTATCGAAATGTTGCTGCGGCGCCATGGGGTCATACCAATACAGTATTTGGCGCTCTGCCTGCGATGCAGCGATGGTTGCGTCCTGCGTTACCGCGTGTTGCGCGCCCTGCCACCAACCCGCGACCACGCCGACACCCACCAGTAATATTCCCATCAACAGGAGTAAACCGTTTCGTTTAACAAAAGATAAGTTCATGGCAGTTCTCCAGCCGGATGACCATAGGCGTAGTACAGGCGCGCCGCAAGTTGTTGGCGCTCGCCTTCCAATGCAATGGCCTTTAGATCCGCGTCGATACGTTCGCGCCGCGCGGCGATGAGTTCCATCAGACTGCCTTTTCCACCACGCCAAGCAGCCAAAATCAATATCGACTTTTCTTCCGCGAGCGGCAGCAATACCTCACGTTGGCGTTTGACGGCGTTAGTGAGACGCTGGTATTCGGCGAGATCCGCCTCCAACAACGCGCCATGTTCGCGCAACACGGCCTCGCGTTCCGCAGCGAGTGCAGAACGTTCCGCCTGTTTCGCGGCAATCTGCGGATTTTGACGCGCACCGGCGAATATCGGCAAATCGACGCTGACTTGCAACATGATCATGTCGTCAAACGGCGCAGCGCGATTTTGATAGGCCAACTCCAATGCCCAATCCGGCCTTTTGGCGGCCTGCGCCTCGCTGACTTCCGCATCCAACATCCGCGTCTTTGGATCGAAGGCGATCAGTTCCGGGTGCAGTGTGACGCGCTCGCTTAGCGCCGCGTTATTGATCGGCCAATCCGGCGCGACACCCAATAAAGGTAAGTCGGCCGCGTTGCCTATCCAGCGCCGCAGCATAGCAATCGCTTGCTGTCGCCGCGCCTGCAATTCATCACGCCGTTCTTCAATCGCTGCGGCTTCTAAGCGCGGCAACACCACGTCCACCGTCGGCGTTTGCCCACCCACAAATTTTGCACGCACCGCCGCCGCAAGCAACTGATTTTCTGTCGCCAAGGCATCGATACGTGCAAGTTGATTTTCGACACTCGCACGCATGATCCACGCCACAGATGTCTCGCGCAGCACCGACAAGCGCGTCACCTCGGTTTCAGCCACCGCCATGTCCGCCCGACTCTGCGCCGCCACAGTGCGCGCCCTGCGTTTCGCGCCATTGTTGAATTCCTGCATAATGCCGATGCGCCGCATCGTCATTGCCTCGGCATTGGCATCGAAACGGTTGGGACCCGCAATCGGCAGATTTTCGACACCCATCACAAACTTGGGATCGGGTAGTTCGCCGGAGAAAATTGCGGTTTGTTGAGCGGCGGCGGCTTGGGCCATCTTCGCAGCGAGTGATGGCGCTGCACGCACGGACAGCGCGAGCGCTTCATTAAAGGACAGCGAGGCATTCTGCGCATAACTCGCGGCAGTCGCTAGGCATGCGACCAACAAACCGGCGTAGCGTGAGAAACGCGCGCCGAAGCGCGTGACACACCGTAAAATTGCACACATGGAATAACTCCTCTGGTGTAAGGCGCTCGACACCAGCGCCAAACCCGCACGCTCCCTAACGGGGCGGCTACCTGATTATACATAAGGAGTTAGAGCAGAACCGGTGGACGCCAGATACCTGAGGGGGCAAGCATTAAAACCAATGCATCAACGTGAGGAATGGGCTCGACGACATTGCTAACACTCGCGTGAGTCAATCTAGCAGGCACGGAAAATTGGAATCCGTAGGGACATGCCTGGCCCGCCTTGCAGAAACTGGCCATCTTGGTTGATTTATCATTGTGACAACAACTGTCCATCGGATAAGAATCATGGTGGGCATAGTCCACCACCACAGACGCCATAGGACTAGGACAGGGGAGTTCAAACGCGCTTAGCGCCGCGATGCCACGCATGGGCATGACGAAACACAGAATCAGCATCAGCGATGTCTTAAACTTGCGCATGCTTTATGTATATCATAGTCCTAATGCCCAGTCAAAACACCTTAGGTTATGCGCCTGCGCATTCGGAGTTGCGTCAAATTATGCACATTTAAATGCGCCCTATTAAAGTATTTTTTGTGCGCGAAGTTACAACATTCCAGCGCGCTATGCGCCCTTTTTGGTGTCCAATTTATTGCACGCCATTGTTGCATCTTTTTCACTCACAGACTGACGCGTCGCAAGCGCAAGGCATTGGTAATCACCGACACCGAGCTGAAGCTCATCGCCGCCGCCGCAATCATCGGCGAGAGCAGCAATCCGAACATCGGATAAAGCACCCCGGCGGCGATCGGCACGCCAGCGATGTTATAGATGAATGCAAAAAACAAATTCTGGCGGATATTGCGCAGGGTGGCGTGCGACAGTTTTCGAGCGCGCACGATGCCGCGCAAATCGCCTTTGACCAAGGTCACGCCAGCGCTTTCCATGGCCACATCGGTGCCGGTACCCATCGCGATGCCGACCTGCGCTTGGGCCAGGGCCGGCGCGTCATTAATGCCATCCCCCGCCATCGCAACAATACGCCCTTGGGCCTGGAGCTGTTTCACTACCGCAGCTTTTTGATCCGGCAGCACCTCCGCCTGCACCTGGTCGATATTGAGCTTGGCCGCCACCGCCTCGGCGGTCTTGCGACTATCGCCGGTAAGCATGACGATGCGCATACCCTCGGCATGTAGCAAACGGATCGCCTCCGCCGTGGTCGCCTTGATCGGGTCGGCCACGCCGATGAGCCCGGCGGCACGCCCATCGACGCCGAGGAACATGACCGTCTGACCTTCGCTACGCAAGGCGTCGGCCTGCCCCGGCAGGGAGCCCACGGCGATGCCAAGATCCTGCATCAAATTGACATTACCCAGGGCGATCTTGCGACCGTCCACCACCCCGGTGACGCCCTTGCCGGTGACCGATTGAAAGTGTTCTGCCGCAGCTAGTTGCACCCCGCGCTTTGCCGCCCCGCGTACAATAGCAGCGCCGAGCGGGTGTTCGCTGGCGCGCTCGAGACTGGCGGCGAGACGCACAATCTCAGTTTCAGCATAGCCTTCGGCCGCCCGCACGCTCACCAGTTCGGGATGGCCTTCCGTGAGGGTGCCCGTCTTATCCACCACCAGCGTGTCAACCTTGCGCATCACCTCCAAGGCCTCGGCATTCTTGAACAACACGCCCATCATGGCGCCACGACCGGTGCCCACCATGATCGAAACGGGCGTAGCCAAGCCGAGCGCACAGGGACAGGCGATAATGAGCACCGCCACGGCATTGATGACCGCATGGGCAAGCTGCGGCTCGGGACCCCATAACCCCCAAACTGTCAATGTAATCAGAGCGATAGCGATGACTGTCGGCACAAAATATCCGGCCACGACATCCGCCAGTTTCTGGATCGGCGCACGCGAACGCTGGGCCTCGGCCACCATACGGACGATCTGCGCCAGCAAGGTGTCGGCACCGACCTTTTCTGCCGTCATGACCAAGCCACCGGTACCGTTGACCGTCGCACCTATAACCTTGGCCCCTGCACCCTTGGCGACCGGGATAGGCTCGCCGGTGACCATGGATTCATCGACATGGCTCATTCCTTCGACCACCGTACCGTCCACTGGCACCTTTTCACCGGGGCGGATACGCAGGCGATCACCGGTATGGACAAGCCCCAGCGGGATATCCGCCTCACTGCCATCGCTATAGATGATGCGCGCCGTTTTGGGCGACAACCCCAGTAGCAGTTTAATCGCGGCATTGGTCTGACTGCGCGCACGCAGCTCTAATACCTGACCCAATAACACCAGGGCGGTAATCACCGCTGCGGCCTCGAAATAGACCGGCACCACACCCATATCGTTGAATACCGAACGCGGGAAAATACCCGGTATCAGCGCAGCCACCATGCTGTAGCCCCAGGCCACCGCCACGCCTAGACCGATGAGCGTGAACATATTCAAATTACGCGTGACCAACGAACGCCAACCGCGCACAAAAAACGGCCAGCCGCCCCACACCACCACTGGCGTCGCCAACAGCAGTTCCAGCCATTGGCGTGTATGCGGCTGCACCCACCCTGCGACCGCATCCGGCCATAACTCCGCGCCCATGGCACTCGTGAACACCGGTATAGCCAGCGCGGCACTGACCCAAAAGCGGCGGCTCATGTCACGCAGCTCGGCGTTGTCTTCCGCCGCCTCTATGGTGCGTGACTCCAGCGCCATCCCGCACTTAGGGCAGTTGCCTGGGTGATCCTGCACCACTTCTGGATGCATAGGGCAGGTATATTCTGTTTTGGTCGCAGGCACCGGAATGCCCATCAGCTCTAACGCCATACCACATTTAGGGCAAGTCCCTGGCCCAGTTTGTTGTACTTCGGGGTCCATGGGGCAAGTATACAGCGCAGATTTATTCACCGGTTTGCCGGCCTGCGTGGCCGCATGAGCATGACCGCCACCTGCGTGCGGATAAATATATTGCTGAGGCGCGGCAATAAATTTATTCAAACAACCTTGGCAACAAAAGCGGTAAGTTTTATTTTCGTATACCGTGTGATGCTGAGCATTTGTGGAAACCGTCATACCACATACCGGATCTTTTACGGTCGTCATCTCATACTCCAAAATACACTGAATGCGGCGTTATTTATCTGTCGATAATCGCCATTTAGCGGACGATATCTATGCAATATCAACTCAAGTATAGGCCTATATCATCCATTAATGTTCATGCCTATGACCATCGTCATGAGGGTGGTCTACCGCTTTAGGTGGCGATTTTTTTGTCGCCTGATGTGCCTGATCATTTGCCTGAGGTGTTAGTGCAGGTGTTGCGCCGTGATCATCGTGATGATCTACACTCACGCCCGGGTGAGCGTCCTGCTCCGCGCCATGTCCAGCGCCGCCCGCATGTTGGTGTGCATGACCCTCGCCTTCCGCCTTAGGCAAGGACTTCACCCCTAGGCCGTAACGAAAAACCACTTCGCTGCCGTGCCATGCGGTCGCGGCCAGCACACCGCCAGCCGCCGCCATTGCGACGCTGAACGCTACGCCTAGCGCCCGGTTGCGGCGCACACGTACTATGGACCACACGGCCAGTGTCAGAATCAATGTTGCGGCGACAATGGCCCAGTTGCGATGTTCGGTCATTGCGGCGTGGGAGGGAACGTCATGGGTCACGGTGTTGTAAGCGTATAAGCCCGTTAGACCGGTGACGAGGGTAATACCTGCGCTAAACCACAAATTCCAGCGGGCGACGATTTGCCATTGTTCTTTTAACACGGACGACTTGATGAAAGGCGTCACCACAAAAAGCCCTGCCGCCAGCGTAAATAATGCGACTGTAAAATGCACCAAGATGGGATGCCAGTTGGGAATGATCTCGATCACTGTTGTACCTCATTAAGGATTAATACCATAAACGCACACCCGCCATAACGCGTATTTCCCGCGTGTTTAAACCCGCAGCATGCACATAATCGGCCGTTCCGCCGAACTTGCCGACCCATGCAACACCGGCGTAAGGGGCGACTTCACGGCGAATTTCGTAGCGCAGGCGCACTCCCGCCGTAACGTCGGATAAGCCAGCCCCCACGGAACGCGCCGCGTCATTTTGGCCATTGAAATCGATGCCGATACGGGGTTGCAATATCCATTTCTGCGTCAGCAGCAATTCATACTCCGCACCCAGCTTTAACGCGACGCGTCCCGCTTCGCCGAGGTAAGCGGTTGCATCTACCTCGAACCAATAAGGCGCGAGTCCCTGAACGCCAGCCGCCAACCAGCTCCAATTTTGATTCCTATCGTTTTCATGGCGTAAACCAAATTGGGTATCCCAGTAGGCGGCGACTGCGTGCCGCCACAATAGCTCAGTATTGGCGTCAGCAATTTTTTTGCCGATGATATCCCCCTCGGTCTTGATCACGGCGCGCTCGAAATTGCTACCATAGCTGGCCTGAAGATCGTAGATAGTGAAAGTATCGCCGCTGGCGCGCACTGTTTCGAATCGATCAAAACGCAATAAACCATAATTGAGCTCGTGTTCCACATGGCGCATCGGAAATTGGCTGAAACTATAGCCATCCGCATAGGCATGTGGATCGCGTAGGCCGGACATAGTTTTAGCGCTAGGCATCGCCGCATGGGCGCTGTGGTCCATGGCGGGCATGGCGTCTTGCCCTGGCGGTGGAGTCTCCGCGTTATTCATCGCTTGTCCCGCGCCATGACCTGCGTGATCCATGCCTGGCATCGCGTCGTGATTCATCATAGGCGCGGGTTGTTCCGCAGTATGACCGGCGTGCGCATCGTCCTGCGCCCACACAGGCGCCATAATGGCCGACAGCATAAAAGACACGCTAATTGTTTTGCAAATATTCATTTTTCCACCGGCGTCACGCGACGACCACTTGCCTAAACATACCTGCGGCCATGTGATACAGCAAATGACAATGCCATGCCCAGTGGCCCAATGCGTCAGCAGTGACCAGAAAACCGACCCGTTGCGCCGGCTGTACATTGATGGTGTGTTTGCGCGCTAAAAATTTTCCTTGCGCATCTAATAACTCGCTCCACATACCGTGCAAGTGCATAGGATGTGTCATCATTGTGTCGTTGTGCAAAATCACGCGCAAGCGTTCGTTATGACGAAAGTGGATAGGGGTAGATTTACCGAATTCCAGGCCATCAATAGACCAGGCATAACGTTCCATATTGCCGGTCAAATGTAATTCAATCTCGCGCCCCGCGTCGCGCGCATCCATCGCGCCGCCTAGCGTGTGTAAATCCGCATAGGTCAACACACGACGACCGTTATTGCGCAAACCAATGCCGGGGTCGTCGAGATTGGTGCGCGGCGTATCGACACGCATGTCTACACGGGGACCGAATTCGCTGCTCGCGTGGCGCACTTGTGGAGACGCATTGCCCGGCGTCATTGTCGCGTGGCCACCATGATCCATTCCACCCATAGCATGCGTCATAGCCCCCATCATATCGCCCATCGTCAACCATTCGAGTTTATCTACCGCAGGCACGTCTGCGGACAAACCGGCGCGGGGTGCGAGTGTGCCGCGCGCATAACCGCTGCGATCCATGGACTGCGCGAAAATCGTATACGCGATGTCTTTGGGGCTGACCAATACATCGTAGGTCTCGCCCGCGCCTATACGAAATTCGTCCACTGTGACAGGCTCGACGCCCTGACCATCGCTCGCAATGACGGTCATCGCCAAACCAGGGATGCGTACATCAAAAAAACTCGCCGAACCTGCGTTAATAAACCGCAACCGCACGCGTTCACCGGGATTAAACACCCCCGTCCAATTGCCCGCCGGCGTGGTGCCGTTCATCAAATAGGTGTAGGTGTAGCCGGAGATATCCGCCAGGTCTGTCGGATTCATCCGCATCTGATTCCACATCTCACGCTTGGCTACGGCGACGGACACGCTGTTGGTGGCGGCATCGCGTAAAAAATCGACTGCGGTCGGTTGGCTGAAATTATAATAATCGCTTTGTTTGTGGAGCTTCTTAAGCACCGACAATGGATCATCGTCGGTCCAATCCGAGAGTTGCACCACATAATCGCGGCCTGTGCGCGTGCCATCCCCCTGCGCGGGATCGATGATGATAGCGCCATACAAGCCGGTTTGTTCGGCCATCGTATGGGCATGATACCAATAAGTGCCTGACTGACGCACCGTGAAGCGATGCGTAAATGTCTCTCCAGGCGCGATACCGCGATAGCTGATCCCTGGTACGCCATCCATTTGATACGGCAAAATAATGCCATGCCAATGTATCGCGGTCATTTCTCGCAATCGGTTGGTGACACGCAAGCTGACCGTATCGCCTTCGCGCCAGCGCAAGGTCGGCGCCGGAAGTGAACCGTTGACGGTCGTCGCCATATGCGGCGCGCCAGTATAATTGACAAGTGTTTCGTCGATTATGAGATCGAATTCGGTGCCGCTCAACACCAGTGCGGCACCCGTTGCAGTTACAGCCGCTTGCGCTGCCCAACTTGGTTTGATCCAAGGCGACAAACCGGCCATGACACCGCCCGCAGCGAGGCCTTGCATGAAGCGGCGGCGCGCCATACTGGGTAACACACAAGTGCCAGGGGGAGTTCGTCTCATTCCGAATTTATCCTCAAGTGAAGAACCAACATCGAACCGGCCATGCACCGGTTTATTTACATGCATGATAGCAATACGCCCCTGTCCTTGGCGTGACATGTACATTACAATTTCGTAATGAAACCGTCATCTCGCTGGAAGCGGATTGCGGTCAAACTCCAGACACACGCGTAGACATAAGTTAGACGGCGTAGGCAACCAATGAAAATACTGATTGTAGAGGACGAAACTAAGATCGGCGACTATTTGTGCCAGGGGCTTACCGAGGCTGGTTTTGTGGCAGAACTCACCCGCAACGGACTGGACGGCCTACAGCTTGCGATGACTGAACCCTACGCTTTGATCATACTCGATGTGATGCTGCCGGACGTGGATGGCTGGCGTATCTTGCGTGCGTTGCGCGACGCAAACAAGAGTGTGCCGGTGTTGTTTCTAACCGCACGCGATCATGTGGACGATCGCGTTAAGGGGCTGGAACTGGGCGCGGACGATTATCTGATCAAACCGTTTGCGTTTGCCGAGCTATTGGCGCGCGTGCGCACCCTGCTACGGCGCGGCTCCGCCCCTGCGGCGGAAACAACACTCAAAATAGCGGATCTTGTACTGGACTTAATGCGCCGCCGAGTCACGCGCGGCGGACAACGCATCTCACTCACCGCCAAGGAATTTGCGCTGCTGGAATTGTTGTTGCGTCGCCGGGGTGAGGTATTGCCGCGTTCACTGATCGCCTCGCAAGTGTGGGACATGAACTTCGACAGTGACACCAATGTCATCGACGTCGCCATTCGCCGTCTACGCGCGAAAATCGACGACGGTTTCGCAACTAAACTCATCCATACGGTGCGCGGTATGGGCTATATGCTTGATGCGCCAGACGGGGCTTGAGAGACCCATGCGACGCCCGCCTTCTCTAGCGTTACGTCTGACCTTGCTCTTCGGCGGTGCGGCGGCCCTGGTGTTTTTCGGCTTCGGCTGGGTCATCGAGCGTTCCATCGAACACCATTTCAGCGCAGAAGATACCGCCGAACTCAACGTCATCGCGCGTGCGGTATCGCAGGCGCTCACCCGACCGCATCGCGCAGAAGATACTATAGCGTTGGAACAGCGATTCAGCGATATTCTGGTGGGGCACCACAGCGCCGCACTCTTTATCAAAGGGCACGATGGTCATACGCTTTTCGCAAGTCCCGGTAGTCTTGATTTTTCCGCTCTCAACAACAGCGTGGCCGATGGAGTCGTGCGTCTGTGGCGCGACCCCCAATACACCTACCGCGTACTGACGCGCCGCATGAGCAATAGCGCCGGCCTAGATGACCTTCCATACACCGTGTCGGTTGCCGTGGCGATAGACTATCACTTGCACTTTCTCGATAGTTTCCGCCGCACCTTGTGGATCATGATCGCCAGCGGCATCGTCGTAACGGGTCTGATGGGGTGGGTCGCGGTGCGCCAGGGGCATATCCCGTTGCGCAACATCGTCGCACAAATCCGTCGCATAAGCGCAAACGAACTAAACACACGCCTGTCTCCCGCCACCGTACCCAGGGAACTTACAGATCTCGCCATCTCGTTCAACGAAATGCTGGCGCGCATGGAGGAATCCTTTCAGCAGCTCGCAAATTTTTCAGCCGACATCGCCCACGAATTACGCACGCCGGTGACCAATTTGCTAACCCAAACTCAGGTTGCGCTCTCGCAATCGCGCAACGTCGGCGACTACCGCGAAATTCTTTACTCCAACATTGAGGAATACGAGCGCATGGCGCAGATGATAGGCGAGATGCTGTTTCTCGCCAAGGCGGACAACGGTCTGTACCCACTGAACACCATCGAAATCGATTTAGCGAGGGAGGTGCAGGATCTTTTTGAATATTACGAGGCGTGGGCGGAAGATCGCGGCGTCGCATTAAATTTGCGCGGCGACGCCAAGGTACGCGCCGACCGTTTAATGCTGCGACGCGCGCTTAGCAATCTATTATCTAACGCGATCCGGCACACGCCTGCCGGTAACACTGTTCAAGTAATACTCGATCAAACACCGGGGCGCGAGATATCCATCGTCGTCGAAAACCCCGGTGCGGCCATTCCACCGGAACACCTTTCCAGATTGTTCAATCGATTCTATCGCGTTGACGCCTCACGGCATCGCAGTGATGACGGCGCTGGATTGGGACTGGCCATTGTGAAATCCATTGTTGACTTACATGACGGGAAGATCGAGGTAAGTTCCAGTACGGAAGGGACGAGATTTCGAATTAACTTGCCAGACTAAGTGTTCATCGTAAACAGTATTTACACAAGGCTCAACGCGCACTCGTAAACATTGGCGGTTCACCGTCATTGAAGCCCATTAATAAATTGAATTAACCCCTTAAAACAACGCGTGCGTATATTAAGTGGAATTTAATGGACATGCGCAAGTATTAGATCGTTCATTTTTAAAATAAATAGCGAATGCGTAGGCTATGAATGGGAAGAACATGTAATTTGCGTTATTCACAAGGTATATAGCCCAGCGTTTGACTCGGGGTATGATAAAACATATAATTCGGCATTGTTTATCGTCGCCCAAACACCTAGCATCTGTCGTCATGGTGACGGTTAATTACTTTATCACATAGAACGAAACACCACGGTCTGTTGCTAACGCACGACAGCACAGTCTAATTATCATAACGTTATTCACGGATTTTACGCAGGGTGAAATTAATGTCATGTGTTGCCACGCGCAACATCATATTCACCCTACACTGCAACGGCAGGGAATCTGTCTATGTCCATACATGGGGAACGGGGCGATGCAAAAAATGATGCGGCGTTACATCTATAGTTCCCAACGAAGATCCAATGGCGGGTTGGGTAAAATTTACCAACTCGGAATCACCTTGTTAGCGGCATTGATGTTGGCGGGTTGCCCGCAAGAACCGACCACCGGCCGAGGAGCTAGCGCCACCAATAGCTATAGTATCTCCGGCGTTGTCACCGATGACGCAGGCGCGCCGTTGCAAGGCGTGACCGTCGTTTTGAGCGGCACCACATCGGCCACCACCACCTCAGATGCAAAAGGGTATTATATTTTTGAGGGCCTCGCCAACGGCGATTATGCCATCGCCACTCATTCTGACAAATACAAATTCGCAGTCCTGCAAAGAACCATGAGCATCAATCGGGCGTCTGTCGCGAACATCAATTGTGTGGGCTCGATGCCCACTACACCAACGCCTCCCGGTACCACCACGCCACCGCCGACAACCACATTTAATATTTCCGGGCTTATCGTCGATGGTACCAATGCCCCCGTGAGCGGCGTCATCATAGCACTTAGCGGTTCTGCAACGATGAGCACCACGACTAATACCAGCGGCCGCTACACCTTCACGGGGCTTGCTGTCGGCGCATACACCGTCACCCCCGCGCAAACAAACACCTCCTTCACCCCGGTCAGCCGCGCGGTCAACATCACGCGCGCCTCAGCGAATGCGCTCAATTTCACCACCGCACCAGTGGCCACCACGACCACCTATAGCATCGCCGGTAATATCGCTACCAGTAGCGGTTCCGGTATCAACGGCGTCACGCTGACACTGAGCGGCGGCGGTACGGGTAGCGTCACCACCGATGCCAACGGCAATTACATAATTTCTGGACTCAACAACGGTGTCTACACGGTCACTCCCAGCTTGACCGGCTATTCCTTCGTGCCCAGCAACCGCACCGCAACGCTCAATAATGCCAATGTCGCGGGCATAAATTATGTAGGTACGCCCCCACCGCCCCCCACCTATACCTTATCCGGTCGCGTCACCAACGCGAACGGCACCGCTATCAACGGCGTGACCCTCGCGCTCAGCGGCGCTGCCACCAAGACTGCAATGAGCAACAATACAGGCAACTATACCTTCACCGGACTAGTGGCAGGCACCTATACGGTAGCGCCTAACTTAAGCGGATATACGTTCACACCGACCACGCAAACCATCGCCATCACCGCAGCCAATGTTGGCGCTATCGACTTCAGCGGCGCGCTGCCACCAACGGCGACATATACCATCACCGGGCAAATTACCTCAGGGACAGGCACTGCCGTCAGCGGCGCAACGGTCAGCCTAAGCGGTACTGCAACGGCATCCACAACCGCCGACGCCAGCGGCAATTATAGCTTTACCAACTTGGTGAACGGCAGTTACACGGTCACACCGGCGTTGACCGGCTATACCTTTGCGCCAACCAATATCGCGGTCACTGTCAATGGCGCCGATGTGTCCAATACGAATTTCTCGGGTACACCGCCTGCGTCGGCAGCCACGTATACAATTTCCGGCAAGATCGCCAATAGCAGCGGTGTCGCGGTCAGCGGCGTCGCCGTCACGCTCGGCGCCACGACCACGACCAGCGATACGAGTGGCGATTATTCGTTTAGCGGTTTAAGCAATGGCGCCTATACGCTTACGCCTAACCTATCTGGATACAGTTTTACACCGGCAACGGCAAGCGTCACGATCACTGGCGCAAATGTCAGCGCAACCGACTTCGTCGCCATCGCGCCGACCCCAGGCACGCGCAACTTCACTTTATATATCAAACCCGGCACGCTCACCGTCAATGGCGGTGGCGGCGCGGCCATCCCGGCATGGAGTTACACCGATGTTGCAACCACTCCGAAATTCCCAGGGCCGGTGCTCAATGTCACCGAGGGCGACACTGTCAACGTCACCCTACAAAACGACCATACACTAGATCATAACTTTGTTGTAAAAGGCATCGCCACGGATATCACCGCCGTCGCGCCCGGCGCCAGCAAGACCTACACCTTCACGGCGACGGATGCAGGCGCTTATTTGTATTACGATAGCCTCAACAACAATATCAACCGCGAAATGGGTTTATATGGCGCAATAATCGTTGCACCCGTCTCCGGTGGCGCGACTGCGTGGACCGGCGGCCCAAGTTATACCTTTCAGCGCCTATGGGTCACCGGCGACATGGATAAAACGCGTTGGAACGATGTTGCGGCAACCGGAGCGACTGTCGATACCGGCGTCTACAAAGCGAATTACTTCCTCATCAACGGCATGGGCGGTGAAGATGCGATGTTGGATAAAGCAAAAACAGCGATTGATGGCCGTATCAGCGAAACTGCGCTCGTGCGTATCCTTAATGCTGGCCAATATCCGCAGACCTTCCACTTCCACGCCAACCACGTTGAAGTCATTAACGTCAACGGGGTGCGCCGCGTTGCGCCATATAAATTGCTAGACGTGTTACAGGTTCCGCCCTTGGGTAGCGTCGAGGTGTTATTTAAGTTAAATCAACTGGGCAAGTACCCGATGCACAATCACACTGCGCAAATGGAAACCGCCAACGGCACGTATCTGAATGGCGTCGCTACCTTAATTTACATCAATCCGTAAAAAATCGAATCGGAGAGACTGTTATGACACGAAATTCTCTTAACTCCGCATCTCGCGCTCGCGTGGCTGCCGCTACATTGACTTGCGTGACACTGGGTTTATCCCTCGGCGCAAACGCCACGACGATTGATAAAACGTTGTGCGTAGGTGCATTTTCTAAAAACCTCATCGATGCCTCAACCAACACAACAAATCCGGTAACGTTTTGGGGTTACGCGCCATGCTCCGCCATGATGAATACTGCGGTTAATCCGACGTTGCCAAGCCCACTTATAGAAGTAGGCATAGGAGACACTCTCAATTTAACTCTGAACGTAAACATGATGACGCCCCAAGAAAATGCACCCTATGATGGCCACACGATACATCTGCACGGTGCCGATGTGCCCACCTCGGAAGACGGTGTACCAGAAACTAGCCGCGCGGTGACAAATGGAAATGGTACCGATACTTACACTTGGAGTCCCACCCCCGAAATGGCGGGTACCTATATGTATCATTGCCACGTACACACAGTGAAACATTTGGAAATGGGCATGTATGGCCCATTGATCGTTCGGCCGAAGGACGCAACAGGAAATTTTCTCAATCAACTCACCCCCGACGCGGCGACCGCGTACAACTTTATTCAAACTTATCTTTTGAGCTCAGTTGATCCGGCCTATCACACTGCAATTGACAACTCCCCCGTGTTCGCCGACTACAATCCGAAATATTTCTTAATCAACGGCGAACAAGGTCTATCTGCCGTCTCTCCTGCTGCAACACTAACGGCGGCGACCAACTCAAAAGTTGCATTGCGTTTAATTGGTCTGCATTCTATCAACGGCACCTTTAGCATCCTCGACAGCGCCGGTAACGCAAAATCCTTCACCGTCTATGTCGAAGATGGCCGCCAATGGCCCACGCCCGAAACAATGACATCACTCGATGTAGGCCCTGGCCAACGCTACGACATTATCTTCAATACGCCAACCGCTACGGGTACACTGTTTCCTCAGTTTGAATTTAAAAAATTACGCGATGGCTCACCCTATGCCACGGCTTATGGAAAGGTCACTTTTTAGCACGCTCTAACGCCCCAGCAAACGTCGCGACGGATTGCGCGCCGGAAATACCGATTTTTTCATCTATCAAAAAATACGGCACGCCGCGTATGTTCAATTGCGCGGCGCGGCGCTCATCGGCACGCACCTCGGCAACAAATGCGTCGCTGTCAAACATGGCGCGAACGTCATGCATGTCCATACCGATTTCGTCCGCGATTTTTATCAGCGCATCACGCTCACCGATAGCAAGTGATTCCGAAAAATAGCCGCGCATCAAGCGCTCCATCATTGGTGCATCGCAACCTTGTGTGTGCGCAAAATGGGTCAAGCGATGTGCATCTAACGTGTTACCTGGGCGTGCATTTTCCAATCGGTATACCAAGCCTTCCTGGGCCGCAAGCATAGAGACTTGCGCATTCATCGCCGCCGCTTGCGCCGCATCGACGCCGTATTTGCGGGCCAACAATTGCACCAGCGTTTCACTCAATTGCGTGTCTGCATCTGGGTCTAACTCAAAACTGCGCCAGACGATCTTAACATCGTTCTTGCCATCAAATTGCGCCAACGCCGATTCAAAACGGCGCTTTCCAATATAACACCAAGGGCAGATGAGATCTGACCAGATTTCGACTTTCATTATCTCACTGCCCCTAATGAGTTAGTTACGCAGATACACTACCCAACATATTAGAATCGCGCCACTGCCGAACCTACATAGGCGAATCCCTGGCCAAAGCGGGTCTCCAAATTGAAACCAAATTGTTCATTCTGATTCAATGATATCCCAAATATCGCACCTATTAAATTTGGATTGCTAACCTTGCGGTTCTCGGTATAAATAAAATGTGTGGAGGTGCTGCTACAAGTGGGGGTACACGTATTTGCAGTTGCATTACCCTCCACCTTACTCGAATATTCCCCGTTGATATAAGTAAAGAGTATTCCGAGATATGGCGTCACGTAACGCGTATCAAAACTAACATTTAATAACGCATCATAGCGTTGGTATTGCAGCTTGTCCTGCGCGTTCCCGCGCGCATTATATATCGAAGTATTCGCATAGGTCGGTGTGGCATTTGCCGGGACACTGTCCCTAGCGCCCTTTTCACCTACGTACATTCCCTGCAAAGACAAACCAACCTTGATTAGACTATCTTGTACCGGCACGTAACGCGCACCAACCGCTACAAGATTACCTGGATTGCTGCGCAGTAAATTTCCTTTGTCCTTAGTCGTACCGACTTTTCCAAACAAATTGATTCCGTTCGAGACTGCGTAATCGCCGCGTATCAATAGCACTTCTGACGTCAATGACGATACGTTTTCGGGAACTCGCGCACTACCATTGCCATATACGGTAGCGTCAAAATTCGCGGAGGTAGCATCAAATGCGAATCCAGCATTTTCAATTTTCTGAAATTCAACTCCCACTTGAACATTTTGATTGGATTGAAGCATCACTCCATTGCCACCCAACATTCCGAATGCCCATACCGACGAGGGAAGTATTGCTAACACTGACACATTCACAACATATGACAAACTGATATTTTTATTCATAAACCCTCCGCAACATTTAAATGTACGTTTTCCGGCCTTTTTTGACTGCGCAGAACGCCTGTGTGAGCACGACCTACGCCAGCAAACTTTTTGCTATGCGCGACCATTATAAGGTATAAACCAAGATTTTTTAATTTCACATTTGACAAACTTTAATTAGCATATTATACGTATTATTTGCATATAATAGGCTGTTAAAAGCCTTTTATACTTAGCTCACGTTGACAAACCAAGCATATCTAGTATAATATAATAGCACTATATTGGGCTATATTTTAGTATACTGATATCAACATACTTATTTACGGCCGCATTTTATGACGCGGCGTTTTGATTGAATCAACTGAGCGTTGCGGATGCCGTCACCCTACCGAAACCAAACGAATTAATTGAAGAAATCGCGGATGCCGTACGACGTTGGCCGGAATTTGCGAAGGCAGCGGGAGTGGCAAAAAATATTGTCAGGGAGATTGGTGACAATCATCGATTGCAATTGGATTAACGACCCTGCAACAGCAATTAATTACACTAGCCCTCCCTCACCGCAACCGCCACCCGCAACGCATCCCAATTCGCTCGCACGTCATGCACGCGCACGATGCGCGCGCCCGCCGCCACCGCCATCGTTGTCAATGCGACCGTGCCGTATAACCGATCTTCTACCGGCGCATTCAGCAACGCACCCAGCATGGATTTGCGCGACAGCCCCACTAGCACCGGAAATCCCAACGCACATAACTCGGACAAATGTTTTAGCAGCGTCAGATTGTGAGCGACGGTTTTACCAAAACCAAAACCGGGGTCTAAAATAACATTGTGTTTAGCAATCCCCGCTGCGATGCAGGCCTCAACGCGCGCCAATAGGAAATCCCTCACCTCGGCGACGACATCGGCATAATGCGGCGCGACCTGCATGGTGCGCGGCTCACCTTGCATATGCATTAGACATACAGGCACCGCCAGCTCCGCAGCGGCCTCCACGGCTCCAGGCATGCGCAAGGCGCAGACATCGTTGATCAGCCCCACACCGGCATTGACGGCGGCACGCATGACCTCAGGCTTGCAGGTGTCGATAGAGAGGGTGGCGTTTAGGTCGGCAGCCTGTAAGGCCTTTATAACAGGTATCACGCGCGCCAGCTCTTGTTCTACGGTGACCGTAAGGGCACCTGGGCGCGTAGATTCGCCCCCAATGTCGATCAGGGTCGCGCCCTCCGCCGCCATACGCCGGGCCTGAGTCACGGCCTGCTGTGGCTCGACATAACGCCCGCCGTCGGCAAAAGAATCGGGGGTTACATTGAGTATCCCCATCACCTGGGGGTTTGATAAATCTAGCATGGTAATAACCTAAAACCCCCTTGCCGCGACGTGCCGCAAGGGGGTTTATTGGTGTTAAAAACGATCACAAATCTTAGGTAGAACCTGTCGCAGGTCCTGCAACCGGTTTTTCGTCCTTTTTGCGTTCCGCACCCAACGCCGAGGGGCGCGTTAGCTTATCGCCGCTGCCGCTATCGGTCGTATCGTCCCAAGAACTCGGTGGACCGGGCGGGCGACCCGTCATAATATTTTCGATCTGACCGGCGTCTATCGTCTCATACTTCATCAAGGCATCGGCCATGGCGTGTAATTTTTCGATATTGTCGAGCAAGACTGTCTTCGCACGTTCGTAATTGCGATCAACAATGGCGCGAATTTCTTCGTCGATGACGTGCGCGGTTTCGTCGGAAACTTCTTTGTGCTGCGTTACCGAGCGACCCAAAAAGACCTCGCCTTCGTCTTCGCTATAAGTCATCGGGCCTAGACGATCCGACAACCCCCACTTGGTCACCATATTGCGCGCGATGTCGGTGGTGCGCTGTATATCGTTAGACGCGCCGGTCGTCACCGACTCGCCGCCAAACACCAATTCTTCCGCCAAACGACCACCAAATAGAGAACTGATTTGGCTTTCCAAACGCTGTTTGCTATAGCTGTAACGATCCGCCTCGGGCAAGAACATCGTCACGCCCAACGCGCGCCCGCGCGGGATGATAGTGACTTTGTATACGGGATCGTGCGCGGGCACCATACGCCCCACGATGGCATGCCCTGCTTCGTGATAAGCGGTCAGACGCTTTTCGTCGTCGCTCATCACCATGGACTTGCGCTCTGCGCCCATCATGACTTTGTCTTTGGCCTTTTCGAAATCATCCATAGACACCAAGCGCTTGTTTTTGCGCGCGGCGAATAACGCGGCCTCGTTGACCAAATTGGCCAAATCGGCACCGGAAAAACCGGGCGTGCCGCGCGCGATAAATTCCGGCTTTACGTCATCCGCCAACGGCACCTTACGCATATGTACGCGTAAGATATGATCGCGGCCACGCAAATCGGGCAACGGCACGACGACTTGACGGTCGAAACGACCCGGACGCAATAAGGCCGGATCCAAGACATCGGGACGGTTGGTCGCCGCAATGATGATAATGCCCTCGTTACCTTCAAAACCGTCCATTTCGACCAGCAATTGATTCAAGGTTTGCTCGCGTTCGTCATGACCGCCGCCTAAGCCCGCGCCGCGATGACGGCCCACGGCGTCGATTTCATCGATGAAGATGATGCACGGCGCGTGTTTTTTGGCTTGCTCGAACATGTCGCGCACCCGTGACGCGCCGACACCGACGAACATTTCTACGAAATCCGAACCTGAGATCGTAAAGAAAGGCACCTTGGCTTCACCGGCAATCGCCCGCGCCAGCAGGGTTTTACCTGTCCCCGGCGAGCCGACCAATAATACACCGCGCGGAATCTTGCCGCCGAGTTTCTGAAATTTGCCGGGATCGCGTAGGAATTCTACCAACTCCGCCACTTCTTCTTTGGCCTCGTCGGCACCTGCCACGTCGCTAAACGTGACCTTGACTTGATCTTCACCCAACATGCGCGCGCGGCTCTTGCCGAACGACATCGCGCCACGCCCGCCGCCCCCGCCTTGCATCTGGCGCATAAAGAATATCCACACCGCAATCAACAACAGCATTGGGAACCAAGAGATGAAAATTTGCATCATCAAGCTCTGTTGCTCGGGCGGTTTCACGTCTATCGCCACGTGATTATTCAGCAAATCGCCCATCAGGCCCGGGTCATTCGGACTGAAGGTCATAAATTTATCGCCGTTTTGCAAGGTGCCGCGGATCACGCGCCCTTCGGCCTCGATTTGAACTTTTTGAACCTGCCCGTCTTTTACATCATGGACAAATTGAGAATATTCGACTTGGCGCGCATTGGTCTGACGCGGTGCAAAATTATTGAACACCGTCATCAAGACGATTGCGATAACCACCCACAAAATAATATTTTTCGCCATTTCGCTCAACGTGCTCTGCCTCTTACCGAAACCTCAATCGTACCCAACGTGGAGCGTCTTGCAAAGAGGCACGTACCCCGCACCCTTGCACTGGCTCTAGCATTGTCCCTGGGGCTGCCCCCTTGTACCGCCAACAACCTTCTACAACATATGGTTAAACGTTTTAACATCATTGAATTAATATTAACTTACCTTACTTGCGCCGTCGAGCTAACACATACACTTCGTTGCTACGTGGCCGCGAGGCCTTGGGCTTGCGTATCGCCAATGACGTAAATGCCGGGCGACACAACTTGATAAATTCCTCTGCACCTGCGCCTTGAAACACCTTCACCAGGAAATCGCCCCCCGGCCGCAGTTTCTTCAGTGCAAAATCCAGCGCCAATTCCACAAGATAGATCGCGCGCGGTTGATCCACTGAGTCTATTCCGGTGATATTGGGGGCTATATCGCAAATCACAAGGTCTACCACCCGCCCGTTTAAGGCCTGATCCAAGGCCGTCAAAGCCGCATCGACGGTAAAATCCAATTGTAAAACGGTCACCCCCTCCAAGGGCTCCGTGGGTAGTATATCGAGGGCGACGACATGCCCCAGGCGGCCCACCCGCTGCGCCGCAATCTGCGACCAACTGCCGGGGGCCGCACCGAGGTCTACGACCGTCATCCCAGGGCGCAACAAGTGGTCACGCTGATCCAGCTCGAGCAGCTTAAACGCTGCACGCGAGCGATATCCTTGCTGTTGGGCCTGTTTGACATAGGGATCATTCACGTGTTCTTGCAACCAGCGACGGCTGCTCTTGCTCTTGGCCATAATAACTACCCTAGCGCGTGCTGGGTGCGTCGTATGCGCCAACTCAGCCACGCGACGCCCGCCATGGCATACACCCACAGCCCTAGTAACTGTAGGACGCCGCGCGGCGTGATACGTTCAATCACTAGCACCAACAACAGTCCTATAATCAAAATGATGCCCAATTCAAACTTGATGGGATTAAAAGGACTGGCTTGCACACTGAAACCATGAGGTTTTTTTGGTACAATAGCCAATGTTTTGTCGTTGGGATAACCGTTGCTTGTCATGATATCGCTTACTAATACTCAAATCCGTCATTTACGCAGTCTTGCGCACAAACTAAAACCCGTGGTCTCGGTCGGCCATGCAGGCGCTAGCGAGGCGGTTACGCAGGAACTCCATGCCGCCCTAGAACATCACGAACTGCTCAAAGTCAAAATTCATACTGCAGAACGGGCAACGCTGCACCAAATCGCCGCAGAATTGGCGCAACGCACCGACGCCACGCTGGTACAAACGATAGGCCGCATCGTGGTGTTGTATCGTGCGTCGCAACAACCGCGCCTCGTACTACCTTAACGCTATACCTGCCTTATGCATACTCGGATGTGCGCTTTAAACGCGCGTATCCGAGTCTTTGCGTATAATAACATAGACCAGACCCAACAGGCTGGTTAGCAAATAAAGCCCGGATGATACGCCATGTAAAATTCCAAATCCGCCTAGCCTTGCGATTTTGCTTCGCCGATCACCTTACCCAAGGACCGCAGGGCGTCTTCGATTTGCGATGCGGGCAATGGCTGCCCTTGCGCCTCACTGTGGGGTTTTAGTATATCCTCGGCATGGCGTGCCGCAGTGCTGATATTGGGAAACCCATAGGTCGCCCCGGAACCCGCCAAACTATGCGTTAACCGATGTAAATCTGCGCGCTGTTGCGGGTCGTCTTGAGTGCGCAATTGCCGCCACAACGCCTCGATGTCCGAGAATTTTTTTGGCAGTTGCGCGACGTACTGTCTACGCAGCTCTATTAATCGCGCATCTAAATCCATGTCAGCCAACCGCGCTGGTCCAAATTTTCCGCACCTGCGCAGGCAACCCTACTGGATCAAACGGCTTGGTAATAACATCGACAACGCCTAGACGTTTGAAATGTTCTATTTCTAGCGGTTGCGCCTTGGCAGTCATAAACACCATCGGCACATTTTTTAATTCGGGCATTTTTTTAAGTTCGGCCAACGTCGTCGGCCCGTCCATACCGGGCATCATGACATCTAACAAAATGAGATCGGGATGAAATGCTTTTACTTTTGCTAAGCCTTCCACTCCTGAACTACAAATCTGCACCTCAAAGCCACCTACTTGTTCCAGTGATAATTTGGCGATAATTTGAATATCCGGTTCGTCTTCGATATACATAATCTTGCGCAACTCAGCACCCACATGTCACTCCTCAATTGCGATACGCGATCAATCCACGCCCTCTTACTACACTCTAAACCACACTAATTATGTGTATTTTTCACACTCTCCACTATACTGCTTTCGACCCCAGACGTGCTAAACCTCAGCCCTAACTAACGAAAAATATTGTAACCCATCATTGTTATGGCTTGACCGGCACTAGATGCGTCGTTTTAGGCGTTAAACCCACGTAACAAGTCCGCTTTAATATCGTCAATATCTTCTAATCCAACCGCAATGCGCAATAATCCATCGCTAATGCCGGATTCTAAACGCGCCTCAGGCGTTAAACGACCATGCGTGGTGGATGCAGGATGGGTGATGGTAGATTTTACGTCGCCCAAATTGGCAGTGATCGATAACATGCGCGTGCTGTCTACGACCTTCCAAGCACCCTCCTTGCCACCTCGCACTTCAAATGACAGCACGCCGCCAAAGGCGGACTGTTGTTTTTTCGCCAGCGCATGTTGCGGATGATCTGGCAAGCCGGGATAATGCACCTTAGCGACCACCGGCTGCTCGCGCAACCACTGCGCCAAGGCATGGGCCGCCGCGCTATGCGCCAGCATACGCAGGCGCAATGTCTCCAATCCCTTGGTGAAAACCCATGCATTGAACGGGCTCATCGTCGGCCCGGCGGTGCGCAAAAAACCATACACATCCTTGCCTACGATTTGTGCATTGCCCACCACCGCGCCACCCAGACAACGCCCTTGACCGTCGATATATTTGGTGGCTGAATGCACGACGACATCGGCACCGAGTTTTAGGGGTTGTTGCAGCGCAGGGGTACAAAAACAATTGTCTACCACCAACAAACAATCGTGTTGATGAGCAAGGTCGGCCAAGGCGGCGATATCGGCCACCTCGGTCAGCGGATTCGAAGGGGTTTCAACAAACAGGACGCGCGTGTTCGATTTTATCGCCGCACGCCACGCCGCCAGATCGGTGAGCGGAGCGTATGAGGTAGCGATGCCCATGCGTGTCAAATAATTGTTGAACAAAACGACCGTCGATCCGAATACGGAACGCGATGACACCATGTGATCGCCGGCCTTCATGAGGCCCACGCATGCGCTTAAAATCGCCGCCATGCCGGATGCCGTGGCGACGCAGGCCTCGCCGCCTTCCAGCGCCGCTAAACGCTGTTCAAAAGCGCGCACGGTGGGATTGGTAAATCGCGAATAGATATTGCCGGGCGACTCGCCGGAAAAACGCGCCGCCGCCTCGGCGGCGCTGGCGAACACATAACTGGAAGTCGCAAAGATGGGTTCGCTGTGTTCGCCCTCGTGGGTACGCTGTATACCATGGCGTACCGCTAATGTATCGAATTTAAAATCATCTTGATCGTGCATAAAACCCTCGTTTCGCAGGATATGGAAAAACGCGGGCACAAAAAAACCCGCATACGGCTATCGAAGCGGGATTTCCTCTTCGCTTAGCGGTATTTTTTAAGCGCCCGCAAGGAAGTGCAAATCGGCGCTGATTAACAGAATAGTCTTGGCAAAGTTACTTGTCAATATGCATGCGTTTAACAACACATTTCAAACAATAACCGTATTGATTTAACCATGCATGGTTTTTACGCAAAAACGCTTAGCGAGTATTGTGCAAATCTATGACTTCATTGTCACCCGAGCGGCTGGCCTCTTTGTTATCGTCATTGCGCAACAACTGCAAACGTTTCAGATATTCCGGGGTGATATCGCCGGTAATGTATTTGCCGTCAAAACACGAGGCGTCGAACCGCTCAATGGCCGGATTACCGCGTCGACAAGATTCGATGAGATCGGGCAATGCTTGATAAACCAATCTATCGGCACCGATTGCGGTAGCAATCTGCGCTTCGTCGCGAGCATGTCCGATGAGCTCTTCCACCGAAGGCATATCGATTCCATACACGTTCGGATACATGACCGGCGGTGCCGCCGAGGCGAAAAATACACGATGGGCGCCCGCCTCGCGCGCCATCTGAATTATTTGCTGCGAGGTAGTGCCGCGCACGATGGAATCATCGACAAGCAACACGTTTTTGCCCTTAAACTCCAGGTCTATGGCATTCAGTTTCTGGCGCACGGATTTTTTGCGTTGTCGTTGCCCCGGCATGATAAACGTGCGTCCGATATAGCGATTTTTGACAAAACCTTCGCGGTAGGCGAGATTTAATGCGTGGGCCAGTTCCAATGCGGCGGTCCGGCTGGTGTCGGGAATCGGAATCACCACGTCGATATGCTCACCGGCGAAATCGCGTTTGATCTTATCGGCCAACATTTCGCCCATACGCATGCGCGCTTTATAAACGGAGATTCCATCGATAATCGAATCGGGACGCGCAAAATATACATACTCGAAAATACAAGGCGAGCGCTGCGGATTCTTCGCGCATTGTTGCTTATACACCTTGCCCTCGGTAGTAATTAGCACCGCTTCGCCGGGTTCCACATCGGCGATGAGGCGGAAACCCAAGGCTTGAATCGCCACACTCTCCGACGCAATGATATATTCTTTACCGGCATCGTTATCGCGTTCTCCATAGACGAGGGGCCGGATGCCATAGGGATCGCGAAATGCCAGGATGCCGAACCCGGTAATCATAGTGACCACCGCATACGCGCCACGACAACGCTCATGCACACCGCGCACGGCCGCGAACAGTTCTTTCTCGCTTAGCTTATGTTTGCCTTGCGACCATAACTCATGCGCGAATACATTGAGCAAAATCTCGGAATCCGATTCGGTATTCACATGGCGTAAGTCGTCGCGAAATACTTCATGTTTAAGCTGCTCGGCATTCGTCAAATTGCCATTGTGCGCCAAGGTGATGCCGTAAGGCATATTCACATAAAAGGGTTGCGCCTCGGCGGAGGCGGAAGAACCTGCCGTAGGATAACGCACATGACCGATGCCCATGCGCCCCGTCAATTTGAGCATATGCCGGGTGTGGAAAACATCGCTGACCAAGCCATTGTCTTTACGCAACGACAAATTGCGTTCATCGCTAGTGACTATACCTGCGGCATCTTGTCCACGGTGTTGCAAAACAGTCAAAGCGTCATATAGCGCCTGATTGACAGGCCCTCTACCGACGATACCGACGATACCGCACATTGGACTACCTCGCGATGAATAGCTATTGGTTACTAGCGAAATCCGACGGCAAACTATGGCGCATCATATTCGCCACAGTTTGAAATTGGGAAACCAGACGCGAGTCACGCCACCACAATTGTTTTGTTAAAGGAGTCATGCCTATCAATAACACGCACAGCGCCACCACGATCCCGCCACGCACCAAACCGAACACCAAGCCTATGGTGCGATCAAACCCAGACAAATGACTACGTTTAACGAGCTGACTGAGCAAGACCGAGACCAAGGTCAGCAACAGCAAGGTGATAAAGAACAACGCGGTGAAGGCAACGGGGATACGTAGGCTGGCAGTGGCGATATAGGATTCGAGAAACATGCTCATGGGCCGCGCAAACGCCAAGGCTACCCAGATGGCCCCAAACCACGCCACCAACGATAAGGCCTCGCGCACAAACCCCCGGACGACGCTGACGATGGCCGAGATCGCCACCACCAAAATTATCGCGACATCTAACCCGCTGACGCCACCTATCACGCTACAGTCCTAATAAAATCAAGAAGATACAAGCACATCCGCGATACAATATATTGTACCAGAAGTGGCTATACGAAAATAGCAAAATACGGTGGCTATGGCGCGACGGGCGGCTTAGCGCGCCCGGTACTTGTTCATTGCCGTTTAACGATCACCCCATGCAAGGTCGTATCCTGCGCCAACTGGTCACGCAACGCTACGGCACGATTGCGTGATAATTCCGGCCCCACCATCACCCGCCAGCGTACTCCATCCTGACTATTAATCGCATCGACGTGGGTGGATAATTTCTTGGCGCGGAGCTTATCACGCAAGCCGGACGCATTGACTTCCTGCGCGAACACGCCCAACTGCACCCACCACGTCAGGGGCGCGCGCGCCTCTTGCGCCGCATCCGTGTCGGGAACCGGCGCCAAGGCGGCGGCCTCCGCCTCACGCTTGGTGCTCGCCCCCTCGACATTTATTTCTTCTCTCACCTCGGGTTCCTTTAATGGCATAGTAGGCGACGGGGCGGCGAAATCTTGCGGATTAAATTCTACCGATGCGAACAAATCTTGATGTGGATTGGTCGGGATTTGTTCGCCGCGCAATGGCGCGGGCACATTGCTTGGCGGCTCCAAAAACAACGGCACCAAAATAATCAATGCCGAGATCAGCACCACGGCGCCGACGATGCGGTATTTAGTCTGTGTTTGCAATGCCACTATCCCCTTTCCGACATTTCCATAATCGCAGCCACGGTATAAAATGACCCGCAGACCAGGATTCTATCACCGGTCTGCGCCGCCGCTTGCGCCGCCAAGTAGGCGACGCGTATATTTTCATTGGGCACCGGATGTATAGAGTGCGCATTAAATATTTCCGCTAAGACTTCCACACCCGCCCCCCGTGGCACCGCCAACGGCGCTATAAACCACGCATCGACGACGCTGCGTAACGCCCCGACTATACCTGCAATATCTTTATCCGCTAACACGCCAAAGACCGCGAAGGTTTGACCGGAAATATGCTGTTCTCGCAAACTTTGCGCGAGCACCGTCGCCGCCTGCGGGTTGTGCGCGACATCCAATATGACACATACCGCGCCGCTACGCACATGAAAGCGCCCCGCCAAACTCACACTCAGCAAGCCGTCGCGTACATCTTTAGCCTGCACCGGGTACCTAGTTTGCAATAAATGTAACACCATCAATACCACACTGGCGTTTTGCAATTGTATGGTGCCGCGTAAATTCGGCCACGGCAAGCCACTCCGCCGCGCCGCGCCCGGCCCCTGCCAGGCCCACGTTGGATGCTGCGCAGTGTAACCGAAATCGCGTCGATAACAATAGAGCGGCGCGTTGAGCGCCTTGGCGCGCTCCAATAAACTCGCGGGGGCCTCCGCGTCGCCACACACGGCCGGGCGTCCGGCGCGCAATATGCCGGCTTTTTCCCTGCCAATTTGCTCGCGTGTGTCGCCTAACCACTGTGTGTGATCGATATCTATGCCGGTGACAACGGCAACGTCTGCGTCCCACACGTTGACGGCATCCAAGCGCCCGCCCAGCCCGACTTCAAGCACCGCGATATCCACCGCCGCGCGCGCAAACAACCACATCGCCGCCAAGGTGCCGAATTCGAAATAGGTCAAGGAGATTTCGCCGCGCGCCTGGTTTATTTCTTGAAACGCCGCGCATAAGTCTTGGTCACCGGCTAACGCGTTATTAATCGCGATACGTTCGTTATAACGCAACAAATGCGGTGAGGTGTAACGACCGACCCGATAGCCAGCGGCACGGTAGATACTTTCCAGCATGGCGACGGTAGACCCTTTACCGTTGGTGCCGCCCACAGTGATGAGCGTAAATTGCGGATTTTCCAAGCCCAAGCGCCGCGCCACCACAGCCACACGTTCCAGCCCAAGATCGATTTCACGGGGGTGTAAAGTCTCTTGCCAGCGCAACCACTCTGCAAGCGTGCTGGGAGAATTCACATTCATACTAGTCCGTACTTTAAACCCAGATTTTCCATTAGGCGCCTACACCTGCGCCGCTGCACCTCTAAGCCGGATTGCAGCGACGTTTGCTATGCCTTCTATACGCGATCTATGCGCGATTCGACGCTTACCCTTTAGGGCTTTTTAGTGCTGGCGGGTTTTTGTTTTACGGGTTTACTGGGCTTGCTAGGTTTGCTGGCTTCAGATGCGTTGTCGATTTCGGAAGTAGGCGCAGGCAGATGACATAAAATAGCCAGTAGATTGGCAATTCGATCACGCATGTCGCGGCGATCCACAATCAAATCCAAGGCCCCATGATCGAGCAAGAACTCACTGCGCTGAAAGCCTTCCGGTAACGTTTCGCGCACCGTTTGTTGTATAACGCGCGGCCCCGCGAAGCCGATCAGCGCCTTGGGTTCGCCGATATGGATATCGCCCAACATCGCCATGCTCGCCGACACCCCACCCAAAGTCGGGTCGGTCATCACAGATATGAAGGGGATGCCGCGATCTTTCAACTTGGCCAGCACCGCGCTGGTCTTGGCCATTTGCATCAACGAAAACAAGGCCTCTTGCATGCGCGCACCGCCACTGGCGGAAAACAAGATATAGGGAATATTGTCACGCAAACAGGCTTGCGCGCCGCGCACAAAGCGCTCCCCCACCACCGAGCCCATAGAACCGCCCATAAAATTAAAATCGAAGGCCGCTGCAACCAGCGTAAGATCTTTTACCTTGCCCTGCATGACGACCAGCGCGTCGATTTCGCCGGTGTTTTTTTGCGCTAGCAGCAAACGGTCTTTGTATTTTTTACTGTCGCGGAATTTCAGGATATCCACGGGTTCGATGTCCGCGCCTATTTCTATACGCGGCGCGGGTTCAGGGTCCAAAAATAAATCTAAGCGACGCCGTGCGCCGATCCGCGAATGGTGAGAACATTTAGGACATACATCTTGATTGCGCTCCAGTTCGGCGCGATATAACACCGCACTGCACCCATCGCATTTAGTCCACAACCCTTCGGGCACGGTGCGCTTGGTCTGCGTCTCGGTACGTATGCGTGCGGGGACGAGCTTTTCAAACCAACTCATAAGTCACCTTCAATATATTTTGGTTGCGCAACAATTTTGGATGCGTTAGCGACGATCTATCGCGCCACGCAACTCAGCCAAAAATTCCGACACCTCGGGTATAATACGTTCCGGGGTATTTACTTGGGCGGCGATGCGGTTAACCACTGCGCTACCCACCACCACCGCATCCGCCACTCTGGCGACCGCTGCCGCAGAAGCCGCATCGTGGATGCCAAACCCAACGCCTACCGGCAAATCGGTCATGCTATGGATCAGATCGACCTTAGCCGCGACCTCGTTAACGTCCAGGGTCTTAGCGCCTGTGACCCCCTTTAAAGAAACATAGTACACAAAACCACTCGATGCACCACAAATTTTACGCATCCGCTCTGGGGTCGTGGTCGGCGCGATCAGAAAGATCTGCTCCAGACCGGCCGCATGCAGGGCCTCGCGTAAGGTACCGGCCTCTTCCGGCGGTGCATCCACGATCAAGGCGGCGTCCGCCCCCGCCTTAGCGGCGGCACGTGCAAATTCGGCATAACCCATGGCCTCTACCGGATTCATATACCCCATCAAGACCACCGGCGTAGCCTCATTTTTGGTGCGGAATTCGCGCACCATGGCCAATACCCCGCGCAGTCCGACCGGTTGGCGTAGCGAGCGTTCATTGGCGGCCTGGATAGCAGGCCCCTCCGCCATCGGGTCGGAAAAGGGCATGCCTAATTCAATTATATCAGCCCCGGCCGCCACCATGGCATGCATCAGCGGCACTGTCACCTGCGGCGTAGGGTCAGCGGCGGTGATGAAGGGAATCAAGGCCTTACGCTGGGACCGGCGCAATTCGGAGAAACGTGCGGGCAAACGGTTCATAGCGCAATGCCCTCTAGCCCGGCGACCGTGTGAATATCTTTATCGCCACGCCCAGATAAGTTCACGATCACGATCTGATCCTTGTGTAGGGTCAACGCCAGCTTGCAGGCATAGGCCACGGCATGGCTGGATTCCAAGGCGGGCATGATGCCTTCGCGACGCGTCAGTAAATGGAAGGCCTCCAGGGCCTCGGTGTCGGTCGCATATACATATTTTACCCGCCCATTATCGTGCAGCCAGGCGTGTTCGGGGCCTATGCCGGGGTAGTCCAATCCCGCCGACACTGAGTGCGACTCGATGATTTGACCATCGTCGTCTTCCATCAAATAGGTGCGATTACCATGCAACACCCCTGGACGACCCGTCGCAAAGCGCGCCGCATGACGGCCCGAGGCGATGCCCTCGCCACCCGCTTCCACGCCGTATATCGCGACCGAGGTGTCATTCAAAAAGGGATGGAACAGGCCTAACGCATTTGATCCACCCCCAACGCAGGCGACCAAGGCGTCCGGCAGACGGCCCGCTTGCTCTAAAATTTGCGCGCGCGCCTCATGACCTATCACCTTCTGAAACTCCCGCACCATCAACGGATAGGGGTGTGGACCCGCGACCGTGCCGATGATGTAAAAGGTATTATCGACATGCGTCACCCAATCGCGCATGGCCTCGTTGAGGGCATCTTTTAACGTCCGCGACCCCGAATTTACCGGCACTACGGTAGCGCCCAATAATCGCATGCGATACACGTTGAGTGCCTGACGTTTGACATCTGCCGTGCCCATATAAACCACACATTCCATCCCCAAACGCGCCGCCACGGTCGCCGAGGCGACGCCGTGTTGACCCGCGCCGGTCTCCGCGATGATGCGTGTCTTGCCCATGCGTTTGGCGAGTAGGGCTTGGCCGATGGTGTTGTTGATCTTATGCGCGCCAGTGTGATTGAGGTCTTCGCGCTTGAGATAGAGCTGCGCCCCGCCCACATGTTTACTCAAGTGCTCTGCATGATATAGCGGTGACGGGCGACCCACATAATGCGTGAAATCGGCCTGCAACTCACGTAGAAAAGCGGGATCGTTACGATATTTGAAATACGCTTGGCGCAATTCCTCAAGCGGCCCCATCAGGGTTTCTGCGACAAACATGCCGCCATAAGGGCCGAAGTGGCCGCGATCATCAGGTAAATCAGGCAAACTCACTATCCACCTCGTGTACTGCTCGAATAAAGTCGCGCACCTTAGCCGGGTCTTTAATCCCCTTGGCCGCTTCTACGCCACTGCTGACATCCACCGCATAGGGGCGCACCTGGCGCATGGCCACTGCAACATTGGCGGGGTTTAGGCCCCCTGCCAAGATCAAGGGACGCGCAAGCCCCTGCGGCAAACAATTCCAATCAAAGGTCTGACCCAAACCGCCGCGCTGTCCAGGGGCATGGCTATCGAACAAAAAGCCTTGCGCATCTGCAAATCGCGCGACATAGGCCTGTGGGTCGGCCAACCCGGCCATGGCCACTGCCTTGATATAGGGCACACCAAAACCTCGACAATCATCCGGTGTCTCGTCACCATGAAACTGCAACGCCCCCAAGGCCACCTGCCCCACTATATGCGCGATCTCCGCACGCGGGGCATGCATAAACAATCCTACCACGGTTACATAGGGCGGCACCGCTGCGATGATGGCGCGCGCCTGGGCGATCTCTACGCAACGCGGGCTCGTCTGCGCAAACACCAATCCCAACGCGTCCGCCCCGGCCGCACAAGCCATCATGGCGTCCTCAGGCCGCGTAATACCGCAAATTTTAATACGGGTGCGCTGCATGGCGATATAACCCTAGACCGCTCAAATTCAAAAAGTGCGTTAGTTTACCGTTTTTAGCGCGAGGGACAAAGTATTTGTGGCGAAAATCGGGGGCTTCGCTTGGGCGGTTGGGGTAACATTCCGCACCCTTCACCACAACATTGCCGTCTCCGGCATATATGGAATGCCAAACCTTTCCGGATACATCACGCCGACAAAATATAATCCATGCGGCGGCGCGGTGATGCCGCCCAAGGCGCGATTACGCGCCTGTAGCACCTCTTGCGCCCAAGGAGGTGCTTGTTTGCCTGCGCCTATGTCCAGCAACACACCGGCGATATTGCGTATCATATGGTGCAGAAACGCATTGGCCTCGGCATCGATCAATATCAATTCGCCTTGGCGGCGCACTTGGAGTCGATGCACGGTGCGCACGGGGCTTTTGGCCTGGCACGCCAAGGCGCGATAGGACGAAAAATCGTGTTCACCAAGCAGAAAATTCGCTGCTTCTTGCATGCGTACTGCGTCTAACGGTCGATATTCCCACGCGCTGCGCCACGCCAAAAACGTGGGACGCACCGGCCGATTGGCGATCACATAACGATACGTGCGACGAGTCGCGGAAAATCGCGCATGAAAATCATCCGCGACAGGCTGCACCCAAGTCACGGCGATTTCTTTAGGCAGATTGGAATTCGCGCCGCGTATCCAGCTCGACATTGCGCGCGGCGCGGCGCTCTCGAAATGAATGATTTGATTCAAGGCATGCACGCCTGCATCCGTACGCCCTGCGCAGGTGACCTTTAGCGCATGATCGGCGACCGCCGACAACGCATGCTCAACGCGTTGTTGTATGCTATCCGCACCCGTTTTTTGTATTTGCCAACCGCAAAAAGGATGGCCGTCATACTCAATACCTGCGGCATAACGCATTAGCGTACCCACATCATACATAAAATAGTAAGCGGGATCGCCCACTGCCACACCGGTGGCGCGTCTACTTCAATGGTATATGCGGACACCGGTTGCGCCATGCGTGCGTCACCCCATTGCCAACCGGCTTCCACTCGTGCGACGATGTCTTGCCATATATTTCCTTGGGAAGGCGCGCGCCGCCGCGCTAAGTCGTCTTGTAAATCATTCAAATAATACATGACCAAATGCATGCGCATGGCCAAGCGATCACGCGATAAACCCACCCACCGCAATGGATAGGCCAGCCAATAAATCGCCGCCAACCATTGTGCGGCACTGGTGAGCAGATTTATTAAATGCACCGCCAGCACTAACACCACCAATCCCGCGACACGCGCCACACCTAGCCATAACCCAGCGCCATCGGGCCGCCACCCCACCGCAACGGGCGACATCCAGCCGTACAAAATCAATAACGCCAGCGCCAACATACGTAAACGCCAAACCATACGCCATACCTGAGGCTGCGGCACCCGTTGCGCGATGAGATACGCAAGCGCGACCATGAGCATCCCCACTGCAACATCGACTACGCTACCACTCGCCATCCATAGCGCGAGCGCAATTAAACACACAATGCGTATCACGGGATGCATAACGCGCGGCGTTTATCTCACGGCCGCTTCTACGATGCCGAAATATTCTTCATATGTGTCGATTTGCGCCTCGACACCTAACGGCAAAATAAATTGCGGAGCGGTGTGACCGAAATCGAGATCGGTAACGATGGGATAAGAATATTTTTTGGTGCGCTCGACCAAAATCGCACGCAATTGGCGCTTTTCTTCATTACTATAACGCATCGAGCGCCCGACGACAATTCCACGCAGTTGCTCCAACACGCCCATTAGATCGAAATCCGTCAACCAGCTATCTACGCGTGCCGGTGACGGCTTTTCTTCGGAGGTTTCGATGAATAAAATGCAATCCTGCCAATCCGGCCAAAAACGCGTACCGCGCAAATGCAACATAGATTCTAAACAGCCGCCGACCAACTGGCCGCGGGCGCGGCCTGGTTTTAACCAAGTCCAGGTACCGCCCGCATTTTTGAGCCGAGGCCGCGCTAAATCCTGGCGCTTCCCCCAGTCGAGAAATTCTTCCGTCCACTCGGGCGACGGGCTGACGCGCCCGACCGGTTTATTTGACATCAAGGTGCGCATAAAATAATCCTGCGTGTAATCCAACATGCGCGGATGTTCGGCAAAATCGGTCAATAACATCGGGCCATTGAACGTGACGAGACGACATTCTTGCCACAAGGCGATATTCAACACCGTCACATCTGAAAAACCCATCCACACCTTTGGATTGCGGCGCACGGTTTTAAAATCGATGTGTGGCAACACTTGATTGCAGTGATCGCCGCCTATCGTGCAAATAATCGCCCGCACTTCGGAATCGCCGAACATGGCATTGATATCCGCCGCGCGCTGTCTGGCGCTGGCGGCCACATAGCCTTGATTGGTCAGCGCGTGGGCAGCCATTTTAACGTGCAATCCCAAATCGCCTAGTTGACGTATCGCCGCCTCCACGCGATGTGGAAACAAGGCGGCGCCCCCCCACGACGGGCTAACCACACCTACCGTATCACCGCGACGCAAATGGGGGGCTTTTAGTATCGGATCCATTAAAAAAACGTCCTTCAATTCCGCAGACTGATCACCGGCCAACGTTGATGTTCAGCATAGCGCCGCAATTCATCGTCGGGATCGACCGCCACTGGGTTCGCTACTTTCAATAATAAAGGCAAATCATTGTGGGAGTCGCTGTAAAACCAGCTTTTCTCCAGCGACATCGCCCGCCCTTGCAACCACTCCTGCAAGCGCAATACCTTCCCCTCGCGAAAACACGGAATGCCCGCGACCTTACCCGTATAAAACCCATCGACTAATTCCGGATCTGTAGCGATGAGGTGTTCTACCCCCAACCATTCCGCGATGGGTTGGGTCACAAAACGATTGGTGGCGGTGATAATCAGCAGTATATCACCCGCCTGCCGGTGACGGTCTAACAACGCCAACGCCTTGGGGAGCATGATAGGGCGGATTTTTTGATCGAGATAACGCTTGCGCCAAGTATACAACTGCTCTTGCGGCACGCCCACCAAAGGCCGCAAGGCGAATTCTAAAAAGTGCTGGATGTCCAGTGTGCCGGCTTTGTAGGCGTCATAGTAGCGCTGGTTCTCACGCGCATAGAAAACCCCATCAACAACACCTAACTCAACAAGGTATTGCCCCCATAAATAGTCACTGTCCCCTCCCAGGAGGGTATTATCAAGGTCGAATATTGCCAGAGCCACAACCTACATCCTTCATTTTATTAACGAAATGTAATATAAATACTCAGCTTATTCAACAAAAAAGTAAGAAATCGCTCATGCGCCGTTGCCATAAATCAATTTTTTGTACAGAATTAGCAAAGAGTACCCTTGTGGACACGTTACGCTGAGAAGGCGTTGCCCCGTGATAGACGCGGATGGGTTTAGATTAAATGTCGGTATCATCTTGAGCAATGCCTGCGGGCAAGTGCTATGGGCACGGCGTTGCGGTCAGGAGGCCTGGCAATTCCCGCAAGGGGGTATCAAGCACAATGAAACCCCCCATCAAGCCCTGTTCCGTGAGCTGCACGAAGAATTGGGGTTGACCTCCCATCATGTGCGGATTATGGGGTATACCCAGGGCTGGTTGCGTTATCGTTTGCCCAAAAACTTGGTGCGCCATGACCGCAAACCGGTGTGCATAGGGCAAAAACAGGTGTGGTTTTTGCTAAATTTTGTTGGGGAAGAAAGCCATATACGTTTGGATTTGTTTGATACCCCGGAGTTTGATCACTGGCAATGGGTAGACTACTGGACGCCATTGCATCAGGTCGTCGCCTTTAAACGCGGCGTATACCAGCGTGCATTGACTGAATTGGCACCGCTGGTATTGGCCAGGATTACCGGCCTCGAGGACGTAGGCGGCGCATAACCGCCAGGTAGCGCGCCTTTCTAGGGCCTAAGCTCACTCACCTGGCGCGGGATAGGTTGCTGAATTTTCCATCTTTTTTATATTGCGGTGGCCTAACTCCAAGTATTGGCTGCAAAATGCCGGTGTGTTCCGTTTTAATATACCGTTTGGACCGATACTTAGAGAGGGATCGTTTAGGAAAATGCCGTGCTGAACACCCTACGCAGGCTCATTACCGAAGTCTCGGCGGCTCAGAACCTTGATGAGACGTTGAGCATTATCGTTAAACGTGTCAAACAGACCATCCACACCGATGTCTGTTCGGTTTATCTGACCGACCCGTTAAACGAAGAACGCGTGTTGATGGCGACCGACGGCTTGCTGCCCGAGGCCGTAGGCAAAGTGCGCCTGGCGCGCTTTGAAGGCTTAGTGGGCTTGGTCTGCGAGCGCGCCGAACCCATTAATCTCGACAACGCCCCGGAACACCCGCGTTATAAATATTTCCCGGAAACCGGCGAAGAGCAATACAGCAGCTTTTTAGGCATCCCTATCATCAACCACGGCCAAACCATGGGTGCATTGGTGGTACAAGACCGACGCCGCAGGCGCTACGCAGAAGAAGAAGTCACGTTATTGTTGACCCTGGCCGCGCAATTGTCCGGCGCGATTGCCCATGCCCAGGCCAGTGGCCGTATGCAGAACGTCGGCCAGCGCAAACGCCTTGCCGGTGGCGATAAACCCTTTCGCGGCTTGGCGGGCGCGCCTGGGGTTGCCATCGGTATAGGCGTGGTGGTCTACGCCGGTGCCAACTTGGATGCCGTGCCCAACCGCAATGTCACCGACACCGACGCCGAAGTTCAGGCCTTTGAAACGGCCGTGACCCAAGTGCGCGCTGAGATGACGCAGTTACGCAGTGAGTTACAACATCTGCCTGCAGAAGATCGCGCCATTTTCGACGCCTATCAGCTCATGTTGGAGAGCGATAGCCTCATTAAACAAACGGTACAGAAAATTCGACGCGGCAATTGGGCCCCTGGGGCCCTGCGTGAGACCATCCATGAACATGCGCGCGTGTTTGCCGGGATGGAAGACAGCTACCTACGCGAACGTGCCCAAGATATACGCGATTTAGGCCTGCGCATCCTTAGTCGATTGCAGACCAAAGAAACGGCGGTACGCACCTACCCGCAACAAACTATCTTGATCAGCGAGGAGTTAAGCCCATCGATGATGATGGAGGTGCCCAACAGCCACCTCATCGCGGTCATTTCGGCGCGCGGTTCCGGTTCGTCGCATGTCTCTATCCTGGCCCGCGCCATGGGCATACCGGCGGTCATGGGCGTGGACGACCTGCCCACCGGCGACCTCAACGATGTCGAAATCGTCGTCGATGGGTTTCAGGGCAATCTGTTTGTGCGTCCGTCCGCCGCCCTGTTGCGCGAATACAAACGCCTGCGCAAAGAAGAGAGCTCGCTCACCGCCGATCTCGTCAACCTAAAAGATCAACCCGCCGTGACGCTGGATGGCTATCGCCTACCGATGTACGCCAACACCGGATTGCTAGCGGATGTGCGTTCGTCATTGGGGCATGGCGCTGAAGGCGTAGGCCTGTACCGCACCGAAATTCCGTATATGGTGCGCGACCGTTTCCCCGGCGAACACGAACAGGCACAGGTCTATCGCAAGGTGTTGGAAGAATTCGCCCCCAAACCTGTGTATTTGCGCACCTTGGATATCGGCGGCGACAAGACTCTGCCCTATTTCCCCATCAGCGAGGCTAATCCCTTCCTCGGCTGGCGCGGCATCCGCATCAGCCTGGATCAACCGGACATATTTTTGGTGCAGATACGCGCCATGCTGCGCGCGGCGGAAGGTTTGAATAATTTAAATATCTTATTGCCGATGATCACCACCGTCGAAGAGGTCGTGGAGGCGCAACGTTTAATACGCCGCGTGCATCACGAAATGCTGGAAGAACAACAAACAGTATTAGAAATGCCGCGCGTAGGCGTGATGATAGAAGTCCCTTCCGCCGTATACCAAATTAAACAAATCGCGCGGCGTTGCGATTTCATCTCCATCGGCACGAACGACTTAGTACAGTATCTATTGGCGGTGGATCGCAACAATCGACGCGTCGCCGCGCTCTATGATTGCCTACATCCTGCGGTGATAAAGGCGGTCAACGATGTCGTCGAGGGTGCCCACGCGCTCAACAAGCCGGTCAGTATTTGCGGAGAAATGGCCAGTGACCCTGCCGCCGTCCTATTGCTCATCGCGATGGGCCTGGATAGCCTGAGCATGAACGCCGTCAACATCCCGCGTGTCAAATGGGTTATCCGCAATTTTAGCCGTGATCATACGCAGCGATTATTGGAGGAGGTGTTGCGCATGGACAGCGCGGATTTAGTCCGTCGCCACTTGAATGCCGCGTTAGAAAACGCCGGCTTAGGCAGCTTAATTCGCGCCGGCAAATAACCGCTTAAGAACCACGCCAATGTGCCGCTACTCAAGGTATTCGATGCGGCGAACTGCGTATAAACCATGGCGGCGGTACTACCCAAAAAACTGCGTTTAGGCGATTTATTACTGGCGGAAAAGATCATCACGCCGGAGCAACTCGACGCGGCCCTCAAAAACCAAAAGGCGACCGGACGTAAATTAGGCCGCGAATTGGTTGCCAGCGGCTATATCAGCAGCACACAATTGGCGACTTTTTTGTCGCACCAACTCGCCATCCCGTTCATCGATTTGCGTAAATATGAAGTCAATCCCGCCATTGTAAAACGCATACCGGAATTATATTGCCGCCGTTATCAAGTCGTCGCGCTCGCGGAATCCACTCAAGAATTAGTCATCGGCATGGCCGACCCGACCGACATATTCGCCTACGATGAAATCGCGCGCTTGGCTCAAAAAACAGTAAAGCCCGTCGTCGCCAAAGAAGAAGACGTATTAGAAATCATCGACAGGGTATTTCAACAACACACCGATGTCGGCAACATTGCGGCCGAAATCGAGGTCGCAACGCCGGAGGTCAATGACTCGGCGATCCTCAATGAAAGCACTAACGACGCGCCGGTGGTGCGCTTTTTGAACGCCCTGTTCGAGCACGCCGTGGGCTCCGGCGCATCGGATATCCATATCGAGCCCGACGAAAAAAAACTTGCGATACGCCTGCGTCAAGACGGCATCTTGCGCACCTACACCACCGCCGACAAACGCGTCGCGCAACCGTTGATATCGCGTTTAAAATTATTAGCCCAACTCGATATATCTGAAAAACGGCTCCCCCAAGACGGCCGGTTTAATATCGAAATTCGCGGCCAACGCATTGACGTGCGTATTTCCACCATCCCCACGCAAAATCACTACGAATCCGTGGTGATGCGCTTGCTCGTGCAGGCGCGCGATTCGCTAAATCTCGAGCAAAGCGGCATGCCGCAGGCCTTGTTACAGCAATTCCGTCAACTGATACACAGCCCGCACGGCGTCATCTTGGTCACCGGACCCACCGGTAGCGGAAAAACCACGACGCTGTATGGCGCGTTACGCGAAATAAACGACCCGCAACGCAAAATATTGACCGTCGAAGACCCGGTAGAATATCGTTTACCGGGCATCAATCAAGTACAAATCAATGCCAAAATCGGTCTCGATTTCGCCAGCGTATTGCGCTCCTTTTTGCGCCAAGACCCGGATATTTTGTTAGTCGGCGAGATACGCGATCAAGAAACCGCCGCGATCGCCCTGCGCGCCGCGATGACCGGTCACCTAGTGCTTTCCAGCTTACATACCAATGACGCCGTGAACACACCGTTGCGCCTAATCGACATGGGGGCCGAACCTTACTTGATCGCCGCGACGCTGCGCGGCGTGGTCGCCCAACGTCTGGTGCGCCGCCTGTGTGAACACTGCGCCACCCCGCAAACGCTGGATCACGACACCTTGCAACTGCTCAAATCGCAATTCGGCCCGCATGTCACGGATATTAGTTTTAAAATCGGAGCGGGATGCAAACAGTGTCATGGCATGGGTTATCGCGGGCGCGTAGGCATTTATGAATTAATGGAAATGAATTCCGAATTGGCGCGCACGCTGCAACGCTCGGGACACAACGACTTCGCAATCGCGGCGCGTCGTCAAAATGGCTTCGTCACGCTCAAAATGAGCGCCTTTGCCCTTGCGCAACAAGGGGTCACAAGCATAGAAGAAGTGTTACGCGTCAGTTACGGTATGGACTAATATGACACAATTTTCCTATTCAGGACGTGCGCGCAACGGCAGCGCCGTGCGCGGCAACATAGATGCGGAAAACCTTGGCGACGCGGCTGATCGCTTGATGCGCCAAGGCATCATTCCCATAGGCATACAAGAACAAAAAAACTCGCCACAGTCCTTCGGAAACATTTCTTTCGATTTGACAAAAAAACGCGTGTCGCTGACCGATTTGATGTTTTTCACGCGCCAGATGCGCACTATGATGCGCGCCGGCGTGCCACTCAACGACGCCTTGACGAGCCTTTATTCCTCTATTTCCAACCCGCAATTTGGCATAGTATTAAAAGATATACATGCCCAATTGCAAGCCGGAAAGACGCTTAGTCAAGCGATAAAGTCCCAAGGCAAAACATTTACTACGATCTACACCAATCTCGTCGAAGTCGGTGAAACCACCGGTAAATTACCGGAGGTATTCGCAGCCCTAGGCAGTTATTTGCAACAGGAAAAAGAAATCCGCGAACGCATCGCCAGCGCGGTGCGTTATCCGGTCACGGTATTGGCGATGGTGTTTGTGGCCTTTATTATCGTCAATATCTTTGTGATCCCGGCGTTTGCAGGCATGTTCGCGAAGTTTAACGCCAAATTACCGCTGGCCACACGCATCTTGATCGAGACATCACGGTTGAGCAAGGCCTATTGGTGGTTGTGGGGACTGCTGCTCTACGTGGGTTATAAATGGATGCATAATTTCATTAACACGCCCAAAGGGATGCGTTGGTGGGATGAGAAAAAATTAAAATTGCCCATTATAGGCAACATTTTTATGCACGGCGCGTTGGCGCGTTTTTCTAAGGCCTTCGCCTTGACCATAGGTGCGGGCGTCCCCATGAGCAGCGGTCTGAACATCGTCGCGCGCACGGTAGACAACGCGTATATTTCTGAAAAATTAATGCTGATGAAAAATGAAATCGAGAGCGGAAAATCACTCTCTCAGGGCATAAAAAACACCGGCTTATTTCCGCCATTGGTTATACAAATGATCACCGTCGGTGAACAAACCGGTCAGTTCGAACAATTGATAGGCGAAGTGTCCGAATATTACGGCAGCGAAATGGATCAGTCTTTAAAGGCCCTGGGCGCCAGCATAGAGCCTATATTGTTGGTTGTTATAGGCATTTTTGTGATGATCTTGATGATGGGTATTTTTCTGCCCTTGTGGGGCATGGTCAATGCGGCGCAGGGACGTGGGTGAGGTAATCATTAGAATCATTAGTAGTGGCAGGCACGGGGGCCTGCCACTACGAAACATCGATGCTCCAATACAATCAATAATTTACTTCCGCCACGCTAAGCAACATCACATTGCAAGTGTGAAATACTCCGCACATTTAGGGTTAAAGAGAACCCCATCACAGTCCGAAAACCTAGGCATGCAGCCGCACCCTTCCGTCGCGGCATACGGGCAAGATCCCGAGGAGCGAATTGAATGCGTAAGCAAAGTGGTTTCACGTTGATTGAATTGGTCATGGTCATCGTGGTGCTGGGCATCTTGGCGGCCATCGCGGTGCCGAAGTTTGTGGATTTGAGTACGGATGCGACTGATGCAGCCAAAAAAGCATCGCTTTCAGCTGTAAAATCTGCACTAACAATTAGCACGGGGCAATTGAAGCGAGCTCCGAACTTTACTGAATTATTGAATAACGTACAAGGTGCCTCTGCAAATGGTGTAGTTGGCTATCAAGTTACCATAAACGGCGTACCCACCCCTGTTGCCTACACTTTTACCGGCTCTAATTGCACCGGAGCGACAGCCACAATTACTGACACAGTACTATGCGTAAAAGATTTACCGTAACATCCATGAGTTTTCTTAGTTCAATGTAATAGTATTCCTGAGGGCGGATCAAACGAACCGCCCTCGCTTTTTATAAAAACCTTATGCAAACACATGCACTAAAAACACAAGGATTCACACTACTAGAACTGGTGATGGTCATCGTCATCATCTCCGCGCTATCCGTCGTCGTCACGGTGCGCTTTGGTTCTACCGGCGAACAGACCGTATCATTTCAGGCTGACCAGCTAGTCAATCAAATACGCCATATGCAGGGCTTGGCGATGACTTGGGGCGTGCCCTTGCGCATGAATGTGACCGCTACCGGGTATAATGTACAGTGTGTGATTGCAACTACCACAGCGCCGTGCAACGCGATCCCGGTGCGCGACCCTGCTGCGAATCAAGCGTTTAACGTGACTTTACAAGATAACGTCAGCTTATCCGGTACGAATCTTGAAATTGATAGCTTAGGCCGCCCGCGTGACGCCGCCACACATGCCGTGCTGGGCACATCGCAGGTAATCAGCCTGACCATTGGAACCGTAACATGGAACTTGACCATCAGCCCCATCACCGCCGATTTGATATTGACCAAGGTCTAAACGCCGCGCGCGGTTTTAGCTTGGTGGAATTAATCATCGTGATTGTGCTGATCTCCATCGCCGCCGTGCCCTTGCTAGGCCTTTTTCAAGGCGTAGGCAGCTCTATCATTAGCAACGACGATTTGCAGGTCGCACAACAAACCACGCAGGCTTGTGGTGAACAAATTTTAGGTCTACGCCGACGTAATCCCGCTACCGGTTTTGCGAGCATTACGACCACCGGTTGCAACGGTTTAGCGGTGCCCGCCGGGTTTACGCGCGCGCTCACCGTAAACAGTGTGACCAACGCCACGCTTGCCGCTTGTCCCACGGGGGCGAGTTGCAAAAATGTCAGCGTCGCTGTCACCAAGGGCACGCTGATCGCGGATCTCTCATTGTTATTGACGAATTATTGATATGCCAGCGCATCGACCCACACATCGCGCAGTGACCGGCTACACGATGATAGAATTGGTGTTAGTCATCGTCATTATCGGCATTATGGGGGGCGTGGGCGCGCAGGTGTTTAGTTCGGGGTTGACGGCGTATACCACAACAGCGGCCAGCTTGGACGAGCTCAATCAATTGCGTTTCGGCATGGAGCGCATCGCGCGCGAATTGCGGGAAATACGCTATACTGCGGGCGCGGCGCAAATAGTCACGCCGTTTAGCGCGACGCAAATCACCTTCACTAACAACGACGGCAATGTGGTCACGCTGACCACCAGCATACCCAATATCACGTTAGCTTATACGACCCCCGCCGCCAGCGCGACCTTATTGCGCAATATCACCGCGTTGTCTTTAGCCTACAAACAAAACGATGGCGCGACCGCCGCCACTGCAACTAACAATCTTGGATTTGTCGATATCACCGTGTCTGCACAGGTCGCCAGCGGCGTTTATACCCGCTCCACACGCGTGGCGATGCGTAGTTTATGAAAACATATATTCACTCCCCAAAAAAAATGCGCGGCGCGGCGACCGTCATCGTCGCGGTGCTGTTGCTGATTGTGATAGGCATTGCGTTAGCCGTTGCATTGCAATCGGCGAGTTCGAATTTTTCGGATGTGGATTCGCAAAGCAACACTGCGGACGCTTTGTACCTGGCGGAATCCGCTATCGAACGCGCGCTTTATCGCGCCTCTACCAATATCATTTGCACCAGCCTAGGACCGGACCCTGCGGTGGGTGATTACGCCCTCGGTCGCGGCACATTTGCGGTTACGTCGGCAACGGTGGTCAGCGCTTCATTGTGTGATGTGAACGTCATCGGTACTGTCGGTCTGTCGCAACGCAAATTGCACGCACGCATACAATACAACCCGGGCATGCCCATAGACGAACCGTTTCCTAATTTGGCTGATTTTACTACCCATTGGCCGACCGAGGTATTGACACAAAACAAAGGCCTTTCCCGCTATGTTGCGGCCAATTGCCCTGCGGCCACGTGTGTAAACACAGTCGCGGGGAGCGGATCATTTTATGCAGAAACCGACGTCGCTAATCCTGGCGGTGCATTTACCGGATACCGGGAGCGTCTGCTTGCGGTACCGATTTCAACCGGCGCAACGGGCCTAAATATTAACTATTACGTTGGTTTCATGAAAACAAAAATCAGCGGTAATCCTCTCAAAAATATCGCAGCGATCGACTTGGTCGATAGCACACTAGGCATCTCGGACAACGTCTGGCAGGACGCAACCACGAGTGCGGGATGGCAATATATCAATGGGTTACCCAAGGCGATGCCCGCGAACAGGACGTATGATCGCATACACATACGTTATGACATGCAGGAAGCCTTGAATGGCTCACCGGGCCGTCAAGTAACAATGAACGTTGACGACATACGCATCACCAAAGTAGGTGCGAATGTCGCCCTCGTGACGTGGACGGAATTGGTGCCATAAAGAACGGCGCGCCCGCTTTTTGCATTTAATTGCGATATGCTGGGATTGCGCGCCAAAAAGACCGAATTGAACCACCTCACCGCCATCGTTGCAGATACAACGGGCGTCGCCTTGGCTTGCGTACAACGCGCCCCCGGCCGGCTGCCTGCGGTAATCAACTGGGATTATGTACCTATCGAACGCCCTGCGGACGCAAATAAAATACTCAAACGCCTCGCAAAATCCCACAAATTAGGCCGTACCCGTTGCACCACGGTATTGGCGCCACCGGTATATCGCATTTTGCTCACCGACGCCCCCAACGTCCCCAAAAATGAACTGCCCCAGGCATTGCGCTGGGTAATCAAGGACATGATTAGCACACCGGTACAGGACATCAGTTTGCAAGTTTTTGATTTTCCGGAAAGCAGCAATGAGAAAGAGAAGCAAATTTATGTGGTGGCGGCGCAGCAACATGACGTAGCGGCCTGCATCAACAACTTACGCGATAACGCCGTTAATTTAGAAATAGTGGACATTATGGAAATGGCGCAACGCAATCTCGCCGAATTATTGCCGGAAAATACCCGTGGCACCGCCTTGGTGACCTTTTCCGATGACACGTGCGTGATCACGCTAAGCAAAAACGGCACATTATACGTGACCAGACGCACCGAAATAGACCTAGCGCTTTGGCGCGCGCAACCGGACGCGATTTACGAGCGTATCGCCTTAGAAATTCAGCGATCATTGGATTATTTCAATCGCCATTTTCGCCAGGGCCAGATAGAACACGTATATATCACTCCTTCTACTTTAGATTTATTTGGATTAATACAATATCTAGGAAAGTTTTTTCCTACACCACCACGTTTATTGAATTTGTTGGAAATCATCTCCTGGACGAAGCCGCCACCTTCCGCATTACATGCGCCATTGGCACTGGTAGTGGGCGCAGCGCTACGTAACATAACTACAGAAAACGCTCATGCGCCAGCAAATTAACTTTTATTCCGGAAAAATACGCACGCCCTTTAGCGTGTCGCCGGTGGTTATGATAGCCGCAAGCGTGCTGCTTTCCGTTGCAGCGGCATTAGCGTTGGGTTTACAACAACAATCAAAATTAAACAACGCTCAATTGTCATTGGCATCGCTTGGCACAGAGCTTAACGCCGCACATGACGCCCTCTCCAAAACAAACAAGGATTTAACCCCGTTACCGGTAGACGCGTCCTTAGACAATGCGATTGAACTACTGGAAAAAAAAATCAAGGTGCGCGAGGCCTTGGCGGAAACAATTGAGGCGCAATTGGCGCCTAAATCGGTGGCGATATCACCGTTATTTATTGCCCTTGCAAAACACCATGCCCAAGGATTATGGTTGAGTTCCGTCCGGATACAACGCGCCAAAGGCATCCTTTCCATACACGGCAACACAGTCAATTCCGCGTTAATATCTGGCTATTTAACTAAATTGACCAATGATCCTCGGGTTACTAAAACGGGCTTTAATTTCTTGCGTTTGACTTTCCCTGAAGACACTACCACGGAAAAAAAGACGACCGGCGCTTCTGAATTCATTCTCACCACCGAGGAAGACGAAATCCGCGATCCTGTCGATGTCACAAAAGAAATCACCACCAATAACGAACAAAAGGATTTTTTCAAAGACAGTTTTGCGTTAATTAATCAACTTAAAATGTTGTCTCAATAAACGAATATGGCCGACGAAACGCCAAAATTTAATTTCAATCAACTTTTGACACGCGCCAATCGGCTTTCCCTGCGCGAAACCTTGATGATGAGCGCCACTGCAGCAACGCTGGTATGTGGCTTGGCCTATGTTCTTTGGTTATCGCCCATGGAAAAACAACAACTCTCTATCGACACCGAGCTAAAGGAAAAACAACGCGCATTGGGGGAAACACAGGAACTACTAAAAAAACCTGCTAATATCAAAGATCCTAATTTAACAAAGCGGGGTCAATTGGAATTTGGCTTGGACCGTTTACGTAAAATAGAGGATACGCTCACGCAAAGCACGCAGCGTTTGACACAAGCGACCGATGCCAACCAACTGGTAGAAAACGCCCTGGCCAATTACCCACGCATACATTTGGAAAGATTCGCCAATATGCCACCCGACTTGGTGTTGCGTAACGAAGATTCGCAATCGAAAAACCTCAGTGAGGCGGTGCGCGCGTTGTTTCCAGACCGCGAATTTATCTTGTATCGCCACCTGATGATAGCCGAGGTGCGCGGTCCTTATCACGACCTAGTGGCCTATTTACAACGCCTGGAACAAACTTCACAGAAGCTTTTTATAGGCGAGGTAAAACTAAAAACATTAGACTATCCCGACTCTATACTAAGCGTTGAGCTAATCACCTTAAGCCCCCACAGGACACTATTTCGCGCCCAGGCCACAACTCAAAACTGACGCGCATACACTAAGCGCCACATCACTCTCCGCTTTTATCCGGGGATTTACACTATAAACAACAGGGCACCATAATTGCTTATAACCCTCTATGCGGCACAAATATCTGATCTGGATCATATCTGCAATGACGGGGTTAGGCTGGGCGACCGAAGTCGATTGGCATAAACTCCCAGATCCCACGCGCCCGTATAAACCTGTAGACACCGGCACACCCCAGGACAGCGCAGTGCCCGATTTTATCGACAGCCCACTACGCCTCACTTACACGTTTGTGTCGCCACGGCAACGCCTTGCCGTAATTAACGGCAAACGTTACCGCATCGGCGAGAGCATCGCAGGATATCGTGTGTCTGCAATCTGGCCAAATCACGTTGAGCTATCGCGCGGCCAAGATAAACGTGCGCTATCTACGACTGTTTCCGCACTAACTCCAACAACCAGTCAGCGGGAAAACTAACTATGTCATGCGCTCATCCCTTCAAAACTACGCTGTTGATATCGGCCATTACTTGCAATGCATGTACGACTTTGCCAACGACCACCGGCACACCGCAACGCAATGCGATACAAGATGCGTTAAGCGAAGCGGCGAGCCAGGCGGTGGTCGGACCGGGTGCGGAATTACCACCGGACGTAGGACGCGCCCTACTGCCATCCCTGCGTTTTCATATCCCATTGGAAGAAATTCCCGAGGAACCGCGCTTCGATTTGAATGCGAATAATATAGCTGCGAAAGATCTTTTTTTAAATCTCATGTCCACGTCTCCGTATAATATCGTCGTACACCCATCCGTGACTGGAAAAATCAGTATACACCTAAAAAATGTTACCATCGAGGACGCATTGCAAGCACTGCGTGAGGTCTATGGATACGAGTATCTGCGTACCGGAAACCGCTATACCATCCTTGGAAATAGCGTGACCTCGCGTATCTATCCAGTAAACTATTTGGATTTCAAACGCAAAGGCGCATCCTCAGTACAAATCGCCGCCAACGGTTTGCGCAGCTCAGGGGGGAGTAGTAGCGCCACCAGCAGCGGCGCTACTAGCGGCGGTAGTAACGGGAGCGCATCGGCGATTAGCCTGGACACCACCTCAGAGACAAATTTTTGGAAAGATTTGGAAACCGCATTGGTCGCGCTGATAGGCAAAGAAGACAATCATCAGGCGGTGGTCAATCCGGCGGCTGGGCTGGTGGTGGTGCGCGCGTCGCCGCGGGAATTACGCGTGGTTGAAGAATTTTTGGGGCTTACACAATCGACGATGAATCGCCAAGTGATCATCGAAGCCAAAATTTTTGAGGTTGAACTCGACGACACGATCCAAACAGGTATCAACTGGACCGCGATGGCGAAAGGCGTACGCCTCTCCCAAACAGGCGGCGGCACGGCCGTATCCAGCGGCGCGAGTGAAAATTACGGTGTGACGGGCGATATGGCGGGCGCTGCCATCGCAAACTCGCGCACGTCGTCATTTGGCGGTATTTTTAGCTTAGCGTTCGGTACCGGCGGGCTAGGCGCATTTTTAGAATTCTTACAAACTCAAGGCCGGATACACATCCTGTCGAGCCCGCGCGTGGCGACACTCAACAATCAAAAGGCCGTTATCAAAGTGGGCGACGATAATTTCTATATCACAAAAGTCACTTCACAAACTACGTCCACCACCGCCGGCACCTCTTCTTCGCCAACGGTTGAGCTATCCCCGTTCTTCTCCGGTGTAGCGCTGGATGTCACACCGCAAATAGATAACAATGATAATATTTTACTGCATATACATCCCGCGATCAGCGATGTCGCGCAAATCTCCAAGGTCTTCACCATCGGCGGACAATCCTATGATCTGCCGGTCGCATCCAGCAACATCCAGGAATCCGATAACGTCGTGCGTGCGCGCAGCGGGCAAATGGTCGTCATCGGCGGAATGATGAAAGAATCCGAGGTAGAGCGTCGCGCCTCGATACCCATTTTAGGTAACATACCTTTCATCGGCGAATTATTTACGCAACGCCGCTTAGTGAAAATCAAAAAAGAATTGGTCATCTTACTCAAACCCACCATTATCGATTATGATGGCGAGCAATGGCGAAAAACTATCGAAAAAACCGCTGATAACGCCTATCAAATAGACGCGCGTACGGAGTAATCGGAGGCCTCTATGCCACAACAATATGAGACGCATCATGCATACAACGACACGCTGCTGTACACCCAATTCTTCAACCTGGAGCAATTGCCATTTTCATTGACCCCTGATCCACAATTTTTTTTCACCCACGCCGCAGCGCAAGATGCGCTCAACAAATTATTTTTCGCTACACGCAGCGGCGAAGGCTTTACCAAGGTGATAGGCGAAGTGGGCACCGGAAAAACGCTGCTATGCCGCACTTTTTTGCACGCACTTGGTGATCAATACCTCACCGCCTACATACCCAATCCCTACTTGGAACCGATGACGCTATTGCTGGCCATCGCCGACGAGTTGGGCATAGAATACGCGGAACGCCCTAACCAACACACGGTACTAAAATCTATAGTACATTTCCTCATCGACACCTACGCCTCTTCAAATCGCGTGGTGGTGCTTTGTCTTGACGAGGCCCACGCCATGCCGTTACCCACGTTAGAGGCATTGCGTCTACTCAGCAATATGGAAACACCTAAACGTAAACTAATGCAATTGGTATTATTCGGCCAGCCGGAATTGGATGCGCGCCTAGACCAATCCGCGATTCGACAATTGAAACAACGCATTTCGTTTTCCGCGAATTTGGCGCCGCTCACCGCCACTGAGTGTGAAGATTATATACAGCACCGATTAAATATCGCCGGCTATCGCGGGCCGAGATTATTCAGCCACGTTGCCCTGCGTACGCTTTATACAGGCAGCGGCGGTATACCGCGTCTGCTGAATATGCTCGCCCACAAATCCCTGATCGCCGCCTATGCCGAGGGCGCGCGTCGCGTATCCGACAAACATGTCACGCTCGCGATAGAAGACACCGACACTCTACCGGCACACAATCTCAAACAACTTCGTAAAGCGCGTTTTCGCCGCATATTCTCCACTTTTTCCGCCGTTACCGTTATCGCCACGGGCGCGGCATTGCTGCATAGTCTCGCATGAGCCTGATAAATACGTTATTAACCGGATTAGAGACTCGCCACGCACAAAAGTCGCCCGCCAAACCTCGTCCGTCCGACTTCCAACATCTTCAGGCAGTACCACCCGAGCCTAATAATTCTAGGCGTAGACGCCTCACGCTTATTGTTCTGGCGTTAATCTCATCGCTCGCCGCAGCGTGGGCGGTATTTTTTCCCGACGCACAATGGAATTGGACACCATGGAACAATGGTCAAACGCTGGAAGTACTGCGCGATGTTCCTGTGAATACGCCTAGCGTAACATTGCTGAGCGATTCCGCGCCACCGGCGGCTGTTGTGACGCCCCTAGCCGCGCCTATTCCTATGCCGCCCTTAGTTGATAAACCTAACGTCACGCCGATGCACCCTGTGGACGATACACGCACCGCATCCATACCGAATTCTCTACCGAATAATTTTTCACTCTCAGAAAATAAAGCGGCGCCATTGACGCCCCCTCTTAGAAGCGACCCTGTAACTAAAATTGAGGACGAATCTAAGCGCACTCCGATTTCCACCAAAACGCTGCACAAGCGTGTAGTGAACAATGCACCGGCAATTGCGCCGCCTGGAAAAGGCCCGCCGTTATCACCGGCGCCAACAACCGAAATAGCAAAGAATAGGCAGGCAGCGCCGGTCGGCGCATCTATCACAACACCCGAAAATTCGCAAATTGACCAAGACGCGCGCGCTCAAAATCTTTACAAAGAAGCCAAATTAGCTATTAAAAAAGGATTTTACGCTCAGGCCGAACAACAATTACGTAACGCGTTGGAGTCATCTCCAAATCATGTTGCCGCACGTGGAACATTGGCCGGACTTTTGATAGACCACGGACGTTGGTTAGAGGCCGAACATCTATTGAATGCGGGATTGAAGATCAATCCTCAGGAAATCTCGCTGATGGTATGGCAGGCACGCGTGCTGGTAGAGCAAGGCGCCGAAAAACAGGCCTTGCAGCTTTTAGAGGAAGCACCGGAGAGCGCATTGAAAGACGCGGAATATTGCGGTTTTTTAGCCACTCTATATACGCGTGCCAACCACAATGACAAAGCTATTGCGATGTATCGCAATGCCTTAGGGCAACGCCCAACGGAAGGAAAATGGTGGGTGGGACTGGCTTCCGTGTACGAAAAAAAGCAAAATTACCGCGCCGCGATTGACGCCTATGCGCGCGGCGCCGGTGACGCATTTATTGACAAAACATTATCCGGATACGCGCGTGAACGGATAGATAAACTACGCGTGAGACTGGAAAAATAACATCAAATAATTTTTCTATTACCACATTCCATTGCTAGTTCAATTGGCGCATATTCTCGAACTTCACATCATCCGGCTTAACAGGCATGCTCATAAAATATCCTTGCACATAGTCACAACCCATTTTGTGTAACGCGTTAAGCGTTTCCTCGTTCCCCACTCCCTCTGCAACCACTTTTAAATTGAGATTGTGCGCCAGATCTATTACCGAGCGCACGATTGCGGCGTCTTCTTTATGGGTGATAATGTCTTTGATAAAAGACCTGTCGATCTTCACTTCTTGCACTGGCAGTCTCTTTAAATACGTGAGCGAAGAATATCCGGTTCCAAAATCATCAATCGCCACATCGACGTTTAGGGCTCTAAATTTATTCAACATTTCAAGCACGAACACCGGATTATGCATCACCCCGCCTTCAGTTATTTCAAGCATCAAGGTATGCGGCTGCACCGACCATTTTTTGACCAGCTCCGCAACTTGATCCGGAAAATCCCGGTCCTGCAGATTGCGCATTGCCAGATTTACCGATACTACAACATTTTTATATTGATCACGCCATTTTGCATGTTGCGCCAGCGCTGAATCTACCGCCCAGTAGGTAAACGACTTAATAAACCCAGTCTGCTCTATCATCGATATGAATTCTATCGGTTGAATAAATCCATAGCGGGGATGTGGCCAGCGCGCCAACGCCTCCATACCGCGTACCGCGCCGGTGGATAAATCAAATATCGTTTGATAATACAATTGAAGCTCGCCATTCGCCATCGCCTTTTGCAGATCCGCCATCAAACTCAGACGACGAGGGCTATAAGAATCTATTTCCGTGGAATAAAAACAATAGTCCATCTCTTTATTTTTCGCCTCATATAGCGCGATATCCGCCCTCTTCAATAGCGTCTCGACATCTCCGGCTTGATCGGGATAAACGGCTGCCCCTATGGTGGCGGTGATTTTAATATTTATACCGCCTATAATTACCGGCTCATCTAATACGTGCAACAACTTCTTTAACACCGCATGCGCGTTATTCATATTAAGATCGGGAAATATCAACGCGAACTCGTCACTCCCAAAACGCGCGAGCGTGTCCGCTGTGCGTAACCCCTTTTTTACTCGTTCGCTAATGTTATATAATAGTTCATCGCCGGCGTGATGACCCAAGGTTTCGTTAACTTCTTTAAATCTATCGATATCCATCACCGCAACAACAAATTTTTCGCCGCGCAGCACTGCGGCGGCCAGCACCCTTTCAAGGCGGTCTTTCATCGAAACTCTATTCGGCAAACTGGTCAAACTATCGTATAACGCCATATGTTCTAGTTCTCGATTGGCGCGTTCTATAGCTTGTGTACGCTCTTCTACACGTTGTTCCAGCGTTCTATTAAATTCATTTAATTTTGCAGTGGCCTCATTGCGTTGCGCATCGGCCTGGTGCAAGTTGTCCATCATCCGATTAAATGATCTCGCCAGTTGCCCAAGCTCGTCCACACTGGATATCGCAATTGGCTCATGTAAGACTCCCCCAGCGACTCGTTCCGCCCCGTAGCTTAGCTGACGGATTGGAAAAATAACGTAGCGATGAAAAATAAAATATATTCCCGCGCTAATCAGTAACACGACGATCGCGCCTATGCTTAAATTTTGTATCACCATGTTGCGCATCTCGGCATCCACAGTCTCCCTGGACACGGCGATCATCACCGTTCCTATGGCCTGCTCATGAAACATGATGG
>CAKKRP010000014.1:5306-14939 GCA_919902765.1 Gammaproteobacteria bacterium | reverse complement strand
CAACACGCCGGCCCCGGCGAAAAACCAGTCGCGTGTCGCACTCCCTTTAAATTTCTCGCTCTCTTGGCGTAACACCTGTAGCTCTTTGTCCATTTCCGACGTACGGCGACGCAATTCTTGATTCTCGTGTTCGATCTCCGCCGGTTTCGCCGACACTTCCTGCAAACGAGTATAACTTTGAGAGATCTTGTCGTGCTCGGTGCTCAAGCGCTTGCGTTCTTTTTCGTGCTCCCCGACCTCGCTACGCAAGGCCGTCAAACGCTCCTTCATTTGGTTATTTTCGAGTTGTAGCTTTTCCACCCGCTTGACCGCTTGATCCAGTTTATCGGCGGCGATAGGTTCTTTTTCCAGATAACGCGAGCGTATCCACCCGTCTAAACCATCTTCGGTTTTGACACGCACCCATTCATCGCCATCTTCCAATATTTGCAGCGCCGTGCCGGATTTGATATTGCGCAATATTTTAGCATTGTCGCCCTGCCCCGCGCGCAAGGTGACGTATACGACATCGGTGACATAACGCGTCGCGGCGTGCGCTTCCATCAAGGGAATGCACAATACGCATACGGCGATGAGGGTACGTTTCATCATAATACCTCTAAATCGGGTTTTACTGCCTCAATAAGTCCCTGGATACGACTGCGATCATTATAGCGATTATATGGGCGTCGTCCCATGCGAAAAAAGATATTTCTATTACATTACAAGACACTATTACTAAGGTGTGAGTGCGCTCTGTGGCGTTTTATTTGCCTAGACCAGACATTTAACCCAGATTTCCCATACAAGATTACTTGAGGTGCATTTTTCACACCAGGGCGCGCGTAAGTGACTTATATTTCGAGTTTATTGGCGGGAACCTAAAATGCAAACGCGCCGCAGGGAACGGCCCGGCGACGCATTGGCGACTACCATAACGGAACTGGTTCTAACGCGCGCGATCCATGGTTGTCTTGATAGCCGACGCCAGACTGGCCTGTGCCTCAGGAACGGCAATGGTGTCTGTGTGGGCATTGGTAGCGCGCATCGTGGCAACTATGCCTAGACACACAAGTACCGCAAGTACAACTATAGCGCTGGGTTTTTGGCCTATCCGACGTTGTTGACGATATCTCATAGACGATCCTCCATACACCTTGGTTATCGACGTTGCTGCATTTCTCTTTAGCCACCAAGGCAAAAATTCTAGAGAAATGTGGGTTGGCTCACACGCCAACCGTCCCTGTCTCGACCGGCGCAGTGGAGAATTGCTGCGATGTCGGCTAATCCGCCATATCCAAATCCGCCTGTATGGCTTGCAAACCGGCCTTGGCACAGGTCTCGTCTGTGGTCCCGGACGGCGCACCGCTGACGCCGACGCCGCCTATCAATTGTCCACCCGCTTGTATCGGTAGACCACCCGCAGCAAGCAACATGCCGGGTTCCTTGGGCACGGAATAAGCGCCGCTAAACCGCCCTTCCAGGCTACCGCTAGGCGTGTTGAACGACAGCGCCGTATAGGCCTTATCGCGCGATACCAGCAGGGCGAGATCCATGGCCAGAACATCGCGTAACTGAACCTGGACTTGACCGCTGCGATCCACCACCGTCACGGCGATCTGCACACCTTCGTGGCGGCATTTGGCGACGGCGGCCTGGGCCACTTTGAGCGCACTTTCGAGGGACATACGTTTGATAGCAACGAGCACGGGTTGAGGAGAGTCTACGGTGGCCGCATAGGCGACGGATAAGGTCAGTAATCCAAAGGCCAGAATTCGCGTCAGAAACTTAAACATCGACAGATTCCTTTATGGTGGAGGAGCACTCCACCATAAAGGGCGGGCGATACAGGTGTCAACTACCCTACCCGGCCCAGACGTCGCAACAGGTTGTAATGGCTTTGGCGATGGTCATAGCCTAGCAATAGGGGCGCGACCGATTCCAGCGGATGGGGTTTGATGCCAAATGCTTTGAGCGCATCTACGCTACCCGCGCTATCGGCCAGCAGGGTCTTGTAATTGTCTACTGTGAACGGCTTGCTGGGCAATAATTCAGCGGCAAAGGCCATGATGTGCGAGCTCACCTCGCCCAAGTCCAAAAATGCCCGGCGATAGCCCGTCAGCGCGGCAAAATAACGGAATAGCTCGCCTAGGGTATAGGTGCGCGGACCACACAAATCATACGTCTTACCATAGGTCAATTTGTCCGGGATCGCCGCCACAATTGCGCTCGCCACATCGCCCGCATAGACCGGTGACATGCGCGTCTTGGCGCAGGGTATCGCCACGATGCCGGGGGCTTGTCTAATCAGCTCGGAGAAGCGCGCAATAAAGTGATCGCCCTCCCCAAATACCATCGAGGGGCGAAACACTGTCGTTAACATATTGTGCTTGGCGGCCACGGCGATCGAATCTTCGGCCTCGCCCTTAGAGCGCAGATAGTAGCTGGTGCCACGCGAGGCATCGGCACCCAACGCGCTGACCTGGATGAGGCGCGCCACCCCCTTGGCCTGGCACGCGCGTATGAGTTTATTGGCCAAATCGACGTGGACGGTGCGATAGCCGGTCCCGTTAAAACCCCGTTCTTTGATGATGCCCACCAGGTTGATCACCGCGTCGCAACCGGCGACTTCACGCGCCAATTGTGAAGGATCATGGACATTGGCTTCTACGATATCGACCCCCGGCACCACCAGCAGGTCGCGGTGGCGCTCGCGTGCGCGACTCAACAACTTGATGCTATAACCTTGTTCAGCTAACCGTTCGACCACATGATGGCCGATGAAGCCAGTTCCACCCAGCAAACAAATGTGCTTGAATTTCATACTGTTGGCGCGCCTTATACATTGTTAAGATCCGTTTGCAGGGACGACCGGCGGCATGCGCGTACGCATCCGGGCGGCATTGCCGCCTAACCGTTGGTCGAAGACCACGGTGTAGGTCATCACCTTGCGTATATAACGGCGCGTTTCGGTGAAAGGTACAGTCTCTACCCACATATCGGCAAGCAGGGCATCCTGTCCGGCGGGCAGCCACTGGCGGGTGCGGTGGGGGCCTGCATTATAGGAAGACGTGGCCAATACATGGTGGCCCCCGTAGGTATCTAACATCTGTTTTAGATAACCTACGCCTATTTGGATGTTTTTATTGACATTTAGCAGCTCGTTCGCGGATTTTAGGCGCGTTTTGAGCAGCCGCGCGGTCAAGCGGCCGGTCTGCGGCATGACTTGCATCAAACCCATGGCCCCGGCGTGTGAGCGCGCATCGGGCATAAACGTGCTTTCTTGGCGTAAGACGCCATAGACCCAGGCCGGATCGATGCCGCGTTCTTGGCTTTGTTCGAGCACGATCTCTTTGAACGGCATAGGATATTTGACGCGTAAATCATCCATATTATCGGCCCGCGCCACGGTCATCAGCGCGCGATCATGCCATTCCCAACGATTGGCCAGCATTGAGGCCTTTTTCAAATCGAGATTTTCCAACCCGGTAATGGCGAAATTCCATTCCCGCCGCGCATCGCCCAATAACCCTAAACGATATAACTCGTGGGCGCGCGCGATGCCCGGCCGGCGCGCCATTTCTGTCAGCTCCGCCTCGCTAAAGTCCATCGGTGCCGATTTAAGCTCATAGGCCGTGCCCAACCGGTCAGCCGATAAAAAGCCATAATAGGATCGCTCCCCGGCCAGGGTGGCATAAATACGTTCGGCGGCGGTGCGTAACACAGGCAGGCTCTGGCTTTGCATTTCCAGCGCGCGTGCGCGCCAGTAACGCCATTTGTCTAAGTTACGCTCTTCCAACGGCAAGGCCTCTATCCAGTGCTGAGTGGCCCACCAATCCTGCTGCAAAATGGCCGCGCGGATACGCCACCCACGCACCAGCTCATCGGGGTTTCCCACTTGCCCCAGCCACTCTAAGGCACGCGGATGGCGTTGTAGCACCGCCTTGAGGGCGACATCCCTATCCACGCTCCCAACTTCCGCTGCCGTATCGGCGGCGACATGTTGCGGTCGAATTTTTTGCCATTGGGCTGCGGCGGATTCCAGATCGCGGCGCGCCAGACGACGGATACCAAACCGGACAATCCGCCGCGCGACGGGATTTTCAGTCAATTCATTCGCTTGGGCCAGATATTGGTGCGGGCTGTTATACATATTCTCCCACAAGTGTACCCACGCGCGCTGATTAGGCTCCAGCATCGGTGTCAGCGACTTGGCCACCGCCGTTTGCCCTTGATCCATCGCCAAGGCCACCCGTTCCAAAATTTGTTGCGTAGTCATGCCACCGTTCTTACGCCAACTCGCGAACACCGGGTCGCAACTGCGCGGCTGCGGTTTGCCCGTCAACCATAAATCTTCCGCAATCTGCATGGCCTCGTCGTGGCGATCCGATTGAAACAAGGCATGTGCGTAATAACACGCCAACGAGGTGCTATAACCCTCGCGATATTTGGCCAAAAAGGTATCCCATTCTGCGCGATTGGCCAATACACTCAGCCACAGGCCGCGTAAGCGATCACTGATCGGGGAATCCTCGTAACGCTTTAAATACGCCTCTATTTCCTTATTATCCGCGCGATGTAAGCGCTTGAGCAGCAGGTCATATTCTAAATAGCCGTAGAGCGGGTAATCCTTGAGCGAGATCAGCAACTTGCCGATGGATTTGGCTTGGTTTCTTTTGATCGCCTCGCGGGCACGCATAAACTCCTGTCGCTGTTTGACCATTCCGGTATCTAAACTATTGGCCATGACCGGCACCGCGCTTGCGTATCCGAGGCCGCACACCGTTATAATTTGCAACAGGCGATACACGCGCCCAGCATAACCATTTAACATATTGATTTCCATGCGCACAATTGTGGTGCAACAAGAGGCAACAACCTTATGGCCTATACTTCGACCAACCCCGCCACCGGTTTAATGCAAAATAAGTACCCCGCGTGGGATTTCACGCAATTAGATCAAACCCTCGCGGCAGTGGCCCGCGCCACAGTGCAGTGGGCGCGTACAGATATGATGACGCGCAGCGAGAAGTTGCGCAAGCTTGCAATGTTATTGCGTGCGCAAAAAACAGAATTAGCGCATTTAGTGACCCTGGAAATGGGCAAATTACTGCGTGAAGCGCACGCCGAGGTCGAAAAATGCGCTTTGGGATGCGAATTTTACGCGCAACAGGCACCGGCCTGGCTCAGCCCCGAATATGTCGGCAGCGATGCGCATAAAAGCCAGGTAAGCTTCGCGCCGCTAGGCACTGTGCTGGCCATCATGCCGTGGAATTTTCCGCTGTGGCAGGTCTTTCGTTTCCTGGCCCCGGCGCTGATGGCCGGCAATACCGGCGTTTTGAAACACGCGGCCAATGTGCCGCAGTGTGCGCTGGCGATAGAACGCCTGGTGCGCGAGGCCGGATTTCCCGCCGACGTGTTTCGCACCTTGTTGATCGACAGCGGACAAGTCGCCGCCGTCATCGCTGACCCGCGTATCCATGCCGTCACGCTCACCGGCAGCGAGACGGTTGGGCGCAAAGTCGCGGCCGCCGCCGGTGCTGCGCTCAAAAAGGTGGTGTTGGAATTGGGTGGTTCTGATCCTTTCATCGTCTTAGACGACGCCGAGCTCGATTTTACGGTACGTCAGGCCGTGAGCGGACGCTTTCAAAATGCGGGACAAAGCTGCATCGCCGCCAAACGTTTTATTGTCGTCGAGGCGATCGCGGATGCATTTATCGCCCGCTTTAAAGTGGCTGTCGAACAACTGCGGACGGGCGATCCCAACGCCGCCGACACCACCCTCGCGCCACTGGCGCGCGCCGATTTGCGGGATGAATTGCACGCCCAAGTCACGACCAGTATCGCGCAAGGTGCCGTTGCCATCACTGGCTGCACTCCCATCGCGGGGCCTGGCTTTTTTTATGCGGCGTCCATCCTCGACCACGTTGCGCCCGGCATGCTGGCCTACACCGAAGAATTATTTGGGCCGGTCGCATTGGTGCTGCGCGCGCGTGACGAACAACACGCGGTGCAACTGGCCAACGACACGCGTTTCGGCCTCGGCGGCAGCGTGTGGACGCGCGATGTGGCGCGCGGTGAACGCGTCGCCGCGCAATTGGAATGTGGCAACGCCTTCGTCAACGGCATCGTCAAGAGCGACCCGCGCCTACCCTTCGGCGGCGTCAAGGCCTCCGGTTACGGCCGCGAATTGGCGCGCTACGGCCTATTGGAATTCGTCAATATCAAAACGCTGTGGGTGGGGGAACAGCGTTGAGATAAATCACCAAAGTCTGGCGAAAATGCGCAGTTTACACGCAGTAAATGGGCAATTTGAGCCACTTTTCAACACCGCCAGCGCGGCTTCAGTGAATTTTTAGAGGTTCCCTATTAGCATAAAGAATCTGTTTTTGCGTACGGAATGTACCACTCCCCTAACGCAAACCCTCCCCGCTCGGCAACATCACATATCGCGTATCGGCCTGGCGGCGTGGCGGGGGTAAACTGCTCGCCAGTTTGTGCATGACTTTTTCGGCGGTGGCGCGATAGGCGGTGAGTTTGCCGCCGTAGATCGCCAGACACCGCGGGCGTTGTGTGCGATCCACCGGCAACAAGGTCTCGCGTGGGCGTTGAAACGCGCTGCCTGCGCCGCTGGGCAATACGCGCAAACCGGCGAAACTGGCAATCACATCTTGCGCGGTCAAGGCCTTTGCAAACGAAAAATAATGCGCCATCGCGGTTAATAAATATTCGCAATCGGTGACGCGTGGTGCGGCCGCGCCGGGTTCGCCGGTGTAAATGCGTTCGGTGGTGCCGACCAGGGTTTGGCCGCGCCACGGCATCACAAAGATCGCGCGTCCGTCTTGCGGGGCTTCTAAATAATAAATTCCCGGCGGTGCCGGGGCGTCCACCACAATATGCGCGCCTTCGACTAATTCGATGGCCGGCATCGGCATCGCGAGCATGCACGCCTGCGCGACCGCACCGACCCATGGCCCGGCCGCATTCACCAAGGTGCGCGTGTAAATTTCTTGCTGACCCTGCGCGGTTTTATACACCACACGCACGCCCTCGGCATGGGGGTGCGCGGCGATAAATTGCGCAGGCCGCACCAATTGCGCGCCATGTTCCAACGCCGAGGCCACCACCGCACGCGTCAGTGCGGCATCGTCGGTCTGCGCATCCCAATATTGAAATACCGCTTGCAAACCTTGTTGGTCGAGACCCGTTAAACGATGCCAATGCGCGCGCGCTAAGGATTTAAACGTGGCGCTACGCGCCCAGCCCGTTAACATCGCGTACACGCTCAAGCCGATCCGGATCTGCCACGGACGCCGCCGCGTGTGTTGATAAATGGGAATATAAAAAGGCACTAAACGCACCAAATGCGGGGCGATGCGCAGTAATGTGCGCCGTTCTTGCAGGCATTCGCGCACCAGGCGAAATTGCCCGGTTTCTAGATATCGCAGCCCGCCGTGAATTAATTTACTGGAGCGACTGGAGGTGCCGGCGGCGATATCGTTTTGTTCCAGCAATAACACTTTGTAACCACGCACTGCGGCGGCCTGCGACACACCCGCGCCATGGATACCGGCACCTATGACGACCACATCGTACGCGTAAGCGCTCAACGTCGTTTGCCTAAGGCCTGCGCCATGGGTGCAATGTGCATGGTTTCGATATACCGCGCGCCTAAACCGGCGAGGTCGATGGCCAATTGCGGTTGCGTGACTTCATACAACATCCACGCCCACGGCCCCGGCCACAATGCGCCCATGCGTGGTTGGATTTTTGTGTAATTACAAATCAAAAATTCCGGCTTGGTACGTAAGGCCGCCAACCGCGAGGGCTCATCCCAACGATGCAACACCCAACCGCAACGCGTGTGGCTGTCTTGCGCGCGCGCCATTTCTAAGGCCGCCAAACTGAATGAGATCAATACCACTTGATTGCCCGCCGGTTGCACGTCGGCGAGGATTTGACGCACCATCGTTTCTATACCGAACACATCGAGACTTTCTTCTTTTATTTCCACATAGGCGGTGACATTGGGATGCGCGCATAATACTGCAATAAAATCGCGCAGACGCGGAATAGACGCACGCACGCCGCTGGCCCCCATAGGATAAAAACAGCTCTCGCGCGCTAAGGCATCGGCGTTGTGCGCGAAAAAAACCTCGTCGCGACCGAGCATGCGCAGCAAATCGGCGTCGTGAAACACCATCGGCACACCATCGCGACTCAACTGCACATCGATCTCGACATGGCGCGCGCCCGCAGCGATGGCGGCCTCGACGGCGGGCAAGGTGTTTTCGGGGAAACGCGCGGCGTAACCACGATGAGCGACTAATTCTGGAATAGGCATGGACATATTATCGACAAGACCTAATTAAGATTGATCTAAATTTAGGGCAAATGCAATGAGTACAATCAAGTAATTAGTGTGGCTTTACATTTAATTATCAAGATATAACCGCCAAAACCGCTAACCCCGCTAGACCCCTGGACGCAGCAATGGCCAATCCGCAACGCACCCACGATATTCGACGTTATATCGAAGAAGTCGATAAACTACCGCCTTTACCTGAGGCGGCGCGCCAGTTATTGGCCCTGAAAGATGACCCGCACGCCAGTGCGCGTAGCGTCGCTGCCGTCATCGAGCACGATCCGATCATCGCGGGGCAATTGATACGTCATGCCGCATCGCCACTGTTTGGGGTGCGCAGTAAAATTCACTGCATACAAGACGCCATCACGGTGTTAGGCAATAAGCGCGTGATGGATATGGCCATGGCCTTGATGAGCGTGCGCGGATTTCGTTTGCCGGATAGCGGCCCGTTAAATCAACTGTGGTTTTGGCGACACGCGATTTATACCGCCACGCTCATGCAGTTATTGGCCGAAGAAATCACCGCCCACCCCCATGCACCGGCACCTGCTACCGCGTATGCGACAGGCCTATTACACAACATTGGCGTATTAGTCATAGGTAAAGTGTTTCCCAAGGAATTTACCACCATCAATGCCGACCGCACCGCCAAGCCAACACTTGCATTGATAAAAATCGAAGAGGCGCGCCTAGGCGCCACCCATGCGCAAGTCGGGATGTGGTTGTTGCGCAAATGGTTGCTCCCACCGGAATTCATCGTCACCGCACACGAGCATCACAATGCACGTTATAAAGGTGAATTCCGCACCTATGCCAACCTCGCGTTTGCGGCAAATTGCCTGCTGGCGCGCATAGACATCGGCGATGCGGATGCCGCCGACCCGCCCGCCAATTTGTATTATGACCTCAAGCTCAGCGCCGCCGCCGCGCAACACGCCCTGCAACGCCTCGCCGCCGCACGCGCCAGCTTAGAAACCCTCGCCACCGAGATGTGCCAACAGACATAACAGCGGCACTAATTTCGCATTACACGGGTGATTCCGCCGGATGAATTGCCATGTGCGAACGGTTTGCATTGTTATTAGTGCTATTGCCAGGGCTGGCCATGGGCGAGCCTTCGCGCGGTTATACCCAGGAATTGGCGCACGCCGCGCAACCGGGCCGGATTTATCTCGACCTTTACAACACCACCGGCACCCACACCCTTAGCGCGCCTAATCAATTGCGTTTCGGCCTGCCGCCCGGCGAATTGATCTTGACGACGATCTGGTCGACGTCGCGCATCG
>CAKKRP010000014.1:0-5296 GCA_919902765.1 Gammaproteobacteria bacterium | reverse complement strand
GCGGTCTACACCGCGACCGATATCAGCCTGCGCAGTAATCATGTCAATTTACGCATCGGCGGCAGCGCGGCGTGGTCGTGGGATTATATGATGTTCAATTTTAATCCCGAATTAGTGCGCAACGCAGGCATTAACACCATCGCCCTCAACGCCGCCGTATTGTTACCCATCGACTGGGACAGTGGCTATGGAAAATTTCAATTTGGCCTGGAAAGCAGCCTACTCGACAGCCGCAATGCACATACCGCCGTGGCCTTTGGGATACGCTGGCTACCCCTCTCGGCGTTGACCGTGGATATGATTTTTATCGGCGACAGCGGACAATCCGGCAGCACCTTTGAAGTCGCCACCCCCGCCGCGCTACGCATCAATTTACGCATTATGTGAATCAACATAATCACGACAACTCCACCGCCGTTCCACGCATATTCGCCGGAATTCAGTGACTTTAAACAAACAATATTAGGCATACTTGCTGCATCGACCGTTATATACAACTATTTTTTGGGGTACCAACGCGTGTCTTACGGTTCGCCTTCGTCAACGACTGCCGCAGCGCTACTAGCAGTGGAGGCCAAGGATTTGCGTGCCGAAAACCAACAATTGCGCGCCAAACTGCACACCATAGTCACCGAGGCGCAACACAACGAACAAAAAATGCAGCGCTTCCAAGCGTTGGAATTGCGCCTGATGGGCTGTAATTCACTACACGATTTGATTCGTGTATTGGTCTACGATTATCGCGTGACCGCGAAATTGGACCGCGTGACCTTATTTTTATTAGATCCGGATTATTCAATACGGCGCATTTTGGACGATGACGGCATCGACTACGCGTCTAATCCCGACCTGATATTTTCGGACGGCGCCGACCTCGAGCAAGTTTATCCGGCCTTGACGCAAGCCCCATATTTAGGCGCATTTTATCGCCACGAATACCCGGACATATTTCCCACCCGCCCGTTGGAACCGCGTAGCGTGGCCTTGCTGCCGTTACGCAGGCGCAGCCGCGTAGTGGGCTTGTTAAATTTAGGCAGCATACGCGCCGAGCGTTTTTCGGCCACCACGGCCAGCGATTTTTTGGAACGTTTCGCGGCCGTGGTGGCGATGTGCGTCGAAAATGCCACCCATCATGCGCGCTTAAAACACCTAGGTCACACCGATACACTGACCAATGTCGCCAATCGGCGGCTCTTCGATCAACGCCTGTGTGAAGAGATTTCACGCGCGCAACGGCATAAACAAGCCTTATCGTGCCTCTTTTTCGATGTCGATTTTTTCAAAAAGGTCAACGACACCTACGGGCATGCGGCGGGCGACGCGGTCTTACGCGAGGTTGCGCTGGTGATCAAAAGCGGTTTACGCGCGGCCGATGTATTGGCGCGCTATGGCGGCGAGGAATTTGCGGTGATCCTGCCGCAAGGGGACGAAACCGTCAGCGCGGAAATCGCCGAACGCATACGCCGTGCGGTCGAGGTCCGCTCTTTTACGCTGCCCGACGGCCAAACAATCGCCGTCACCATCTCCGGCGGCGCGGCGACCTTGCTACCCCCCATTCAAGGAACCGCGAGTCAATTAAGCCGCGCCCTGGTAGATATGGCGGATGCCGGCGTATTTGATGCAAAATCCAGCGGACGCAATTGCGTAAAACATCGCGGCGAGTTAAACGGGACACCCAAATAAAAACGGCCGAAGGGACTAAACCCCTGCGGCCGTGCCACAAACATCGCGCACGATATTTGTTAGACAACCATACCCTTCAACGACTTCAAGGCTTGCACCTTGACGACATTACGCGCGGGCTTGGCTTTGAATGTGGTTTCTTCGCCGGTAAAAGGATTGATACCTTTACGGGCCTTAGTGGCGGGTTTGCGCACGACGCGAATTTTGAGCAACCCTGGAACCTTGAACGTACCGGCACCGTTCTTCTTGACATGGCGCTCAATTAAACTTGTAAATTCGTTAAATACGCCTGCAACGTCTTTTTTGCTCAAATCGGTGAATTCAGCGATATGCGCGAAGATTTGCGACTTATTCATCACGTCTTTAATCGGGGTGTTGGGGGCTTTCTTAACTACGCGCTTGGCGGCCTTAACGGCGCCGGTGGCGGCCTTACGGGTTACAGCTTTTTTTCTCGGCATGTGTCGCTCCTGAGTCAGTCATTGAAGTTGCAGCCAAATACTCGACTGGTATAGCATTTAGCTGAGTATTTCGGAACCAGTGTATGGTAAACTCGAAATTCTTTGATGGCAAACCTTTTTAACTATGTATAGCGTAAATTTTGCAATTTTTCACTATTACCAAGCGACCGTGCGGCGTTTTTGGGTGTTTTTCCCCGATAAAAAGCCCACTTTATCGCCTCTCGCGCGCATTTTTCCCGTTGTTTTATTGCTCGCGGCCTGCGCAGGCGAAGACTACAGCGAGCTGCAATTAGCCAGCGCGCGCGGGCAGACGGACTTGGTGGAAGTCATGCTGAGTCGCGGTGCGGATGTGAATCAGGCCAATTCTAAGGGCAAAACCGCCCTCATGATGGCGGCCTCGGCAGGCCGCGCCGACACCGCCAAGCTGCTTTTAACACGCGGCGCAGCAATAGATGCGCAGGATGTCGATGGTATGACCGCATTGATGGTGGGCGCCTCGGGCGGATATACCGACACGCTTAAACTGCTGCTGCAAAACGGCGCCAATATTAATGCGCAAAATAAATATGGCGTTACGCCTATCGCCAATGCCGTATTTTTCGGTCATCCAGAGACGGCGCGGGCGTTGTTGGCGCACACGGTGCGCGTCGAGCGTGGCGCGGCCGAGGAGGCGATGTTGATCGCCGCCGGGCTGGGCCATACCAATATTGTCGAGGCCTTGTTAAATTACGGCGTCGATATTAACGCGCGCGGTAAAAAACAGCGCAATGCGTTGATGGCGGCCGTTAGTTTCGGCCATCAGGATACGGTGGCGAAATTATTGGCGCGACATGCCGACACCGAGGCGCGCGACGATGAAGGCAAAACGGCATTAATGCTCGCTGAGAAGGCCGGTAAAACCAAAATCATCGAGCTGCTGCGCGCAGCCGCAGCGCGGCCCGCCAAGGCGTCCTAACCACACCTATGTGGGGCCGTCGCTTGAATAGCATATTAACGGTAGCGGCGGTGAGCGCCATCGTGCTCGGCGCGGCGTTTATGGCGTGGTTTCCGTCCCCCGGGCATTTAGTCAGCGTCGGCAAAGAATTCGCGTTTCCGCCGAAATTATTGGACGCTCACCTCTACACTATAGAACGCCACGGCGATGCGGTGTCTATGGTTTCCGACGGCACCTTGGGACGTGTGTTAGAACCGGATGGAAAATATTGGCAGTCGTCATTCGCCGTCGGCGCGCAACAGGAATTTTTCGCATTGCCCGGGCCGGATACGCAGACCCGCTTCCGGCTCGACCGCATTAGCGCAGACGGCGTTGATATCAACTATGTGACGCGCCAGCGGCCACGCAAGGGCGGCGAAATCGGCGCACTGGTCGATCACGGGGTGTTGCACATGACCTGGCGACACAACCAATCGCGTTTTAATCTCCCGCCGCGCCAGCCGGAAAAATAGCAAATTAACGAGCTCAATACGGCGGCAGTTCCGCCGATTCCACCTGTTTCGGCTTTTGACTGGTGGTGATCGGGTTGGGATTGTCCTGCTCGCGCCACCATGCGGCGGGGGATTTTTCGTGCGGCACACTGTGACAACGTTCGCATGTCCACAACGGAAAGGCCACCTTGTCGTGACAGCGGCCGCAGAATTCACCGGCAAGAATCGCGTCCATGCCGATTTTGTTAGCGCCGCGCTGCGGTCTAAAAATTTTGGGGTGGCAATTCGAACAATCTAACCACCGCGTATGCGCAAGATGCGGAAAGCGCACGTGGGGCATTTGCCCCGTATTGGTGAAATAAATATCGAGATCCATCACCAACATTTCGCTATCGCCCGTCAGACTGGCGCGGGGCGCGATCATGCCTTGGTCGATGGCCTTGACCCAATTCACTCCGCCGCGCCTATCGGCGGGCAATTGTTTGAGCGCCATACCGGGTTCCTGCAAGGCGGCTAATGCATCATTCGAAGTATCGTGTATGCCGTCGTCGTTCAGCGCTTCTGTTTTAGGCCCGGCCATAAACACCCGCGCATCGCGGCGTTGATACTCGGAATTATTACCGCGCACAGTGTATTCGGCACCGCTAGGGTCCGCTGGACTGGTGCTACAGCCGACGATAATTGCGACCATGCCGCCGCCGCACAGCGCCCACCATAGAGATTTTTCGACGTTCACACCTTACCCCCCCAAAAAACTGTGACGAATTAAAGCTGCGCACCTGCCCGGCGTAATACGTCGATGACCTCATCGTGCCCTTCACTGATTGCAATGGCCAGCGGGCTACGCCCATCCATGGTTTTGCGCTGCACATCGGCCCCCCGTGCGATGAGCAACTCAACCGTCGCCACATGAGCGCGCGCCACCGCCCACTGCAAGGCGCTCCAACCGTCGGGCGTAGTGCTATTAATATCAGCCCCATTGGCCAACAGCAAGCTCACCACGTCAGAACGGCCTTTTTCCGCCGCGCGCATCAACGGCGTCCAGCCATTTTGGTCGCGCAGTTGCAGGCTCGCCCCCTTGGCCAATAACAAACGTACGGTTGCGACATCGCCTTTGCGCGCCGCGTGGGCCAACGCCGACCAGCCGTAGTTGTTTTGCGCGTTGACCGGCTCGCCCGCCGTCAAACGTTGTTCGATACGCGCCTGATCGCCCGCGATCACGGCCTCCATTAAAACGGTATTGCCGTCGCACGCAGTCAGACCGAGCAGGCCTAGACCGAGACATAGGCGGGTAACGTTGTGCATATTCGCCATCATAGTCAGAAAAAAGGCATTATATGCGAATTTTCGCCGCTTAGCCTATAGCGCCACAATGTGACGCAGTTGGCACAAGCCAAGGGGGGAAACGTGACCCAATAGACTCTCTAAGCCATGCGCCGAGTCGCCATATAGAGTGTGTGCGCGCCGTAACGCTTGCGCCTGCGGCACCCCCAAGGATAACGTTGCACATGTTAGGTAGTAAACTGAATGGATTTCTCTGAGTAAGCTATGGAGGTTGGCCTATGGTAACGACCTATCCCATACCAGGGAAGGTTTTTACAGACCCGCACGGACGCCGAATGACTGTCGATTCTGTCGATAAAACGAGTGTCGTATTGCGTGTGGGAAACAACAAAAACGTGATCGTGATTTCCAGACGCAGTTGGAACGGTATGAGTTTAATAGAACTG
>CAKKRP010000013.1 GCA_919902765.1 Gammaproteobacteria bacterium | reverse complement strand
ACGTGCTATAGCTTAAACTCGGGTAGAAATTGTCTTGACTATGGGGTCCACTTTACCGCTTCGGCGTCGTCCACCACGGAAAAAACCAAGCCATCTATATAAACGATATCCATGATACCGATTACCGCAAAAGTCTGGTGCGGTTTATTACCGCTAAACGTTTTGTAAAAATATATTTTTCCCTCATAGTTATTTTTGTGTACCACCTGCATTTGCAAAATATCAGGCGACGGGTGATTAGAGACAAGTAAATCACCGCGATCATATTTTTGTTGCACTATGTCGCCATTTGAATATGAGCAAACCGTCCCTGCGCTGAACGTTACTATATGCAAGGAGCTCAATTCCGGCGTGCGGCTTACCATATTATCGAGCAACTCTTTTTTGCACTCCGTGCCGGTGCGGATTTTCTCTAGTCCGATATCGCTCAACACCATATCTATCGCGCGCGTCATCCCTACGACGCGTTCCTGCAATAAATTTGTTTTTCCTATTAATTTATCGTGTTGCATGACGAGAATTTTGTCGCGCTCTATCGCCACATCGTATATTGCGAATACGCCGCCCATGACTAAAAATAACGTTACCAACACCACAGAATTGGCATTCGCAACACAACCAAGCAGATGACGTATTATATTTTTTTCTCTATCCATGTTAACGACACTCATCGTTTATTTTATTTCGCTAAATTAAATTTCTATAGCATTATACATCAGCCTAAGCCCAACCTGTTCTCTCAACCCCAAACCTCAAATAAAATGCCAATCCCTTTAAATAAAGCGGTATCTTTACTTTATTGAGATTAAATTACCTGAGCTATGTTGTTATCGACAACTGAACGTATAAATTAAAAATTAGATGGAAAACAGTACGGCTGGATCGCGGGGGGAAACCGCATTAGGTGTTGCACGCGGACGGTAAAACGGATGTTAAAACAATGATATATCAAAATTTTAGTGGCGTCGCCGCTGCTTGGCCGAGAGCGTGCCTATCCCGACACTATGCCTCTCAGACAAGACATTTCGTCGATCACATCGATATAACCTTTGCGTACAAAACCACTATATTTTATGCCGCATATGCGGGAACAGTAACACATCGCGTATCGACGGCGCGTCTGTCAGCAACATGACCAAGCGATCTATCCCTATGCCCTCACCCGCCGTGGGCGGCATCCCGTGCTCTAACGCAACGATATATTCTTCGTCATAAAACATGGCCTCCTCATCGCCTGCGTCTTTTTCTTCGACTTGTTTACGAAACCGTTCGGCTTGATCTTCGTAGTCGTTCAACTCGGAAAATCCATTGGCGATTTCTCGGCCGCCCACGAAAAATTCAAACCGATCCGTCACCAACGGGTCTTGATCGTTGCGTCGCGCCAGCGGTGATACTTCGGTCGGATAAGCGGTGATAAACGTAGGATTTTGCAAACGATGTTCTACGGTTTTTTCAAATATTTCGATTTGCACCTTGCCTAAGCCATAATGTTGTTTGAGTGCAACACCCAAGCCCGCCGCGATCGCACGCGCGGAATGGATATCCTCTAAGTGATGAGCACTGATATTCGGATTAAAATGCAAGATGGATTCTTTAACCGTCATACGCGTAAACGGACTGCCAAAATCGATAACACCGTTCTGATATGTCACCAGCGTATTACCCAAAACATGTTGCGCCAAGCCGCGTAACATGGCTTCCGTCATATTCATTAAATCGCGATAATCGGCGTAAGCCTGATAAAATTCAAGCATGGTGAATTCGGGATTGTGGCGCGCCGACACCCCTTCGTTGCGAAAATTGCGATTGATTTCATACACGCGTTCGAATCCACCCACCACCAGGCGTTTCAGATAGAGCTCCGGCGCGATACGCAAAAATAGATCCATACCCAAGGCATGATGATGCGTACGAAACGGACGCGCCGTGGCCCCGCCGGGGATAGATTGCATCATCGGCGTTTCTACTTCAACGAATCCGTCATCGTTCAAAAAGTTGCGTATATACGCGATAATCTGCGAGCGCAACCGAAAGGTGCGCCGCACGTCCTCATTGGTAATCAGGTCTAAATAGCGCCGTCGATAACGCAATTCTTGATCGGCCAATCCGTGATATTTCCCCGGCAACGGACGTAGCGCCTTGGTAAGCAGGCGCAAATTATCGGCCTTCACCGACAATTCGCCGGTTTTGGTGCGAAACATCACGCCTTCTACGCCGACGATATCGCCCAAATCCCATTTTTTAAAGATTTCATACATCCCTTCCGGCACGCCGTCACGCGTGATATAGACCTGCATTTGCCCGGACATGTCTTGGATATGCGCGAAACTCGCCTTGCCCATCATGCGCCGCGTCATGATGCGCCCGGCGATGGCCACACGCACCGGATTTGCATCAAATGCGGCTTGATCCTTGGCGTTGTATTCGGCGTGCAATTCGCCGGTCATAACATTGCGTCGAAAATCATTTGGAAACGCCAAACCCTCGGCGCGCAGTTGTGTCAGTTTGGTGCGACGTTGCGCGATGAGTTCGTTTTCATCGACTGCGGGCGTTTGGTCTACTGGATCTTGGGTCTGCGACATAGTTACACTCGTGTTAACGCGTTATAATCCACTTTTTAAACTGGCCTCGATAAACTGATCGAGTTCGCCGTCAAGCACCGCTTGGGTGTTGGCGGTTTCCACGCCGGTGCGCAAATCTTTGATGCGCGATTGATCCAATACATAGGAACGTATCTGACTGCCCCAGCCGATTTCTAATTTGGTGTCTTCCAAGGCCTGCTTTTGCACATTACGTTTTTGTATTTCGAGTTCGTAGAGCTTGGCCTTCAATTGTTTCATCGCCGATGAGCGGTTTTTATGTTGCGATCTATCGCTCTGACACTGCACCACTACGCCGGTGGGCACGTGCGTGATGCGTATCGCCGAGTCGGTGCGATTGACATGTTGTCCACCCGCGCCGGAGGCGCGATAAGTATCGATGCGTAAATCGGCGGGATTAATATCGATATCGATATCTTCATCGACTTCAGGCGACACAAATACCGATGCAAACGATGTGTGGCGGCGATTGCCGGAATCGAACGGCGATTTGCGCACCAGTCGATGCACGCCGGATTCCGTGCGCAACCAACCATAGGCATAGGAACCTTGCACATGCAAGGTCGCGCTTTTGATGCCTGCGACTTCCCCGGCGGAGGCCTCGATCAATTCGGCGCTAAAACCACGTTTTTCAGCCCAGCGTAAATACATGCGTAATAACATTTCCGCCCAATCTTGGGCCTCGGTACCGCCCGATCCGGATTGGATATCCAAATAGCAATTATTGGGGTCCATTTCCCCCGCAAACATACGTCGGAATTCCAGATCGGCGACTTTTTTTTCTACCTCGTCGATATCGGCAATGACCGCATCTACCGTGTCCACGTCATCCTCACCCGCCGCAAGGACTAATAAGCCCTGGGCGTCATCGAGACGCGTGGCAATGCTTTGAATATTTTCGACGATGGCGGCGAGCTGCGCGCGCTCTTTGCCTAGCGCTTGGGCGAGCTCGGGCTTATCCCAAATATTGGGTTCCGCCAATTCGCGGCTGACTTCTACTAACCGTTCGGACTTGATATCAACGTCAAAGATACCCCCTCAGGGACGCGACACGACCCTGCATATCTTTGATTTTACTGTAAATGGGATTAAGTTCCAAAACACGGCTCGGCTTACATAAGGCCCGCTATCATACACGATTGCGCGCGCAAGGAAAACGGCCATATTAGGTACAGCGGGTATTCAAGGGATTCGGCGCAACGCACCTGCGCCCATGCATAGGGCGCTACAACGGCATTGCGACACTCGCGTCGGACCATACCGCTTACGCTGAAAATTTATTCCTCAAACGGACGTTTGATACGCGTCACGATCATTTGACGATCACGCCGATTCGGGCGGCGATAGGGATGTATGTTGGTCGCGGTATACAAACGGTCTTCGCGCTGCTTATCGCGAATTTCACGGCTTTCCTGCGTTTCCTCAAACAGCGCATTGGCAATGGTCGCGGGACCCCGCCGCCCGGTGAGCGACTTCACGACCACGGTACGCTGACCGCCGCCTAAGGTAATACCTATCACTTCGCTCAATATGACAGGCTTGCCAGGCTTCACGCGGTGCCCATTCACTTGCACCTTGCCGCCACGTATGGCCTCTGCCGCCAAGGCGCGGGTCTTGAAAAAGCGCGCCGCCCACAGCCATTTATCCAAGCGCACCAACTGTTTGTCCTTGGACTTGGGGATATCCATAAAATCGGCAAATTCATCCTTAATTTCCTCCCCCTCATCGACGTCGTTTTCATTGTCAAGTACGTCTAAATCCTCACTCATAGTGCGAAATCCTATCAATTATGTCGGATTTGATAATCATAGTTCAGCTACACCAGCATAGCAACTGTCTCTTAAAAAAAACACCTATACACGCGCATTTTTATGTATATTTAGATACTTAGCAACGCACATAAGAGTTCATCCTATGTCGCCGTTGCACAACAACACGCTCTACGTAGCGCGTCAGGCTTGCTAGGTTGTTTTATATGTCACGTCTCTGCGACGCACGTTTTTTAATCATTGGATAGTCTGGAAATCATAGAGATGGCCGAGGAAATCGAACGTAAATATTTGGTGGTCAACGAACATTGGCGCGCTGCCGCCACCCACAGTGCCGTATACCGCCAAGGCTACCTCACACAATCCGGCCCCGCCTCCGTGCGGGTGCGCATCGAAGGCGAGCTGGCCTTTTTGAATATTAAAAGCGCTACCCTAGGCATACGGCGCACCGAATTTGAATATGCGATCCCGCTTGCGGATGCCCGCCACATGTTGCAGCACCTTTGTAACGGCCCATGTGTGGAAAAAATCCGTCATTTTGTCCCGGTCGGGGATAAAATTTGGGAGGTGGATGAATTCACCGGCGCCAACGCCGGTCTGGTAGTCGCGGAAGTGGAATTACTCGACGAACACGAGCACGTTGAACTTCCTCTATGGGCCGGTAACGAGGTTTCGCATGACCCTCGTTATTATAATGTCAGCCTTGTAAAACTGCCTTACTCCGCATGGCAATAAAATTGGTTCGCTACGCGATGACAAGCTGCGCCTACCGGCATGGGGAGCGTAGCTATTTATCCCGCGCACTCAAGGATCTACTCGCTTTACCGCTAAGCAATAAGGCGCACGTTCTCTTTGCGCCCGATAGTGTTTTGGGTCACGACCACAGGACGGTGGGGGGCAAGATGGGGCGTCTGCCATGACCGCGACGCAACGGCGAGGACGTTGGATACTCATCGATTTGGCGCGCCAAACGCTGGAGCTGTATAACGACCGGCGCGTAATTGCACATTACGCGGTGTCAACCGCATTGAATGGCGCGGGTGAACAAGTCAACAGCGGTTGCACACCGCGCGGTCTGCATATTATACGCGCCAAAATTGGCGGCGCTGCGCCTAAGGGCGCGGTGTTTATAGGACGCAGGCCTACGGGGGAAATTTACACCAGCGCGTTGCGCGCCGCGCAGCCGCAACGCGATTGGATATTAACGCGGATTTTATGGCTTTCTGGCACTCAACTAGGGTTCAATCGTTTAGGCAATGTCGATAGCATGCGCAGATATATTTACTTACACGGCACACCCGATGATGAGCCCATGGGGGTACCGCGTTCTCATGGCTGCGTACGCATGCGCAATGACGACATTATTGAATTATACGCCCTGGTGCCTGCGGGCACGCCGGTACGCATCGTGGAGTCTGCACGCGAGGCTTAGTCATGGCTGAGTCTGTCGATCCCAATGTGCAGTTGCGCCAATTGCAAACCCTGGTAGACCTCTCTGGCATCATTAATTCTTCACTCGATATCTCCGACGTACGTCGGCGCGCCATCGAGGCCGCCACCTTGCTGACCAATGCATCGGCCGCCAGCCTATTATTTATCGATGAGGAAACGGGTGGCTTGTATTTCGACGTGGCGCTCGGTGAACGCGGCGAAATAGTAAAAAATATTCATCTACCACGCGGTCAAGGCGTGGCGGGATGGGTGGTCGATCAAAAAATTCCCGTCATCATCAACGACGCGCAACACGACGCGCGCGTCTACAAAGGCGCCGATAAAAAAAGCGGTTTTGTAACGCGCAATATGTTGTGTGTGCCGGTCGTCACTAAAACCCGCATCATAGGCGTATTGCAAGCGATAAATAAACGCAAAGGCGACTTCACTGTAACCGACCAGGATTTGTTAGTCGCGCTGTCCAACCAAATTGCAGTGGCGATGGAAAACGTACGTTTATATGAAGAAGTAAAAGAAAATTTTTATTCCGTGGTGCATGTCTTGGGCGAGGCCATCGAAAAGCGCGACCCCTATACGACCGGCCACGCCAAACGTGTCGCCAACTACTGTTTGGTGATCGGTCGCATGATGGGCTTGTCACGCAAGGAATTGCTCACGCTCAAACTAGGCGCGATACTCCACGATGTAGGAATGATAGGTGTCAGCGATCATGTGTTGCAAAAACGCAATCGACTTTCGCCGGGGGAATATCAAGTGGTCATGCGGCACGTGACCTACGGTGAAGAAATCATCACGCATGTAAAAATGCTGCGCGATATTATACCGATCATCCGCTATCATCACGAATTTTACAATGGTTCCGGGTTTTTAGGCAAACGCGGCGAACAAATACCCATCATGGCGCGCATCGTGGCGCTTGCCGATGCATTAGACGCCATGCAACATGAACGCCCTTATCGTCAACGGCTGCCGCCCAAGAAAATCATCGCCGAAATCGAAAGCAATACCGGCATACAATTTGACCCTGACATCGTAGATGTATTTTTGCGCAGCGCCTTAGTGTCTGAATTCAATATTGTATAAACAACACGTTCTCCGCAAGCATTGCCGCCCATACCAAGCGCGTTTCAAACGAGCCCCCGTTCGAGTATACTTCCATCCACATCATCGGGAAACGCGAAATGCAAAAACGCATCGTACGACGGGCTCTCAGTTCCTATGTGGATACACTGCCCACCCATCTACATCCCGTGTTACGACGCGTGTTGATGCAGCGCGGCGTGCATGCGCCGCTAGACCTCGAACTCGGCTTGGACCAACTGCTCCCCGGCACGCTGCTCAAAGGCTTACCCGCCGCTGCCGCGTTGCTCGCCGATGCAGTGGCGACGCAACAAAACATTTTGGTGATCGGCGATTTCGATGCCGATGGCGCGACCAGTTCCGCGCTGGCGGTGGCGGCACTGAAAACCTTGGGTGCCCGGCGGGTCGATTTTCTGGTCCCGAATCGCTTCACCTTTGGATATGGACTCACACCGGAGATCGTCGAAGTCGCCGCCGCGCAGCGTCCCGATCTGATCATTACCGTCGATAATGGTATCTCCAGCCTCGACGGTGTGGCCTCCGCCAAAGATCGCGGAATCAAAGTATTAATTACCGATCACCACCTGCCCGGCACGCAATTGCCTGCCGCTGATGCGATCATCAATCCGAACCAACCCGGCGATGTTTTCCCCAGCAAGTCGCTGGCCGGTGTCGGCGTCATTTTTTATGTCATGTTGGGTTTGCGTGCGGAATTGCGCGTGCGTGGATGGTTCGCGCAAGCTAAAATGACCGAACCCAATTTGGCGCAATTCCTCGATTTGGTCGCGTTAGGCACCGTCGCAGACGTGGTGCCATTGGATCGCAATAATCGTATCTTGGTACATCAAGGCCTCAAACGCATACGCGCCGGGCGCTGCACCGCCGGCATAGAGGCGTTGATAAAAGTTGCGGGTCGCGTGCGCGAGCGCCTGACGACCGCCGATTTAGCCTTTGCATTGGGGCCACGCCTCAACGCCGCCGGGCGTATGGAAGACATGGCCCTAGGTATCGCCTGTCTACTCAGCAACCAACCCGCCGCTGCGCTACGCATGGCTGAACAACTCGACGGATTGAACCAAGAACGCAAATTTGTTGAAGATGAAATGAAATCACAGGCGATGTCGGCATTGCAGCGTTTTGAATTTGCCAACATCGACGCGATGCCCTATGGCCTAGTGTTATACGATACGCAATGGCATCCGGGTGTGGTAGGAATCTTGGCTTCGCGTGTCAAAGATCGATTTCACCGGCCGGTGATCGCCTTTGCCGATGCCAATGAATATGAAATAAAAGGTTCCGCACGCTCCATAGAAGGCGTGCATATCCGCGATGTCTTGGACGCGATTGCGACGCATCATCCAGGGCTGTTGTCCAAATTCGGCGGACACGCCATGGCGGCAGGGATGACCTTGTTGCGCGTAAACCTCGATCAATTTCGCAGCGCATTTGATTTACAGGTGCGCAGCCTCATGTCCAGCGGCGATTTACAAGGCTTGGTGATGAGCGACGGCGAACTCAACGGGGATGAATTTTCGTTGGAAACAGCCACCGTGTTAAGCCACAGCATGCCCTGGGGACAAGGTTTTCCTGAACCACAATTCGATGGCCGGTTTAAGGTGTTGGAACAACGCATCATGGCGGAAAAACATCTTAAACTCAGTATTTTACCTGTCGGATCACCGCGCCCATTGGAGGCCGTTGCGTTCTCTTTCGCAGACCGTTTAGGCATGTCTTCGCCCCCCAACGCCGGAGATGAGCTGCACCTTGCATACAAGCTTGCGCCCAATCACTTTCGCGGCGAAACGCGCCTACAGCTAATGATCGAATATGCGACGCCTGCGGGCTAAAATTCAAGTAATGCCATCATGCGCCGATAACAGCGAAAAGCGCATGATGGTGTCATTATGGTCTCGCCTGTCGCATTTCTTTCCACCACGTTTACACCGGCACACGGCGCGGTCAACATGCTGGCGGTTGCAGGAAACCCGCACGACACGCGTACTCAGGCTCCACCCACAGGCGAGAAATCTAAACGCCCAAACGAACCCACCCCAGAGGATATCGCGCAAATAGAAAAACTCGCCGCGACAGATCGCGAGGTGCATGCACATGAAATGGCGCATCTAGCGGCGGCAGGTCCTTATGCGCGTGGCGGGCCGTCTTTTACGTACCAAACGGGTCCCGACGGAAAACGCTATGCAGTGGGAGGCGAAGTGAATATCGACACATCGGCCGACCCGCACGACCCCCATGCGACGCTGACAAAGGCCCGCGCAATACAAGCCGCAGCGACTGCCCCTGCAAATCCGTCGGGACAAGATCGCGCAGTGGCCGCCGCCGCCGCGCAAATGGCGGCGCAGGCTCAGCAAGAAATCGCCGCCAAACGCAATTCATCGGCGTCCGTCGCCATGCCTCACAGGCAGTCACAAAAAAATAAGCCGTTAGGCAATACGATTGATGTTTACGCATAAACCTAAACATCAAAAAATCTTAGCGCAAAAATATCTTGCACAAAGATGAATACAGACTATACTAATTTTCAATAAAATATAAATAATTCACTACACGTTCGTCGCTAATTGACGACAGCGCAGGCCGGCGAAACAGTTCACCGATGTTCGTTTACTCTCGAGGGTTGCACGCACTGAACATGATCGCACAAGATTTACCGACAAATTTTCGCAAATGGTCCTCCGAGGCATTGTGGTGGGTCAAAAATACCGTCACCTATTCCCCTCCCCCCGTAAAATGGCCCCTGCGTTCCACCCGACATATGGAGAGATTTTTATCCTCCGCAGATCGCATGCGCGCCAAAGAGCTGGCTCAACGCTATGACATTTCGCGTTGGCTGGAATCATGTAATCGTTGGGAATATATCGAAAATTTATATCTGTTAGACGTGCTCGACCGGTATGTGAAATCCACCGCCACGGACACATGCCTGGACATCGGCGCGAAGAGTTGGTCTTATCTGCCCGCGTTGCACAGTTTCACCCAAACAGGCTGGGACGGCGTGGAGTTAGATTGTTATCAACGTCATTGGAATATGGTCACGCGTAGGGCCTATGCGGAATATATCTCGCGCCATTACCAAGGCAGCCGATATATTCCCGGCTCGCTGCTGGAAATACGCAACGAATACGATTTTATCACCTGGATACTACCCTTTGTGTCGCCCGGCCCCCTGGAGCAATGGGGCTTACCTGCGCGCTATTACCAACCCGCACAACTATTGCAACATGCGTGGGAACAACTGAAACCCGGCGGGAGTATCTTTATTATTAATCAAGGCGAAAAAGAAGGTATACGGCAACGCGAGTTATTTGCCGAGGCCAAGATCTCGGCGCGCTATCTAGGCAGCATCACGAGCCGATTTTCACCCTTTGTACAAATGCGCGTGGGTTGGTTGGCGCGCAAACCGGATCGCAAGAACGGTCTGAGTAAACGATGAGGTCGCGTATCCTCTATATTCCATATATTCCAACTTCCGTCGTTTTGCCAGACTGGCATCGCCGCTAAGGCACATCCTGATTACGCATGTGACCCGCCACGCGATACAGGGCGGCGATCGTTTGCTGACGAAATAAATCGTCCAATCCGGCCTGTTCTTCTAATGCCTTAGTCATGCACAACATCCATGCATCACGTTCCGCCGCGCCTATCGAAAAAGGCAAATGCCTGGCACGTAACCTGGGATGACCGATTTGTTGTATATACAGCGGCGGCCCGCCAAACCAACCGGACAGAAATAAAAATAATTTGTGTTCAGAGCCGCTGATATCCGCCGGATGCAACCGCCGAATCACTTGCGCCTCCGGCAAGCTATCCATCAGCTCATAAAAACGTTTTACCAATCGTTTCAGACCCGGCTCACCGCCGATCCGATCAAAGGGAGTAGTGACCATGACA
>CAKKRP010000012.1 GCA_919902765.1 Gammaproteobacteria bacterium | reverse complement strand
ACGTTGAATGAGATCGACAGCGGCCAGGGCGCGGGTATCCGAGTGGACATTTTTATAGTCACGCCCCAATTCTTTTGCCAAGGCCCGCGTACTTAGCGGCCCATGTTGCCGCAGTGTTTTTAGCAATTCCAGACGTTTGGGCGTTAACACCGCGAGCAACGCAGAGAAGTCTTCGAAATTTAAATGTACTTCAGGTTGTTTAACCGCCTGCGCCTCGGCTGTGTGCCAGGTTTCAATAAAACGTTCGAATCCGCGCTCTGCGTCTTCCACTCCAATATGAGTGTGTTGTTTACGCATGGGGCACACCTCGCAATATTTCTATGTCTGCTTTATAAAGCCTGCACAAGTTTTTCGACGGTGATAAACGATAGGCCTTTGAAATTGGGCAGATCTCGCGTATTGCACCTGAGTCTATGCCGGTGTCCCACACACCGGGCATCCTGGGTCTTTGCGCAGTTTCAGCTCGCGGAATTCCATTGTGAAGGCATCCAGCAATAGTAAGCGCCCACTCAGGTCTTGACCTAGGCCGGTCAATACCTTCAACGTTTCGGTGGCTTGGATCGCGCCTATGATGCCGACCACCGGGGCGAGCACGCCGTTTTGGGTGCAGGTTTCACCCAATTCCCCCGCATCTTTATACAAGCATCGATAACAGGGGCCGTCGCCCTTGTCGTTGCGAAAAACGGTCATTTGGCCTTCCATGCGGATCACCGACCCCGAGATCAAGGGCTTGCGTTCGCGCACGCAAGCGGCGTTGACCGCAAAGCGCGTTGCAAAATTATCGGTGGTATCGATCACTACGTCCGCACTGCGTACTTGTTCCAGCAATTCCTGTTCGTCTAATGCATGGCTCAGGGTATTGACCTGGATATCGGGATTGATGGCCACGAGGCGATCACGCGCCGATTCGACCTTGGGGCGCCCGATATCGGGTGTGCCGTGCATGATCTGACGTTGCAGATTGCTGACCTCGACCTTATCGAAATCGACCAAGGTGATCTGGCCGACACCGCTGCTCGCGAGGTACATCGCAACTGGCGAGCCCAAACCGCCTGCGCCTATGATCAAGGCGTGGGACTGCAAGAGTTTCACCTGGCCCTCGTAATCGAGCTGGTGCATCATGATATGGCGGCTATAACGCTTGAGTTGATCGTTACTGAGGTCCATCAGACCCTCCTATGCGACGAGTTCAGGGCAACGATAGGCTATAACCGAGGCCACCGGGGTGCGGCCATCGTCGGCCCACCCGCCCACCAAGTATAGAGTATCGCCCAGCACGGCTACACCCATGGCGGCGCGCGGATAGGGCATCTCCGGCAGCGCATGCCATACGCCATTGCGCAAATCGCAAATCGCGGCGCGTGCATGTATGGATTCCGTACTATACCCTCCAAACATGAAGAGGTGATTGCGATGTACGCACAAGGCATGTCCGGCCGCTGGCCAGGGCAAGCGCCAAGGGGCGTAATTCCAGCGCTGGGGGCGTTTAAGGTCCAGCACCTCGATCACATCGAAATTATTAAATTCTCCGGCGCGATGCGCCACGCCACCCGCGACATAGACGCGGTTGTCATACACAAAACCGGCGGCCGCAAAACGCGGCACTTGCAAATCCGGCAAGCGCGTCCAGGCAGTGCTGTGGGGCGCGAGCGCCTCGCTCATCGTAAAGCCGGGATCGGTGCGCGGCCCGCCCAAGGTTGCTGCGGGGTGATGGCCGCCGCACACTAATAAGGTTTCATCCACGGTGATCGCCGCCGCCGGGTAGTCGTGTGGTTCTTGCAGGCTAGGCCCGGCAACCCACTGATCGGTGGCGGGGTCATAGATTTCCGCCGTGCGTAAAAATTGGAAATAGCCATCGGGCTTTTTGTAACCGCCCGCGAGCACCCAGATTTTGCCGTCGCGCAAATACGCCACAGTGCCGGAACGTTTAGTGGGCATGTCTAGGCCACTACGCCAAGCATTCGTCTCAGGGTTGTAGATAGCGACTTGGTTAAGGCTCTGGAACGCCGGGCCGCCGCCCCCAAACACATACAACTTGCCCTGCCAGGCCACCACAGGGGCGTGTGAGCGGGCGTACGGGAGGTCGGACGGGCACTGCCATTGCCCGTGGCGCAATCTATCGGTTTCGGGGGTCACACACGGTTCCTTCAAATTTTTGAAACTATAGTATAAATCATGATATAAGATGCGCGTAAAATAATAGACAGGGATATGATTGTTACATAGGCCATAAATTTCTATTATACTTAGCAAATATTTTTATCGCTTAAAGAACTTTTAATGCGATTCGGTGTATAGATGCGTTCGAGCGCGGTGTTTTGTATGGCGCTACCCCGTCGTAGGGGTATGGTCTAACGGAGTAGCGCTAGGAATAGTGGGGATACGGACATTTAACTTGCGACTTTGGCGATTTTTATGTACGCTTAAAGCAGAGTAAATTACTCAGGTATTGTACCAGGGTATAAACCACCAAGTCCGGGGGTATAGTGTGTTTAGACACGAGAATGTCGTGCATGGCGGGGAATCTCTTGGTGTTGCGCAAGAAAGCGCAGGTCAAGGGGGGGGTGTGCAACAGGCCGGGACAGTTTATCCCCCGTTGCAAGATACGTTCGGACGAACTTTCGATTATGTGCGGATCGCCGTAACCGAAAAGTGTAATCTACGCTGCACGTACTGCATGCCTGAAGAAGGCGTAGATTTCAAAAACGGTGAAATGTTGTTGACCGCCGAAGAGATCCAGCGCGTGATCGGCGTGTTGGCGCGTATGGGCGTCAAAAAAGTGCGCTTTACCGGTGGCGAACCCTTGGTGCGCAAAGATATCGTCAAGCTGGTCGCGGGCGCCGCGAGCACGCCGGGCATTAAAGCCGTGCATATTACCACCAACGGTATTTTATTTGGCAAATACGCCAAAGAGTTGCGCGCGGCAGGGTTGACAGGCGTGAATATAAGCCTGGATACCATGAGCCAAGAAAAATTTCAGCGCATTACCCGGCGCGAGGGTTGCGAAAAAGTCATAGACAGCATACAGCAAGCCATCGAGCTAGGCTTCCCGCGTGTTAAAGTCAACACCGTGGTCATGCGTGGTTTTAATGACGACGAATTGCATGACTTTACCGAATGGACCGAAAATCATCCTGTCACGGTGCGGTTCATCGAATTTATGCCCTTCGACGCACATCAGATTTGGGAAACCGGCGAGCATTTCCTGAGCGCCGAGACCATGATCAAACATCTGAAAGAATGGTATCCGGACATAGCAGACGCATCGGGTACGCGCACCGAGCACCACATCTACAAGGTGCCGGGGTATCAAGGTAAAATTGCGATCATCCCGGCCTTTACGCGTAGCTTATGCGGCAATTGTTCACGCATACGTTTGACGGCGGATGGCGGGGTGCGCAATTGTCTCTATTCTGATCGTGAATACACCGTGCGCGAATTATTGCGTACCGGCGGTACCGACGACGATGTTGCCGAGTTGTTCCGGATGGCGTTTAGGGAAAAGGCGCGCGATGGTTTTGAGTCCAAGAAACAATCTATGATGCGTCAGACCACCGTCAAATGGGCTGGACGTACGAGCATGACCCAGATCGGTGGGTAATTCATTATTCCTTCAACATATTAATCCGAGGCGCGTAGCATGGACAATGGTCTGACACATTTTAACGCCTCCGGCGAGGCCCATATGGTCGATGTCGGCGCCAAGGCGGTCACGCAGCGTGAGGCGGTCGCCGAAGGACGCATCTTCATGCAGCCTGCGACGTTGCAGTTGATCGTGCAAGGCAGTCATAAAAAGGGCGATGTGTTAGGTATCGCGCGCGTGGCGGGCATCATGGGTGCCAAGCGCACGGCCGATTTAGTCCCTTTGTGTCACCCTATATTGCTTACTAATGTCGAATTAGAATTGACCACCGAGCCGCATCAAAATGCGGTGCATTGCCGTGCTACGGTGCGTTGCGGCGGCCATACAGGCGTAGAAATGGAGGCCTTATCGGCCGTACAAGTTGCGTTGCTTACAGTGTATGACATGTGTAAGGCCGTGGATCGCGGTATGGTGATGCAGGGTATAGGCTTGGTCGCCAAGTCCGGTGGCAAGTCCGGCGCGTGGCGTCGTGAAGCGGCGGCAGGTTGAGGTGTCTATGAAAATCAAAGTGAAATATTTTGCCAGCATGCGCGATAGCATGGGGCGCGCAACAGATACGGTGGATTTGCAAGAAGGTTGTACCGTGGCGGATGTATGGCGCAAAGTCAGTGCGAATACCTTGCCCGACAATACCTTGGTGGCCGTGAATATGGAATATACCAATACAGCCCAAGGCCTGCGCGAGGGAGATGAAGTCGCATTTTTCCCGCCGGTTACCGGAGGTTAAGGCATGCGTGTCGTGGTGCAAGAAAAGCCGTTCAATCCCTATCAGGAAATGGCGGCGTATGAAGAAAGCGTGATACCGCGCGGCAAATTTGGCGGCGTGGTCGCGTTCGTAGGTACGATGCGCGATTTTAACGAGGGCTTGAGCGACATCTCGACGATGTATCTTGATCACTATCCAGGGATGACGGAAAAACACCTGGAACGTGTCTGTCAGGAGGCGATGCGGCAATGGGATATTATTGATACACTGGTGATCCATCGCGTCGGTAAACTGGTCGTCAGCGAGCCCATCGTGTTGGTTGGTGTGTGGTCGGCGCACCGCTCGCAGGCATTCGATGCCAGTCGGTTTATTATTAACGATCTCAAACATCGCGCGCCCTTTTGGAAGCGTGAAACCACCCCGCAAGGCGAACGTTGGGTGCAAGGCAATACTCAGGATGTATCAACACTAAAGTCGGCGTAACGCACTTCAGGGTTCGTAGTTCCCCTGTTGCGTGTTTAAAATCGCAACAAGGAGTTAGTTTTGTAATGTGTGGTCGGCGCAGAGCGCGCTATGCATTATTCATCATATGTCTTCCCAAACTGTTCCCACTCCTTCCTCGTCACACTTAGCTGCGCGCATGCTGCGTGAGCAGCTTAGCTTAGTGTTCGCGTCCACACTCGTTGGCATTGCGAGTACTGCGGTCGCGGGCCTATTAGTGGTGTGGGTGTTGGCACCGCAATTCCAATGGATGGCCTTGGGTCTGTGGTATGCCGCGTTGGGCGTGGTGTTGGCATATCGCTCATTGTTATTTGTGCTTTGGCGTTCCCGTGAAGCTGCTATTCCTCTACAGCGCATGGCCAATCTATTGCGCGTAGGCTATTTCGCAACCGGCTTGGTATGGGGGTCGTTGGCAGTATGGTTTTTCCCGCTCGCTGTCTCGACGCATCAGATGTTTGTGATTTTAGCCCTGATTGGGATGTCGGCCGGGGCGATTTCCAGCGTTTCGGCATTGCGCTATGCAGCGGCCTGTTATGTATTACCGATGTTGACGATGTTGATCTGGCGTTTAAGTGATGCGGGCAATTCTGTGTATCTGTCGATTGATATTGCAGTAGTTTTGATTGCGCTTATCTTTTTGAGCAATGCCAGGCGAGTGTTGCATAACATAGAAGACAATATATCGGCGCGTTTATCCAGCGAAATCTCGGAAACGCGCGCCAGGTTGGGTGAATATCGCTATCGAACCTTGCTTGAGCAGGCGGCGGATGGCTTTTTTTTGCATGATTTTGACGGGCGGATCTTGGATGTCAATACACAGGCCTGTGACAGCTTGGGTTATAGCCGAGAAGAATTATTGGCGCGCAATATTTCAGACATCGAGTTCAGTGCGCCGCCTGAGCAGTTGCGTCAGTTTTGGCGTTCGTTGACGCACGGTAAACGTACGCTCGCGCGGGGTCTGCAACGTCGTAAAGATGGCAGCGAATTCCCGATCGAGGCGGTGTTAGGTACGTTCGAATTCGACGGTGCGACGCAAATAATCGCGTTGGTGCGCGATGTGACTGTACACAACAGCGTGCTCGCGGCGTTGCGGTTGCGCGAAGAACAAGCCCGCGCGCAATTCAAAAGCATCCACCTGCCGACCTATATCTGGCAGTCCCGCGACGATGACTTTGTGTTGGTGGAATATAACGACGCCGCAGACAACTATACGCAAGGTAGCGTGGCGCGCATGATGGGGGAGCGAATCACTCAGGTGTATGCGGATAATCCGCTAGTGCTCGAATATTTTTACGAATGTTATAACACAAAAAAGGCTGTTCACTATGAGATGACTTATTCCTTCCGTTACACGCAACGGCAGGCGTTATTGAGCGTACATTTCGCCTTCGTGCCGCCGGATCTTGTATTGGTGCAGACCGACGATATCACGCAACGCGTACAACACGAACAAGCGCTGCGCGAGAGTCGCACCAGCCTCGAAGATGCGCAGCGCATCGCGCATATGGGGAGTTGGGAATGGGATATGCTGAGTGGGCGCATCACCTGGACCGAAGAAATCTATCGCATACTGGGGTTGGAGTCCGCGACCACGCAACCCGCGCAGGATGCCTTTGCGCGCGCCATGTATCCAGACGATATGAAGTTGATGGAGGCGTCTTTTGCGCGTGGCTTGGCCGGCGAGCGCGAATTTGACGATGAATGGCGTATGGTCGAGGCGGGTACCGGAAAAATCAAATACGTACACTTGCGTGGGGAGCGGTTTTTCGATGCCCAAGGCGGATTGATCGGTATGAAAGGGACGTTGCAAGACGTTACCGAGCGCAAACAAGCGGAAATAGCCAAGAGCGATTTTATTTCTACCGTGAGCCATGAATTGCGCACGCCATTGACATCGATTTATGGGGCGTTGCGCCTGCTGTCGGCGGGGATCGGCATCCATGACCCGGTGCAATTGAGCTCAATGGTTGAGCTGGCCTTGCGCAATGCCGATCAGTTGACTGCACTAGTGAACGACATCCTAGAATTGGCGCGCGTTGAACAAGGCCGTTTTGTGATTGAGGCGCATGCGCTTGATATTATTGAAACGGTAACACAAGCGGTGGAATTAAATCGCGGGTTTGGACGGCATTATAACGTGGATTTCGTGCTCGAGGCCCCGTCGTCGCCGTTGCAGGTAAATGCGGACGCCGCGCGTATCACGCAAGTAATGAGTAACTTATTATCGAACGCCGTCAAATATTCCGTCCCCCAGTCGGTCGTTGATATACGTATCGCTACGCTAGACAAAGGCGTGCGTGTTTCCGTCGCGGATCGTGGGCCTGGTATTGACGAAGCGTTTTTACCGCGTCTGTTCGATCGATTTTCGCGCGCCGACAATTCGACCGCGCGTAGTAAAGGCGGGACGGGGTTGGGGTTGAGTATTTCTAAGGCCATCATAGACGCGCATGCTGGAAGCATTGCTTACGAGCCGCGCTGCGGAGGTGGGAGCGTATTTTACTTTGAACTGCCTTTGTGTGTCGCCGCGCCGCAGTAGCGCCGGCAATTGTCTGTAGACACCTTAGGGAACCTCTAAAAATTCACTGAAGCCGCGCTTGCTGCGTTGCAAGCGCGCTCAAATGCGGGGCCGCATAGCGGTAAACTCCGCTTTATCGCCCGCTTGCGCCTTGCCATCGCTGGTGCCCTCTGGGTATCGGCTTGGTTGAATTTTTAGAGGTTCCCCTTAGTTATTTTTTGCCCCCTGTTTGATCCAATGTCTGATGTTGTCGATTTCGTCCGGGTCCAGCGGTTTCCGTCCGTCATGCGGCATGCGTATACTTTCGTCCGCTTTGCCTGAAATCAATAACACTAACGTGCTGGAGACTTCATCGCCGGGTTTTATGACGGGCGCATAATGTGTGCCCTTCATTAGGTTTTCATAACTTTCCACGCTTAGGCCGCTGGCTGCATAGCCCGGTTTTCCAGGGGCATGACATTCCAGGCAATTTTTATCGAGCACAGGGCGTATATCATGGCTGTAACTGATTTGTTTCGGTTCACAAGCGACCAAGGTGACGGCCAACGATACAGCGAAAATACCGGCGGTGTGAGGCGGCATATGATTCTCCAAGCGTTAATGCAGTATACCA
>CAKKRP010000011.1 GCA_919902765.1 Gammaproteobacteria bacterium | reverse complement strand
GCTTATCTCGCGCAGGTCTCGTATGAGCGCAATTTTAACACCTCCGCGCTCAGCGACACCAAGCTGAGTGTGGCATTTTTGCCGGGTATTTTGCAGGATAAAAATGGAATCCCTACTGACTCGACCAATGTTATTCACTTTGATGAAACTAAGCCCTTAAACAATAGCATTGTACTTTTGCAACAACAATGGTCGCCCTCGCGTATGGGGTTGCTAGTGCGTCTGTATGCGAATTTATTCAGCGGGGATGCCAATTTTGTATCTTACTATTTAGACGAGCAGATGCAATATGGATATTCCTATGCGCGCTATTTTTTACCGTGGCTGGAATTGCATGGTGAATCATTGGTCTACCAAAAGCCGCATTATGCGCTTATTACCGGCGAAATCGCCGAAAATAAATATGTCGATTATATGTTGGGAACCCGTTTGGAGTTCGATCAAGATCAGGGCGTGATCATAGAATATCTACATCAAGCGGAACAACCGGATAGCTTTGCGCAGGATGCAAAAGGTCAACGTGTATTGATTGCGCGCTTATTGGTCCCGAACAGCCATAGATTATTCTCAACGCCACTGCAAAATTATTTGTTGATGTCGATATACAAAAGAAATATGCGTGACACCTACAGCATCACCGCCAACGCAATCTTCGGCCTGGCGCAAAAGGAGGCGATGGCAACCGTACGGGGAGATATGAAAGTAGGCGCGCAGGCCGCTATCGCGCTAACGGCGGCCTATATTGCGGGAGTGAGTAGTTCGTTTTATGGCGCGGCTATGCCTAATGATTTTCGTTTAACGTCGGAAATGCAGATCGTTTTTTGAAGACGGAGAGGGTGCGCAATGTCATACATCATCGAACTTAAAGCGGTGAATAAAGTCTACGGCAAGGGCAATAATACCGTTGTTGCATTGGATTATATCGATTTGGCGATTCCGCAGCGGGCGTTTACGACGATTTCAGGCCCGTCCGGATCGGGTAAGAGCACCTTATTAAACATCGTCGGTTTTTTGGTCGCGCCGACCAAGGGCGATATCGTGTTTGACAATGAGAAAATCGAATTCGACGATTTCGACACGATGGCCGACTTTCGTTTGCAAAAACTCGGATTTATTTTTCAATCGTTTAATTTGATACCGGTATTAAGCGCACTGGAAAATGTGATGGTGCCGTTGATGATACGCAAAGATATTGGGGTGGATGAGCGTAAACAGCGCGCTGAAAAGCTTTTAACGGCCGTCGGTTTGGGCGATCGCGCCAGGCAACGGCCGGATGAGTTATCGGGTGGGCAAAAGCAGCGTGTGGCGATCGCGCGGGCGTTGGTCGGTGAGCCCAAGGTCATACTTGCCGATGAGCCCACCGCCAATTTAGACACCGAAAGCACGGAAACGATATTGCGAATTATGCGCGATATTAACGAGCAATTCGGCACCGCGTTTATTTTCAGCACCCACGACCCGCGCGTGGTGAATTACGCAAAACAGAAGGTGAGTCTACGCGATGGGCGGATAGTGGCCAACTAAAAATATTAGCTAAACCGGAAATCCGCGCGCCTTTAATGCCGCTTTGGCCTGCAACGCCACTTCCGCCACTTGTAATTCACGCTCCCAATCGTATATGGAAATTTCGGATTGGACAGTCGGCTTGTCGAAATTTCGGGTGGCGTAGATACGTACGTAACGCGTTTCCGCGATGCTGCGTGTGAGATCAGGCCACACTTCGTGCAACAAGTCCGCCTCGCGCCGCACCTGCCACTCATCTATTAACCGATAATCGCCGGGTAAACGCTCACCGAACGCACCATCCACGCCGGTTTGGCGCGCCAAGGTCTGCGGATCGCGGTGCTCGGTGTAAATATAAACGACCAGTTTAGGTTTGAGGCGCGCGATGGCGGCGGTATCATCGCTGCCGCTGGGCATCCAATTGGAAATCACCGCATCGACAGGAAAATCCACCGCTATGAGGCCAACTTCGCGTATCTCATAACACGCGGCGTCATAAAAATCGGCGATTTGATTGGGTTTTGCGGCTGGATCGCGCAAGCCAACTAAGGGTACGCCTTCGCGGGCCAGCAAACTCCCGGCAAAACCGTTGCGCGCGTGGGCATCGACGACACTGGGACGTGGCCCCAACTGCTTCAAATAGCGGGAAATTTTGTGCATTTCATGGCGTAGCGGATAGAAATGCGCCACCGTCGGCCCATGGCGCTGCGGGTCGCGGTCAGGGTTGCTGAAGATGAGGGCGTGCAAGGGCAGATCGCGGATGCGCTCGTCAAAGCTCGCCTGCGCTTGCCAGGCCGGGTGGTCTTTCTCTTGAAAGCCGACGATGCGATTAAACATCGCCTCGCTGAAGGTGTTCATATTCCGCAGAATTTCGAAATTGGGCGATGACATAGGCTAGCAAGCTCGGTCGTATAGGTGGATAGGTTGCGCGCATATTCTATGCGCTTGATGGGGTGGCTGGCTAGTGCTGCGGGGGAGTATCTCGTTGTCTAGGGCGTTGCCCTGCGTAACTTGTCACCACCTGGGCGCTTAAAGCCCTTGCGCGCGAGTTCGACTTTGGTTCTGATCACACAGTCTTCAACGTGATCGTTGATCAGTCCCATTGCTTGCATAAAGGCGTACACCGTCGTCGGTCCGACAAATTTCCAGCCAAGTTTTTTCAGATCTTTCGACAACGCGATCGATTCCGCAGAAGTCGATGCGGTTTGTGGTTTTGCGAGTTGTTTTGGGTCCGGTTCGTATCGCCACAAGAACGCGGCGAGTGAGCCTTCTCGTTTGACAAGCTCCTGAGCCCGCTGTGCATTGTTAATGACCGCCTCAATCTTGCCGCGATGGCGGACGATGCCTACATCTTTGAGCAGACGATTGATGTCGTGCGAAGTAAAGCACGCAATCCTATCAATCTCAAAATTGTGGAACGCCGCGCGGAAATTGTCTCGCTTGGCAAGGATAGTGCGCCAACTCAGTCCAGACTGAAAGCTTTCTAGGCTTAATTTTTCGAACAAACGACGTTCGTCACTGACAGGAAAACCCCATTCAGTATCGTGATAGTCGAGAAATTCCGGCGCCGCACCACACCACCGGCAGCGTGATTTGCCGTCGGGAAATTCTGTCGTCATATTCATGCATGCACTCCCATTGTGTTAATAAAACCGTTATTCAGGCGAGCAGAAATTTTAACCGTTCATCGGCTTTTGCCGGTGTAATTTGCAGAATCTCGGCGCTTACAATATTTTCCACAACGAAAGGGTCCGCGTTTATCCTGCCTTGAAGGTCTGACAATGAGGTATTGTGCGCCACGATCCCTCCGCCCAAATTGGGCTGAAGGCCACCGACCAACAAAAATACGCCGTCATCAAAACCACGCTTAATCCAATCGTTGTGACCCGCCATAAATTGACCGGCTTGGCCTTTGTTGTCCGAGAATTTAAGCAGGATGATAAACATCAGATTTTTCTCCTATGCATTAAACGTGGTGGGTTGGTTGCTCGGTCTGGTTGGCAAAACGCGTTACACATTTTATCACTCGTTAGGTACATCGTGCTGGGTGCTTTCAACGCATGACTTCAGCCAGTCGCACATCCGCTGTACTTCTTGGCGGATGAACTTTTCATCATGAAAGGCGTTCGCCAGCGTCGCAACACCTTGGCTACGGGCAAGAAGATGCATCGCCAGCTCGTCGGCATCCGCCTTGCGACCGAGCAGTGTGAATTGCTTGCGTAGCCAAACCCGAAACAATGTGAATAGCTGGTTTGCCTCGGCTTGCGAGGCATGATTCAACTTCGCAAGTTCGGTACACAGCGTGCCGACCGGGCAGCCATAACGTTTTATTTTGGCGCGATTTGCAACCAGCATATGGACAAAGCTCCGGATGCGATCCGCCGGTTGTTTTGCTTCAATTTCCCAATGCGCTAACATCTTCCGGGTATTCGCCAGGCGCGTATTGATCACCGCATCCAGAATTTTACCTTTGGATTTAAAGTGATAGTAAAAATTGCCGCGCGAAATCTGTACAGCATCCGCAATATCCGAGAATGAGGTATGCGCGTAACCTTGCCGATAGAATAATTCATCCGCAGCGTCAATAATGTGATCGCGTGTCGTGTTGCCGCTCATTTAAAACACCTCCCGGATCAGCCGCGTCTCTGGGGTAAAGTAACTGTAGGGAACCTCTAAAAATTCACTGAAGCCGCGCCGGCTGCGTTGCAAACAGGCTCAAAATGCGGGACCGCGTAGCGGTAAACTGCGCATTTTCGCCACTTTTCGCCTTGCCATCACCGGCGCCCTCCGGGTATCGTCTTGATTGAATTTTTAGAGGTCCCCTGTAGGACGTTTGCGCTATATTGGTTGTATTGTAGGACAATCGTCCTATGCGGTCAAGTCACAGCCGGGCGATGGTAGACGCATTTTGTAAAGCTGCATTATCGATGGGTGGCCTTGATAACGGCGCACCTGGTTTACGTCCGTATTACCATCCGGATTATTATGGCGCTTTTATCTTAGATCCAGATGGACATAATATTGAAGCCGTATGTCACGCACCGGAGTGATCTTGTCTAACAAACCGTCAAGTTCGCGCAACTTTTCAGGTGCGTAGCGCCTTGTGCCGCGTTGCGTCGCTTGATTTTTCATGGGCGGAGTTATATGATCGACACACATTATGCCCGATAACTTCGCCCACAATTCCCTATAGTGACATTCTCTTCTAAATCCACAGGAACCACGCCCGATGGATGTGAGTAGCATTTTTATTACGTTGGTCATTTTGTTGGTCTGTGCGCGTGTACTTGCTGAGATCGCTTCGCGTCTGCACGCCCCTCCCGTCATCGGTGAACTGTTGGCCGGAATTTTGTTGGGGCCTAGCCTGTTCGGTTTTATCGAGCCGAACCAACTATTAAAACTCCTCGCGGAAATCGGTATTATTCTGTTGCTGTTTGAGGTGGGCCTAGAAACAGATATTAAACAACTGGTGCGCAGTGGTTTACAATCTACCAGTGTGGCGGTTTTGGGTGTTGTTCTACCGCTAGGATTTGGCTTTTTCGTCAGTTTTTATCTATTTGATCTTTCATTATTAGTATCGTTGTTCATAGGCAGCGCACTCACCGCTACCAGTATAGGCATTACCGTACGCGTGCTCACCGATCTTGGGCGCCACCGACCATTTGGTGGTTGTCATCTGGACTGTTAATCGCCGCCGTCGTCGGCAAATTCGCCACGGGCATGGTCGTTTCCGGGTCATGGAAATCGCGCGCTATCATAGGCACGGCGATGGTACCGCGCGGCGAGGTTGGGTTGATCTTTGCGGAGCTCGGACGCACCGGGGGCGTATTGAATAATGAAATCTATGCCGCGTTGGTGTTTGTCATTGCGTTGACCACGCTGGCGCCGCCGTTTGTACTAAAATGGTTATATCGGGAAAAATAAGATGTGATGTAAATTGTAAGGCCTGACCGTTCGCAGTAACAGCAATAAATCCAGCGGGTTAAAGTCCCGTCCGGGGAATTGTCCGTACACCCCGGTAGCATGAGGAAGCGGCGTCGTGGTAACGCGGGGTCGTAAGTTTCCAAACAGCAAGAGAGCAGGCCGAAACGCAAGTGAACCTACACGTAGCCTCGTAAACGAATTGGTGGTGACACCGTGTCGGTTCGATTCCGACCCTCGGCACCAATTTGGCTATTCGGCCAATTCAACGGAATAATCCCGTTTATCATGACACGAAACGCTTCACTAATCCGATTAACGTCATGTTTTCCGCGATTTCATCGTGAGGAATTAACACATAACGCCACGGTTTACCGTTATACGTTTGCGAATGATTAGAGGCGTTCACGCACCATTTCACTGCCGCATCGCGCTTGGCGATAACTGCGGGATCGTCAAGCTGGTTACTCGCTTTCGGTTCAAGCATGTAAACCGCGTCGTTTACTTCCGCGACGAAATCCGGTTGGTATTCGAGTTGATCAGAACCCCAGCGATAAAATATTTGAAATTGCCCTTTGGCGGGTTTAAACCATTTCAATGCATCGCGTTCCAAAATAACCGCGAGCTTACGCTCAGCATCGGAATCAAACTTCTGTACTTCGTATAAGCACTTGCTGAAGCCGCCGAATAAATACTTCGCCATATTGCTTTTGTCGGCGGGCGAGACATGATAATCCGCTGGCGGTTCGTTGATAGCATAGGTATAGGCGCTCGGTTTCAACTCCGAAAATCCTTTGCTAATTTTCACTTCGAGCCCCACCGCATCTTCCCAATAGTGATCTTGCATTTGGGCGTGAACAAAACGAGCGATATCGCGTTGATAACACCGCAATACCTTGCGCGTGTCGTCTTCGGAAAGATAACTGAGAAAATGCCGAACCGTTTGTTGCGCGAGATCGTATAACAAGTCCGCGTGCAGGTCATAGGAAATGTCGTCGAAATCGACTAAGCCGCTGACAACATAATTTTCGAGACGATCTTCTTCATTTCCGCTTTTGCCTAAGGCAAGCACTTCCCGTTCATTCGTGCGCAAGTGTTGTATCCACAACTCATCCGACACAGCAGGATATTTCAGTGATTCCAGTTTTAACGTGAAAGGTTTGAAGCCGGATTTGACTTCGCCTTTTGGCACCACCAGAATGCGGGGAATATCGATGGTTTGTTCGGTCACCATGTTAACCGTTCTGGCAACGATGTCGGCGATATTGGGTTTCGCGGTTAGGCCTTCCAGTTCGAATTGCGCGGGGCTATGTTGCCGTTCCACCGCTCGCACAATTTCGGCTTGTATCTCTGGGCGTTTTAGATGCTCAACCGTTGGCACCCTCACGGGTTGGCTTTCAAGTGTCTTAATCACGTCATAGGCAATCTGCGCGATTTTTTGTTCGGCTGGCTGGGTAAAAATCGGCGCCACGTTTTGCCCGGCGAACGTGGTATTGCTTGTGACTTGCGATGGCGTAATGCCGAGTTTTGTCGACAGTTGCGATTGCGATACCATCGTCGCGGTTTTTTGTTCAAGCTGTCCGGAGTCCAGCACGACGGTTTGTAGCTGGATGGGTGAGTCCGACCGACGCGCTTCGGCGATGATTTCCTGAAATTTATCGTGCGCCACGATGTTGAGTCGGTCAACGGCAGTGACGCCGGTGCGCTTTCCATAAGGCAAGCGCAAGCCACGGCCAATGGATTGCTCAATGAGTGTTCGCGCATTGGCTGCGCGTAGCGGGACTATCGTGTAGAGATTGGTGACATCCCAGCCTTCTTTGAGCATGTTGACGTGAATCACGATTTCCGTGGGCTCGTCGGTGTGTTCGACTTTCAGCAGCCGTTCGATGACTTCGTCTTCCTTTGTGCTTGAATCGACTTGAATGACCTTATCGGTGTACCGGCCATCGAAAAAGTGTTCTGATTTAATATGGGTAAGCAATTGCGCGGCGTGCGTGGTATCGCGCGCAATAATCAGCACGAAGGGTTTTACGATTTTATTATTGGTCTCGCGCGCATAGGTTTCCAATTCCACTTTAACGCTTTCGTGCAAACGAACACCGTCTTCCAGTTTGAGACGTTCGATTTCCTCGGGTGACATGCCGGCGGGATTGAAGTCCTTGCGCGTGACTACGGCAGGCTCTTTGACGAAACCGTCGGCCATAGCACGCGCCAGCGGATAATCATAGATCACATTATTAAACGGCACCGCGCCCTTGCTCGTTTCCACAAACGGCGTCGCTGTCAACTCCAGGCCGAGTATAGGCTTTAATTCGTTGATGGCGCGCACGCCTGCACTAGCACGGTAACGATGCGACTCGTCCATGATGAGCACCAAATCGTGCAAACCCGCCAGATAATCGAAATAACTTTGGCCGATGTATTCCGACAAACGCTTGATGCGGGGCGATTTGCCGCCGCGCACTTCAGAGTTTATTTTGGATATATTAAAGATATTGATGCGCACTTCACCGAACAAGCGCTCACCGGTCACATTGCTTTGTTCGTAGTTGTCGCCGGTGATAATCATCGGCGATTGCGTCGCAAACTCCGCAATGCCCTTAAAGACGTATTTCGGCGTATTGGGCGTAAAATCGGCGATGAGTTTGTTGTAAATTGTTAAATTCGGCGCCATCACAAAATAATTGTCGATGCCGTACGCCAAATGCAAATAACTGATGAACGCCCCCATCAAACGGGTTTTGCCGACGCCGGTAGCCAATGCAAAACACACGGAAGGAAAGTCGCGCTCGAAGTCGCTCACGGTGGGAAACTCGCTGTGTATCGTCGCCAGCGCGGTAGCAAGGTCGGCGTGTTTTCCCGGCGGCGCGATTTCGGTGATGCGATCTAAAATTTCCAGCGAACGGCGCTGCGGTGGGCGTAAACTCAGTCGACCGGCAATGGCGTTGACGTGGCGGTTCACTATGGTGCGTCCTCATCCGAACTAAACGACTCAAATGTCCGGCCTGCCACGAAACGCCCGATCTTTTCAGCGCTGTCGATCAAATCATCGAGATAGAGTAACCAGCTACGCGACACGGATTAAATCCTCCTCGACATGGCGACGAGCACGCGGCTTGAGACCCTTTTCTGTTACCAAGTCAACACGCCTGCCGAATAGCCGCTCCAGATAGTCCTTCAATTCAAAATAGCGGGCGAATGAGGAAGCGCCATCGAACTCGACTAACACATCAACGTCGCTCCCCGTACGCATTTCATCGCGAGCCGCCGAGCCAAACACGGCCAAATGCTTTACGGAAAAGCGCTGCAAAATTTCAGTTCGGTGCTGATTCAATAACGACAATACTTGTGCTTTATTCATGGCTCAAGCGCTACAGCAAGATAGTTTCGGTCAGACGGAAACGGTGTGATGGTGTTCATTCCGTCCCCTCTTTACGAATATCTTCTGCGGTCAGTCGCACGATTTTTTTTTCCTTCACTACTACAATCGCCGTATCGGTCTGGATTGCCTGTTTACGGGCCAAAGCTGCTGCACGTTTCATGGCGGCAACTGAAGCTATAAGGTCTTTGTCCTTAGCAGTATTCAGCTCTTGCTGCGTCATCATCTTTCTCCCCATTCAAGCATGACAGGCTCGTTTCCCGAATTGTCGTAAAGCGCCCAGGCATCCACGGCAGAGCGATAATGGTTATCGAAATTAGCGCGGCCAGCTAAAAAGCGCCGTCGTATCACCGACTCAGGTATGTTGTGTCCACCCTGCTTGACCCGTTCCGCCACGCGCGCAACCGCCAGATCGACCGAGGGCAGGCTCAGAAAGAACATACCAACATGGTAACCCAATTCTCGCCACTCCTGAATATGCCGCAAATAGAGCACGCCAGAAAGCGTGGTTTCAAATGCGAAGCTTTCGGCTCGCCCCACACATTCGGCCATCTCACGCAACATCAGCCGCCCCGCCTTGAACGCTGCGGCCTCTGGCGCAAAGGGCGACAACCCCGCTGCGATTAGATCGGCGTTGATAAAGCGTGGGCATTGCGCCTCTTCGGGCAGAAATGCACGCGCAAATGTTGTCTTTCCAGCCCCATTAGGACCCGCGATGACGATGATTTTCTTACTCATGCCTCGCCATCCTCCCCAAACAAATCAACTTGCGCCGCGTTTTTTTTCTTCGGCCTATTACCAGTAGACGGTGTCACCGTTTCGACCGCAATGTTGGGAACCTCAGCGGTTTTTTGCGGTAAATTCTCCACCTTCAAACTGTAGTCGTCATGCCCCCACTCGCAGCGTTTCAACACCGCGTTGGGAATTTTCTTCAAGGTGAGATTCACATAGCGATCCGCCTTGCCGCGAAACGCGGCGCAGCAAATCAGCAGAGAACGTTGCTCACCGACTTCATCGCTGATCTGTTGCAGTTGCTCGTGTCCCAGCGTTTGCGTGGTGACGTAAATAAAATCGCGCTCGCTGGAATGGCCGTGCTGCCAATACAACGCATCGCTGGGCGCGTACACAAAACCTTCGATCTTCGCCACCGCCTCGGCCAGCATCGCGGCGTTGTAGTCAGTGTTGATGACCCAGTTGCCCCACGTGTCTTTTTCCAGCAGCGACGGTGCGAGTCGGTAGTAGCGGAAACCGCCGCCGCCTTTCCAATCGACGCTCTGCGTGATGCCGCCAGCGTCTTCGCCGTCGATGACTTTTTTCAGACGCGGGATGATGTGCGTGTGGCAGTGCTCGCCCAGCTCCACCATGATCCAGCGGCGGCCCATTTTGTGCGCGACTGCGCCGGTGGTGCCGGAACCGGCGAAGGAGTCGAGGATGAGGTCGTTGGGGTTGGAGGCAATATGAATTATGCCGCTCAATAGCTCTTCTGGCTTTGGTGTTCCGAATGGTTCTTGATCAGGAAACAGCGCCAAGATTTCTTTCTTTGCAGTTTCGTTATCGCCGAATGTTGATGCATCCCACCATGTCATAGGGACCAGTCCACCTTGCTCGCCGAGAAATTGCTTGATTCGCGGGCGACCGCTGCCGTTATTTGGGAAGTACACCCGACCTTCTACAAGCAGATTCTTGAAAACCGGCTCTGTTGCCGCCCAACATCGTCCCTTGGGCGGTGTTAATACATCGCCAGTGGGCGCAACGATGTCGTACATCTGATTCGGTCGATAGCCCTGCGCGCTGAAAGGAGTCGAGCGCCAAAGGCCTCGGCTGTCGCTATCTGGATTAGCGAAACCGTCTTCGTTTGAAGGGAGAACATTTCTGGCGTCCTTCCAGGCCAGTGCACCCAATTTCGCGTACAGCAATAGGTGGTCATGGGCCGAGCCTATAGCAGCTCGGTTCTCGCGAGAGGTACGCTTTTGCCAAACAATATTGGCTACAAAATTCCCCCGCCCAAACACCTCATCACACAACACCTTCAGGTAATGCGCCTCGTTATCATCAATGGTGATCCACAGCGAACCATCCTCCGACAACAACCGCCGGATAATCTCCAACCGGTCACGCATCAGCGACAGCCAGATCGAATGCTCCACCCCATCGTCGTAATGCGTGAACGCACTGCCCGTGTTGTACGGCGGATCAATGAATACACACTTCACCTTGCCGGTAAACTCCGCCTCCAGCGCTTTCAACGCCAACAGGTTGTCCCCGAAGATCAGCCGGTTGTCGAAAATATCGTTCTCCGTCACCCGATGCTTCGCGTGATAACTCTTCGCCGGGTCCTCCAGCAAAATGCGCGGCTCCAGCTTGGGCCGATTCTCCTTGCCGATCCAGGTAAGTTCTAGTTTTTGTTTCGTCGCCATAATTTTAGTGGTACTTGATTCTTCGATTATTGAACGCTGGCTTTGTACCTTCCAACACATTAACTACATGTGTGTTCAGTGCAGGGTTTTCGATAGAGCCGGAGAGATAAGTAATTTTGAATCCGTTTTTGCGGTCAAAGGACGAATAAATGACCTGTTCCGCATCACACACAACGGCAAGATTAGGGTTATGAGTTACCATGATGATTTGTCTTTTCCGCTTAGCTTCTGTCAGCACAGGAACCAAAAGACTTACCACTGTCTCGTTATCCAAATTCTCTTCTGGTTGATCGAGAATGATTGGGTTTCGGCCTTTGTCTACCAGCAGGTAGAAAATCAGCAGAAGCGCACCACGCTGCCCCGGAGAGAGTTGTTCAATATGCGCATCTTGAAATAGCAAGGTATAACGAGGCTCTAAATAACCTAAACCATAAAGCAAGTCATATACTGCGCTTGATTGACGATCTTTTCGGAGAATTGAGGTTATTCCAATTACGCTTGGACTCCCCTTTGATGCAGCATTTTTGATTTTTTCATCCAAGGCATCAACGAATCCTAGAGCATCTTCCTTCTTACTCAAATCATACTGCTCAGACAAACGCCTAACTGCCGCATAACTTTCATCCTCACCACTAAATTCTCCAGAGGTCTTCTTGATTAGATCAAACAGCTCTGACGACAACACGTCGATAGTTCCCCCCAGAGTTGCCTGAAACTGAAGCCTGTAATCATCACGAATAAGCCGATTACGTTGAATTAACTCCTGAACTGGTTTAAACAACCGTTCACGAGCTGCGCGCTGTGCATCAAGCGCTTCAAATATTTCCCCAGTCAATTCGTTACGTCTTGTTTTTTTAACATGAAGTTGCTGCGGCAACTCATCGAGTTGTGAAATTCGTTGACTTAGCCCACTTAACGATTCCGGCGCATCTGCCATACCAGTCAATTCCTGTAATTTGGCCGACCAGAGTTCAATTGCCCTCAAGTTCTGCTGGTATTCAAGCTGCGGCTGATTTAGTTTCGACTTTAACGCAGTCTGCTCGTTAAGCAGTTTTTCACATTCACTTGCGCTTATTGCCTTAGCAGCAACTAGTGAATCGTGCTGTTTCTCCCAGGCGAATTCTACTTCTACTAAAGATTCAAGATTGGTGGAGAACTGCACCAAATTATTTAGTTCCAAGCCCAAGACTTGAAAGTCGGATTCTGTTTCAACCTGAAACTGCGAAACCTGACGCTCAAGCAATCGAATTCTGTCTCGAATTGACTGCGCAGATTTTCGCTTGGATGCGATTACGGAAACAGCCGCCAAATCAGCAACAGCTTTTTCTTCATAGTCTTTAATCTTCTGCGCGATAGCTTCCAGCTTCGTCGCCGCATCTTTTTGCTCTGGGGACAATTGGTCGGATGGTTTCGGTTGAGGCGCAGGTTTTATTGCATGGTGCTCTTCGATCTGCTTCTTTTTTAACTCAATGAACTCTTCCAGAGAGCGCCTTACTTGAGGCTGACTCTGCGCTTCAAGGCTTTCAATATCACGATTTATTTTTGTGAGTTCTTTCCGATACTCGATAAGTTGATCTCGGAATCCACCTTCTTGGCGCTCGGCCAGTTGGTCGAAATCAAGAGCCCCTAAACGTAATTCATCACTCGCATGATCAAAAATGACGTTTTGAAGCTCTGTCTGGAATAGATTCGTTTTCCCGGAAATGTGGTCATTACAAAGATCCTCAAAACGTCCTTGTGGAATATAGCGAACTAGCTCGATACTCCCGGCTTCCGGTTCGGAGTTAAGATTCCGCGATTTGGTGACCCCACTCAGCCAAGAAATAGTCCCCGTGAATTGCTTCGCAGGGTCTCCCGATTTACCTCGGAATCTGTCTTTTTTCAGGAAAGAAAATTTGTTGCCCGACTTAGAATTACCGAGTAGAGCAATTACGTCCGCGAGGGCACTTTTGCCACTTCCTTTATTTCCAATAATCGCAACTAGATCGCTATTGAGTGGAACGCTAACTCTATCCAGCCAATTCTCCCCGATTAGACTCCCCTCATTTTTTTGTATTTCAACACGGTCAATAAAGAAAGTTCTTTGGCCAGCCACTTCGCCGAGTTTTGGTGGCATTTCCCCAATGTATGTACGCTCGATAGGCTCCTTAATAGTTTGAAGCAAACCGAGAAATGTTGGGTCAGCCTTAACCCAACAATAGCGTTTCAAATCTGGCTCAAATAGCTTGTCTATGGTGTGTGCATCAGATCCGTGAAAGCATGGTTTTAGAGAATTATATTGACGCCTGATCTCCTCAGCAGGCATGCTCGGTTTCAGCCCAAGGTAATGCAATCTATCAGCGGGATTGCCACTGAAAACAAAATCTGAGCGACTGAGAAGCTCATCTCGTGTTGCCGCAAAGCTGTCCAGTGGTAAACCGCTTATCCCATCCTTCCCATTGGCAACCCCTACAACACTATTTGCCTTCAGCCAGCCATCCGCATCTAGCCAAGCGAAAATCTCGGTATGAGAAGGCTTAAACTGCTCAATGCCAAACTTATATGCCGCATCATCGTTAAGCGCTGGATTTTGTGCCTTGGCAAAATCAATTAACTCTTCCTTGATGCAGCCATAGGTTTGGTTCTTGTATGAAACCTTCAGGTTTCTTAACGACCGCTTGATTCTTTCGATGTGATCATCTTCGTTGACGTTGACTAACAGATGAATATTAAGTGCTTGTCCTTCTTTTGTTTGGGGCGAGCATCGAAATTCGATGTTTGGTATCAGCAATACAGATCCCAAGCGTGAATTCGAAGCATCCCTTTGTTTAGCGCGTAGGATTTCGTACCCATCAATCGTCATGTAGTCTGTTATGCCTATTACCGCAATTTTGTAGTGATTAGCAGCACTCTCAAGCGCATTTACATAATCGCCCCAGGTAACGCCAGTAAATGAATCCCCAAGATGGCTTGCCGGTGTATGAACGTGCAAATCCCACCGCCGCCATTCAGCGCCACGTTCAAATTTATTGTGTTTAGTACTCATTTCATCCTGCCGTTTCTGGCATTACACAACGACCAATATCATTTGATCCCAAGAGCTGTGCTCACCCGATGGAGAATTGCGGCGACCTGGAAATGCCTCATTCAATATCTGCAAATTTTGCATCGCAGACATTTTGAAACGTCTCCATTCCGGTAGCGCACCACTACTACTGCCCCCACGTATCTGATAACCAAGAAATTGACGTGTGCCCTCGTTAATCCCATATACATGCGGCTCCACTATTCTGGGGTGTCCGCTGTATGTAAACGAAAGTACTTTCTTTTCCCTGATTGCCGTGATAATCATGTTTTCCACAACTTTCCCCTTTATGATTTCGGCGCATCCAATGCCGGTAACTCCAGCCCCTCAGTCTCCTGCAACGACGTAACCGTCCAATCTAGCCCGTTCTAGCGCTTAGATGGATTGTTTGCTAGCAGCCACCCTTGGCTCATACACGTCTGACCGCAACGGATTATCCGCAAACAGCGTCTTCCAAAGTCTTGGGGTCAATTCATGCACCTTCGATTGCGGATGCTGACCGACGCGTTGTAACACATCGACCAGATACGTGTAGTAATCGATCCCGTGCAATTTGCACGTGGCTAACAAACTTTGAATGATACCCACATCGCGTGCACCCGCTTCGGTCCAGCAAAACAACCAGTTCTTTTTTCCCATGGGTATCACGCGTAGCGTGCGTTCGACGTGGTTGGTGTCCATCGCCACATTTGGATCAGACAAAAAGACCATCAATTCGGCACGCCGCGATAAGCCATAGTTCACGGCCTTGGTAAACGCATCACCGGGCAAAAGATCGTTCGCGTTGAGCTGGTTTTCCAGCCACTCAAACAATTGTTCGACCCGCGGTTTGCAATGTGTCGTTCGATACGCAAGGATAGCGGCGGCATCGAGATTTTTTATGCGCCGCTGTTCTTCGTGCCGATATAAGGCGCCGATCACTTCCAACACGTGTTTGACGCGCTCGGGTTCGACGTTTTCAGCTTCCAAAAATACGCGTTTCACCCAGTTACCCAGTGTGGCGTGGACGACGGTTTCAATGCGGCGCGTATAACGATCATACGCGGCATACCCGTCGCTGAGCAGCGTACCTTTATACTCACCGAGAATCGCTTCAATACTTTGTGTGCCGCGCGACATCGCAAACGGAAAAATCACTTCGTCTTGGTCGCCGTAGACGGGCCAAAAGTAGCCGGTTTTCATGCCACGTTTTTTGCCATCGGTTTTGGGCGTGGCTTTGATCGGCGTTTCATCCATGGCTAACACCGCGCTGCTCAATACCGAGTTGCTCAAGGCGTCATAAATCGGCGTGAGCAACGCAATCGCGCGATGTACCCAGTTTCCCAGCGTGGCGCGGGAAAGCTCGACGCCTTGATCAAGCAGCCGTTGGTGTTGGCGATACAGCGGTAAGTGATAGACGAATTTATCGATCAGCATGCCCGCCAGCACGCTGACGTCGGCGCTGCAGCGTTCCAGCACGTTCGCGGGGGCTGGAGCTTGTGCGAGCGCTTGTGTTTCCTTGAGTTTGACGACGGGCGTGATGTAACACAATACCACGGCGCTGCCCGGACGTTGCGCCAAGCGATGTGTTTTTTCTTCGCGAATGACGGTGTATTGACTGGGGGAAAGGCCGTCGATTTCTTTGGGTACGATGC
>CAKKRP010000010.1:2159-13404 GCA_919902765.1 Gammaproteobacteria bacterium | reverse complement strand
TTGACGCCTGCTGAACTGATTGCGAGGGCGCACACGCGGGGCGTGACCACACTTGCGTTGACCGATCATGACACGACGGACGGCCTGGCCGAGGCGCACGCGCACGCCCGGTTAAAAGGGATACAATTCATTCCGGGGGTTGAAATCTCCACTACTTGGGGCGGTAAAACCATCCACGTGGTCGGTTTAAATGTGCAGGCCGCCGCGCCGGAACTGGTGCAAGGTTTAGCGCGTATGCGTGAGATTCGCCGCGTGCGCACCGAGGCGATTGCCCACAAACTAGAACGCGCCGGGGTGGGGGGTGCGCTGGCGGGCGTATACGCAGTGGCGGGCGCGGCGAGCTCGGTCAGTCGCACCCATTTCGCCCGTTTATTGGTGCATCGCGGGCATGCGCGCGATACGCAGCAGGCATTCAAAAAGTATTTATCCAACAGCGGTAGGGCCTATGTATCTGTGGAATGGACCAGCCTGCCTGAGGCGATAGCCTGTATCCGCGCTGCGGGCGGGGTGGCGGTCGTAGCGCACCCAGGTCGTTATCCTTACACGCATAGCACGTTGCGCCAACTGGTGGGTGAATTCAAAGAGCTCGGCGGGCAAGCCTTGGAGGTGATGTCCGGCGGCCATAGTCGCGAGGACGTAAAACGCATTGCGCAGTTGGCGCGCGATCATGATTTATATGGCTCGGTGGGTTCCGATTTTCATGGCCCTGGCAATCCGCAGGCCGAGTTGGGCGCGCAGTCGCGTTTGGTGGAAAATTGTAAACCCGTATGGGAATTATTGTAGGTGGGTCTGGCGATTATGGGGCAGCATTTTCAAATACACGCACAAAATCCGCAAACAAGGCTTATCGCGCAGGCGGTGGCCATACTGCGCGCCGGGGGGGTCGTGGTATACCCCACGGATTCATGTTATGCGCTAGGTTGTTTGATTGGCCAAAAAGACGCCATGGAGCGTATACAACGCATACGACAATTGGATAAAAATCATAATTTTACGTTGATTTGTCGTGATCTTTCCGAGATTGCCACCTATGCTTTAGTGGACAACACGGCCTATCGTATATTACGTTCAGTGACGCCGGGGCCGTATACCTTTTTATTGCGGGCGACTAGCGAAGTGCCTAGGCGCTTGCAAAATCCCAAACGCAAGACGATAGGCGTGCGTATCCCTGAGCATCCGGTAGTACGCACATTACTGGAAATGCTCGGCGAACCCATGTTGAGTGTAACGCTTATTTTGCCCGATGATGAGCGGCCCCTGACCGATCCGGAAGAGATGCATGATAGAATTGGCCACCAAGTAGATGCCATTTTGGATGCGGGGGGGTGCGGCATCGACATGACCACTGTCGTCGATCTAACGGAGTCTACCGATCCCACGATAGTACGCACCGGTAAAGGCTCGGTGGAGCCTTTTAGTCGTACCCTAGGATAAAGATGGAAGAGTTAAATTCAGTCCAGAAAATCGCCATTTGGGTCTTGCCCTTGGTGTTTGCGATCACCGTTCACGAAGTGGCGCACGGATGGGTAGCTAAACGCTTGGGCGATCCCACCGCCATGATGCTGGGGCGCTTGACGCTCAATCCTATCAAACATATAGACCCCATGGGGACACTGATCATTCCAGGGCTATTATTATGGCTGGGGGGGTTCGTGTTTGGTTGGGCCAAGCCCGTACCGGTGACCTGGGAAAATTTACGGCACCCGCGGCGTGACATGGCGTGGGTGGCCTTGGCCGGCCCCGTGGCGAATTTGTTAATGGCGATATTATGGGCGGGCGTCATGCGCATAGGGATTGCGGTCTACGACTCCAGCGCCTGGTTGAGTGTCCCGTTGTTTCATATGGGCGATGCCGGTATCAAGATCAATTTGTTGCTGATGTTGTTAAACTTATTGCCTATCCCCCCATTGGACGGTGGGCGCATCCTCGGTGCCTTATTGCCCGGCCCGGCATCTTATCGCCTTAGCCGCCTAGAGCCCTATGGGTTTTTTATCCTATTATTTTTAATGATGACGCATGTGCTAAATTGGGTGATGACCCCACCATTAGAGGCATTAACCGCAATCCTGTACGTGGTCGCGGGACTTTAAGGAAGGACGATCATGGCGGCAAATGTCAATATGCATCCACGCGTGTTATCCGGTATGCGTGCAACGGGCCGTTTACATCTTGGCCATTATCACGGCGTGCTCAAAAACTGGCTGAAGTTGCAGCACGAATACGAATGTTACTTTTTTGCCGCCGATTGGCACGCGCTGACCACACATTATGAAGACCCCAGCCAAATCGAAGAAAATGTGTGGGATATGGTCATCGATTGGCTGGCCGCAGGGGTTAATCCCGGCGCTGCCAAAATATTCATACAATCGCAGGTGCCGGAGCACGCGGAACTGCATTTATTGTTGTCGATGATCACCCCGTTGGGTTGGTTAGAGCGTGTGCCCACCTATAAGGATCAACAAGAAAAGCTCAAGGAAAAAGATCTATCGACCTATGGCTTTCTAGGCTACCCCTTATTGCAAAGCGCCGATATTTTGATCTACAAAGCCGGTTTGGTGCCGGTGGGTGACGATCAAGTGGCGCACATAGAAATCACCCGTGAGATCGCGCGGCGATTCAACCACTTATATGGCCGGGAAGCGGGATTTGAAGAAAAGGCCGAGGCCGCGATTACCCGGCTTGGCAAGAAAAACGCACAATTATATCGCAATGTGCGCAAACGTTATCAAGAGGCGGGCGATCATGAGGCCTTGGACACCGGGCGGGCGCTGCTGGAAGAGCAACACACCATGTCCCTGGGGGATAAGGAACGCTTATTCGGATATTTAGAAGGCGGGGGCCGTATCATTTTACCCGAACCGCAGCCCTTATTGACACCGGCTTCTAAAATGCCGGGATTGGACGGGCAAAAAATGTCTAAATCATACGGCAATGTGGTTAGTTTGCGCGACGATAAAGAAACGGTAGAAAGAAAAATGCGCACCATGCCGACCGATCCTGCGCGGGTGCGGCGCACCGATGCGGGTGATCCGGACAAGTGCCCGGTGTGGCAGTTTCATCTATTGTATTCGGCGCAAGATGTGAAGGCGTGGGTACAATCCGGGTGCCGTAGTGCGGGCATAGGTTGTTTGGAATGTAAACGCCCGGTAATCGACGCAGTAGTACAGGAATTGGCGCCGATACAGGAACGTGCGCAGAGCTTGGCGGACGATATGAAGACCGTACAGTCGATTGTTGCGGACGGTTGCATGGCGGCGCGCGATGTGGCCAGCGAGACCTTGGCCGAGGTGCGGCAGGCGATGGGGTTAAAGTACCGCTAGTGTTGCGGTATCACTTACGACACGCGTGCATAGAGAGGTTATATAAACGTGGACAACTCGTTGGCGGAAATCACCGTAATTCCCGACGCACTACGTCCGTTAGCGATGGTGCTCGGTACACCTTATCTCAATTTGCCACGGGATTTATATATCCCGCCCGATGCGCTAGAGGTGTTTCTCGATACCTTCGAAGGGCCGCTGGATTTATTATTGTATCTGATTAAACGTCAGAATCTCGAAATACTCGATATTCCGATTGCGGAAATCACGCGCCAATACATGGATTATGTCGAGTTGATGAAAGAAATTCGCCTCGAATTGGCGGCCGAATATTTGGTGATGGCGGCCATGTTGGCGGAAATTAAATCGCGTATGTTATTACCGCGTCCGCCGATCGACGAAGAAGAGACCGATCCACGCGCCGACCTGGTGCGCCGCCTTCAGGAATACGAACGATTTAAATTGGCGGCGGTGGAGCTCGATCAGATACCCCGCGTGGGACGCGATATTCATTTAATCGCCGTCGCGGAACCGGAACGCAAAGTCGTAAAATTACATCCGGAAGTCGAATTGCGCGAATTATTATTGGCGTTTAAAGATGTCTTGAAACGCGCCGAATTGTACACCCACCACCAAGTCAAGATGGAACCGTTGTCGGTACGCGAACGCATGACCAATGTCATGGCGACATTGCGTACGGATCAATTCGCGGATTTTGTCACGTTGTTTAGCGAGCATGAAGGGCGACGCGGCGTGGTGGTGACGTTTTTAGCAGTGTTAGAGTTGATCAAAGAGCGTTTGATCGAATTGGTGCAAAATGAGGCCTATGGCCCCATCTATGTGAAGGCCGCAGCATGACCCCACCCACCTTGAAACAAATCATCGAAGCCGCGATTTTTGCGGCGGGCGAGCCCATGCCCTTGGAGCGTCTCAAGGGTTTGTTTTTAGACAACGAAATACCGCCGGACGATGCTTGGGAAGCGGCGCTCCAAGAACTCGCGGAAGATTATGCAGCGCACGTATTGCAACTGCAAAAAGTCAGTTCCGGGTATCGCTTTCAAGTGCGCGAACGGATGTCGCCGTGGGTCGCAAAATTGTGGGAAGAAAGACCGGCGCGTTATACGCGCGCCTTGTTGGAAACCCTGGCCTTGGTCGCCTACCGTCAGCCGATTACACGCGGCGAGATAGAAGACATCCGTGGCGTGTCGGTAAGCACGCAAATTTTCAAGACGCTGCAAGATCGCGAATGGGTACGCGTGGTCGGGCATCGCGATGTGCCGGGGCGGCCTGCATTATACGCGACGACGAAGCGATTTTTGGATTATTTTAATCTTCAATCACTGGATGAGTTGCCGCCGTTGTCGGCCTTGCGGGATCTGGATCAAGCGGCGGAAGATCTTAATTTTGATGCAATCGCCGATGCCGTGCGCGAAGAAATGCATGCGGGAATTGCGCCTACTGAAGCGCCGCATTTGGCGGCGGCGGAAGTGACTAGGGTGGCGGAAGTTACCGACCCTATATCGGTCATGGAAGCGGCTGCCACGCATACTGCGGCGAATGATGAAGTCGTCAATACCGATGAGGCGCTTATCGTGGAGTCATATCTGGCGACCTTAATGGAAGGCGCCGTCACGGAAACCGCAACACCTGCTGAAGCGCGGCAGACCGGCAATCAACCGGGTTTTAATTCATTACAAACGGATATAACGCTCCATGATACACCCGTCGCAGGGGTTGTATCGTCCTCCGAAAAATCCACTGCCGAAACCGTTTCAGAGGAATAATCTATGCCACGCCAGACGCCCAAGGCGGGTCCGCGCGCGCGCCGCACTGCCGCATCCAAACCCGCGCCGCGCCGTGCGCGACCCGCAGTGCGCAAAATACGTGGCGCCGGCCGGCGCGGCGATAACACTCAACCTGCCCCCGCGCCAGCCGGTACTCCGGAACGCATACAAAAAGTCCTTGCGCAAGCGGGCTTCGGGTCGCGTCGTGAAATCGAGGAATGGATACGCGCGGGCAAGATAGAAATCAACGGCGTAGTCGCCAAGTTGGGTGATCACGCCAATGCCAGCGACACCGTGCGGGTGGCGGGAAAAATCATTCCGCTCGGCAAGTTAACGGAACACAAGGTGGCGCGCGTCTTGGTGTATCACAAACCGGTAGGCGAAATTTGCACCCGCGATGACCCTGAAGGCAGACCTACCGTCTTTACCCGTCTGCCGCGCTTGCGCGGGGCGCGTTGGATAGTCGTCGGGCGTTTGGATGTCAACACCTCCGGCTTGCTATTGTTCACTACCGATGGCGATTTGGCGCAACGCCTGATGCATCCCAAACATGAGATTGAACGCGAATATGCGGTGCGTGTGTTCGGTGACATCGATGCAGCGATGTTGCAGCGCCTGAGCACCAACGTGTTGTTAGAGGACGGGCCAGCGAAATTTGAGTCTATTATCGATGCGGGCGGTAGCGGGCGTAATCATTGGTATCACGTCATCCTCACAGAAGGCCGCAATCGTGAAGTACGCCGCTTGTGGGAATCGCAAGGGGTCACCGTCAGCCGCTTGATACGCCTGCGTTTTGGGCCTATCTTATTGCCCAAAGGCTTGCGCGAAGGGCAGTGTCGAGAACTCGAGACCGAGGAGGTTGCGCAGTTGCAGGGCTTGCAAGGTGGCGTTGCAACGAATTTATAACGCGTTACGGCGGGCCTATGGGCCACAGCACTGGTGGCCTGCGGAAACGTCTTTTGAGGTCATGGTGGGCGCGGTGCTCACGCAGAATACCGCTTGGAGCAACGTAGAACGCGCCATCGCCAATCTCAAGCAGGCGCGGCATTTAGACCCCCACGCCATACATGCGGTTGCTAATGCGCAATTGGCCGCGTGGTTGAAACCATCCGGATATTTTAATATCAAGGCGCACCGTCTAAAAAATTTTTGCGCTTGGTACATCGCGGCGGGTGGTTATGCGACGCTCGAAAAATATTCAACCCTGGAATTGCGCCATGATCTACTGGCGGTGAACGGCGTAGGCCCCGAGACTGCGGACGATATTTTGCTCTATGCGTTTCAGCGTGCGGTGTTTGTCGTGGATGCGTATACCAAACGGATCTTTTCGCGCGTCGGATTATTCGATAAAACCGCACCCTACGAGCAAGTGCGCGCATATTTCGAGTCGCGCTTGACGCCCGATGTGGCGTTATACAACGAATATCACGCGTTAATCGTACGCCATGCCAAGGATATATGCCGTCCTAAGCCGCGTTGCGATGTGTGTTGTTTAAAAAAAATCTGCGACCGGCGAGTGTGATGTCAAGCCGCTGCGGCTTCGTTAGCGCCGGCCTGTTGCACTTGATTTCTGCCTTCGGATTTGGCGTGGAGTAACGCGGCATCCGCGCGTTTAAATAGAGAAATTTCATTGTCGTCCGGCGTTAGCGGCGTAACGCCTATGCTGACGGTAGCGGATAATATATTTTGTCCGTTTTTGAACGTAGATTGCGCGATGCCGGCGCGTATACGTTCCGCCACATACAGCGCACCGTTGATCTCCGTGCTGCTGAGCACAACGACGAATTCCTCGCCGCCCCAACGATATAACATATCGCTGCTGCGTAGACAATCGTGGATACAACCGGCGACGGATTTGATCACAAAATCGCCCGCGCTATGGCCATACATATCGTTAATGCGCTTGAAAAAATCGATATCGATGACCAACAACGACAGCGGATCGTCGCGGCGTCGCGCCAATTCGATTTCACGCCGTAAATTGTCGTCTAGGCAGGCACGATTATTGAGTCCGGTTAACGGGTCTTTGCGCGCCAGATTTAGCGCCTGCTGATAGAGTAGGGCATTGCGTAGCGGGAATAACAATCCGCACAAGGCATATTCTAAAAAAATAGACTCGGCCCGGCTAAAAGGAGCCGCCCTAAAAATTCTTAACATGCCTAGGGTGACGTTGCTGACGACCAATTGGTGGCAAAACTCGTGTTCGCTATCGGTTGCGCCTATATTTACATCTAAACCGAGTTCGCTATTGGTATAGCGCACTCCGATTTGGTGTATCGACGACAGGATGTGTTGCCCGAATAAGATAATGATTTGGTTGATATCCAGGGTGGTTTGCAATGAACTGGAAATGCGAAAGGCCATTACCGATTGCGCCAGGCGCGTGCGCCTGGACGTGCTGGTCATGGAATCCGCAGTGCCGGGTTGCAGCAATTCTTTCACATCTCGGTCGGACGTAATGCGCGATACGATAGACATCGGGCTATTCCTCGATCTTTTGTTATAACCAAGCAATGACGGTGCCAGGGTAACAAAAAATGCATGGAATTTATGCATAATGATTTATGTACCTACATTAAGAAATGGTGTTACATTGAGACGGACAAGTCGGCAGGAATTGTGAGGCTATATGCATAGATTTAGTGTTATTGGCGCGATTTTAGCGCTATTCAATTTAACCGCTTCAGGTGAGGAATTATTTTTCAAACCAGTGGCGAAACTGGAACCGGGGCTGGCGGTGCCCGGTGCTATCGATCTTCCGGCATGGTTTAAGAATTCATTTTTGGATATCGGCGAGGACGTCAAAGAGGCGGCGCAGGCCCATAAACGGCTGATGTTATATTTTTATCAAGACGGATGTCCTTATTGCAAAAAACTCATCCAAACCAATTTTGCGATTAAGGCGCTGGAAGATAAAGCCCGCGCGACGGTGGAGGTGGTCGCCATCAATATGTGGGGCGACCGTGAGGTCATAGATGTCGATGGTCAACACATAACAGAGAAAAATTTTGCCGCAAAAATGCGCGTGATGTTTACGCCCACGCTGTTATTTTTTAATGAGCAGTCGAAGGTGGTGCTGAGAATAAACGGATACTATGAACCCATGCGTTTTGAAGCGGTGTTGGATTATGTCGGACAAAAAATGGAAGACAAACAGGCGTTCCGGGAATTTCTTGCACAACAAGTCAAAGAAAGCGATAAGCCGGGCTTATACACCGAGCCCTATGCGTTGAAACAGCCGCTAAACATCGCCAGATCCTTAGCCAATGGCAAGCCTCTATTAGTGATGTTTGAGCAATCCGATTGCCCGCCGTGCGGTGAATTGCACAACGACGTGCTAAAACGACCGGAAACGAAATCATTGATCGAAAAATTTAACGTCGCGCAAGTCGATTTGTGGGCCGACACCGAACTGATTAATCCGCAGGGGCGGAATATTACGATGAAGGAATGGGCTAAATCGCTGGATGTTAAATACGCGCCTACGTTGGTGATGTTTGATAAAACGGGGGTAGAAGTGTTTCGCACCGAGGCCTATCTAAAATCCTTCCACATACAATCGTCACTCGATTATGTGGCCAGCGGGGCATACCTCAAAGAGCCTAGTTTCCAGCGTTTTATCGAGGCGCGCGCGGACGGTTTACGCAAACGCGGGGTGAAGGTGGATTTGATGAATTGAATGGCCGCGTTGCGTTTCGCTATATGATGTTCATCGCGTCGCGGTAGATATCCAGCACCGGCAGCGTAAAATCCAACGCGTCCAAGCGCAACACGTCGCGCTCGTCACACTGCTCCAATTCCCAGCCCTCGGCGGTGCGGCGGTAGATGTCTACTTGCACTTTATCTTGTGCCACCAGCACATATTCCTGCAAGCTAGCGAGGCGCTGATAGGTCAGGCGTTTTTCCAACCGATCTTTTGATTCGGTGCTGGGCGACAACACTTCAACGATGACCACGGGTTCGGTTTCGTAATAATCGTGCCCTCCGGCGTGGCAGGCGATCACCATGTCCGGGTAATAAAAAACGTTGTCTATGCGCACCTTCATATCCGAAATGTAGGCCTTGCAAGGGCTGCCACGAAGATGGTTAGTAAGTGCCGATGCAAAATCAAGTGCGATGCGATTATGCCGTCTGCTTGCGCCCACCATCGCGTAAACCTGTCCGTCGATGTATTCGTGCTTGATGTCACTCAGTTCTTCGCCTTCAAGGTAGTCCTCAATGGGGATATATTTCAATTGTGTTTTCAACGACATAGTGTTAATCGCTCCTAAGGAGCCTTAATGGGGGTCAGACTCGACTTATCACCTCCCCATCGGTCTTGCATCTATTTGTCAGAAGGATAAGTCGAGTCTGACCCCCATTAAGACCGCTAAATTAAGGCCAAAACCCAGGTTCCATATTACGCCGGACACACCCGGCTTGCAATGTCCCGTATTCTCAACCCGTTAACCTAGAAACAGCAGTTGGATGCCGTAGAGTGTGCGCTTTTCCGTGCGCAGGGCAAGGCGCAAATCGCCGTCAATGGCCAGCCCTTGACAAGATTTGCAACGCAGACCTGCGTGCGGCAAAGCGTGCAATCTGCGGCATAGCGCTCTCACCCATTGGGTGAATGTGACATTTACGACAATCTCCGCAGTATCATAATGTTAGCGTTGCCAGTAGCGGTCAACTGCTGTTTCTAGGTTTAAGGGTTTGTTTTTGCGGGAGTTACGCGCAGGTTATCGACCGTTTGTAGCGAGAGGCAAGCCCACGCGGCCGCATTTTTAGACCCAATTTAATTGAACAACGTTAAAAAAATAAATTCACTGCGCACACTTGACACCTTGCAAAACCGGTGAAACAATCCGGCGTAAGAAGATGCAAGCGAGTGCATTACCAAAAAACACGGAGAGGGAGTCATGAGTAGCCAAACCACCGCTGGCGCGTCCGCGCACAGCGTTTTCGTACGCGTTGTTCAATTCATTGAATGCACATTTATTTTGTTCGCTGCAGCGTTGTTTGCGCTGCCCGCGCATGCGGTCACCAGCAGTGTCGGCAGCACGCCCGGCAGCTTCAACGTGTCGCCCAGTGGTGCGGCGGCGTACAACATCCCCATCAACGTGCCGCCCGGCACCAATGGCATGGCGCCGAATCTTTCGCTCAATTACAACAGTCAAGGCGGCAACGGTTTGCTCGGTGTGGGCTGGGGTTTGGCGGGGCTGTCTGCGATCACGCGTTGCCCGGCGACACAGGATGTGGATGGTGGAATGGGCGGTAGCGTCAATTTCGATATCAATGACAAATTTTGCTTGGACGGGCAGCGGTTGACCTTGGTGTCGGGGACGTATGGTTACGCAGGGTCGAGTTACCGCACGCGCATCGACACGTTCCAGGAGATCACCGCCTATGGCGCGCTGGGCAATGGGCCTGCGTATTTTAAGGTGCGCACCAAGGCGGGGCAATATCTGGAATATGGCGCGACAGTAGATTCGGCCATAGAAGCACAAGGAAAGTCAACGGTCGCGGTGTGGGCGCTGAATAAAATTTCGGATCGCGCGGGCAATTATTTGACCATCACCTATAACGAAAACAATGCCAATGGGGAATACTCTCCGGCGCGGATCGATTACACAGGGAATTCGACCACGGGGACGGGGACGTATAATTCGGTGCAGTTTGCGTATGAGGCGCGGCCGGACATCGTACCGATGTATCATGCGGGGTCGATGATGAGATCGACGGTGCGGTTGGCGCATGTGTATACGTATGCGGGTGCGACGCAGGTTCGGGATTATCGGGTGGCGTATGACCTGAGCGCCGCGACTTCGCGGTCGCGGGTGACGAGCGTGACGGAGTGTGCTTGGGATGCTGCTTGGGTTTGTTTGGCACCGACGGTGCTGGGGTGGCAAAATGGTCAAAGTGGCTTTTCCGAGGTTACCGAATCCCGGATTTACAACTGGGTATCTATGTTTAGCAGTGGCAAGTACTTGCCCATGGACATCAACGGTGACGGCAAGTCTGATTTAGTGTTCGCGCTGCCGTATGGCAACGACATCGTTCTGAAATCCATTGTTTCCAACGGTGTCGGCTTTTCTGAGGTTGCCGAGTCCCGGATTTACAACTGGGTATCTATGTTTAGCAGTGGCAAGTACTTGCCCATGG
>CAKKRP010000010.1:0-2059 GCA_919902765.1 Gammaproteobacteria bacterium | reverse complement strand
ACATCAACGGTGACGGCAAGTCTGATTTAGTATTCGGGTTGCCGTATGGCAACGACATTGTTCTGAAATCCATTGTTTCCAACGGTGTCGGCTTTTCTGAGGTTACCGAATCCCGGATTTACAACTGGGCATCGATGTTTAGTCGTGGCAAGTACTTGCCCATGGACATCAACGGCGACGGCAAGTCCGATGTAGTGTTCGCGCTGCCATATGGCAACGATATCGTTCTGAAATCCGTTATTTCCAACGGTGTCGGCTTTTCCGAGGTTACCGAATCCCGGATTTACGGGTGGGCATCGATTTTTGATTCTGCGCAGTATCTGCCCATGGATATCAACGGTGACGGCAAGTCCGATTTAGTGTTCGGGTTGCCGTATGCGAACGACATTGTTCTGAAATCGATTATCAGTAATGGTGCATTCCCCGACCTCCTCGCCACCGTCACCTACGGCCCCACCACGACCCTAACTTACAAACCCCTCACCAACCCCACCGTCTACACCAAAGACACCACCTCGACATACCCAACGCAAGACATTCAACCCGCCCTGTACGTCGTCTCCCAAGTCTCGACCAGCAACGGCGTCGGCGGCAACTTCACCACCGACTACACCTACGGCGGCTTGAAACAGATCCACGCCAATTCCGGGTGCTCGACTGCGCCGTGTTATCAAGGCAGCCTTGGCTTTCGTTGGATGCAGTCGTATGTCGCTGGGACTATCGGCATCCGCACATTGACCACCTACTCCCAAACCTTCCCCTACATCGGCATGCCGGTCAGGATGGACAAATATTGTTGTAGCGCAGTCACCGCGCAAACCTTGACGCGTATCAATAACACGCCGTCCTATGTCGCGAGCACCGCCTATGGCACCTACGTGCCCTACCTCGCGAAGAACGTGCAAGACAATTACGAGTTGAGCAGCGCGTATGTGTCATCCGTGACGACCACCACGCAAATCGACAGTTTCGGCAACCCGACCACGATCACCGAAACCACGAATGACAACAACCGCAAAACCACCACCCACACCTACACCAACGACACCGCCAATTGGCAACTCGGCAAACTCACCCAAGCGCAAGTCACCAGCACCTTGGCCAATGGCCAGAGCGCCACGCGCACGTCGAGTTTCCGTTACGACTACAACGGCTTCCTGAATCAAGAAGTCATCGAGCCGAATAACACGTTGTATCGCTTGCAAACCGACTACACCTACGATGCCTACGGCAATCGCAAAACGGCCACCGTCAGCGGCGCAGACATCCTCACGCGCACCACCACCACCGATTTCACCGCGCGTTTGGCGGGCGAAATCTCTGGCCGATTCCCCACCACCGTCACTAACGCCGTCGGCCATACCGAAACGCGTGAATACGACCCGCGCTTCGGCAGCGTGACCAAACTCACCGGCCCCAATGGCCTCGCCACGCAGTGGCAATACGACGGCTTCGGCCGCAAAGTGCTGGAGACGCGCGCCGACGGCACCACCACGCGCTGGGATTTTCTCGCCTGCGATGCCTACAAACCCACCGGCTGCGCGCGCCTGATCGCCACCACCGCCTCTGGCCAACCGGCCAGCGCCGTGTATTTGGATAGCCTGAGCCGCGAAATCCGCAATCGCGTCGTCACGTTCGATGGGCGCAATTCCTACGTCGATACCGTTTACGACGGCAATGGCCGCGTCTACACCCAATCGCGCCCCTATTTTGCAGGCGCCACAGTGTTTTATTACGATAGGCTAGGCCGCGTGACCAAACAAGTGGCGGCGGATAATAGCGTCACCGTCATGGGCTATAACGGGCTCATGACCTACGTGACCGATCCCTTGAATCACTACACCATTCAGCACCGCGACACCTTGGGCCGGTTGGCCAAAGTCACCGACGCCAGCGATAAATTCACCACCTACACCTACGACCCCTTCGGCAACCTGCTGCAAACGGTAGACGCCGCAGGCAACAAAACCATCATGGCCTACGACACCCGTGGTCGCAAAACCCGCATGACCGACCCCAACATGGGCTATTGGAAATACGAATACAACGTGCTCGGCGA
>CAKKRP010000009.1 GCA_919902765.1 Gammaproteobacteria bacterium | reverse complement strand
GGCTCAAGAATGAATCGGAATCCCGCCAATCCACAATCGCGTGGGCGATTTCGGGTTCTTATTGGGCATCGCCTTGGTTTTGATGTATTTCAATAGCGTCGATTATTACGACGTGTTCAAGGCCGCGCCGGAAATGAGCAAGATCAGCATCCAGGTGATCCCAGGTAGCGATTGGTCATTGATGACCGTCATTTGTATCTTGTTGTTCATCGGCGCCATGGGTAAATCGGCGCAAGTGCCTTTGCATGTATGGTTGCCCGACTCTATGGAAGGCCCGACGCCGATTTCCGCATTGATACACGCGGCAACCATGGTCACGGCGGGCGTATTTATGGTCGCACGCATGTCGCCCTTGTTCGAGTATTCCGAAACGGCATTGAGCGTGGTGTTGGTCATCGGTGCGATCACGGCCTTGTTTATGGGGCTGTTAGGCTTGGTGCAAAACGATATCAAACGCGTCGTCGCGTATTCCACGTTATCGCAATTGGGCTATATGGTTGTCGCATTGGGCGCATCGGCGTATGCGGCGGGTATATTTCATTTAATGACGCACGCGTTTTTTAAGGCCTTGTTATTCCTCGCGGCAGGTTCGGTTATTGTCGCCATGCATCATGAGCAGGATATACGTAAAATGGGCGGACTAAAAAAATACATGCCCATCACATACTGGTGTTCGCTCGCGGGTTCTTTGGCGTTGATCGGATTTCCCGGTTTTTCAGGCTTTTTCTCCAAAGACGCGATTATCGAGGCGGTGCATCACTCGCATTTGCCGGGCGCGAGTTTCGCCTATATTGCGGTGTTGAGCGGCGTGTTTATTACCGCGTTATATAGTTTTCGGATGTTCTTTTTAGTGTTTCATGGCAAGGAACGCATGGATCGCCATACCCAAGAACACTTGCATGAATCTCCGGCGGTCATCACCGCGCCGTTGGTGTTGTTGGCAATTCCATCGGTGATCATTGGTTTTATGACCGTCGGCCCAACCTTGTTTGGCGGGTATTTTGGCAGCGCAATCTTTGTGCAAGAGGCACACGATGTATTGGGCGAGATGGGCGCGCATTACACCAGCGCGTTTGGATTCATGTTGCATGGATTGTTGGCTCCCGCGTTCTGGTTTGCGATGGCGGGTGTGGCGACCGCGTGGTATATCTACATGAAGCGTCCGGAACTCGCCGACCTCGCGCAACAACGGTTAAGTTTTGTGCATAAATTATTGGAACGCAAATACGGCTTCGACGACTTTAATGATTTTTTCTTCGCCGGCGGTGCGCGCGGCGCCGGTCGTGCCTTGTGGAAGCATGGCGATGTCAATCTCATTGATGGCGCGATCGTCAATGGGTCGGCAAAAACGGTAGTCTGGTTGTCCGGGGTGATTCGTCATGTACAAACCGGATTTTTATATCACTACGCGTTTGCGATGATTTTGGGCGTCGTATGTTTAGTGACATGGGTTTATTTTTGGCGATAATTAACGCAAAAGTTTAAGGAACCGCGGATGTTGTCCGATTTGCCATTGTTGAGTTTGTCGATTTGGGTACCCATCGTCGGGGGACTGCTGGTATTGTCTACCGGCAGTGATAAAAACGCGGGTATTGCACGTTGGGTCGCGCTGTTTTTTTCAGTCGTTACCTTTCTAATCACCATACCGTTGTATACGCGCTTTGATGTGTCTACGGCGGCCATGCAATTTTCCGAACGCCATGAGTGGATAGGCACGTTCAACATCTTTTACCATTTAGGGATAGACGGCATTGCGTTGCCGCTGATCTTGCTCACATCGTTTTCCACCATCCTAGTGGTGGCGGCGGGGTGGGAGGTCATCCAGCGTCGCGTCGCGCAATACATGGCATTTTTCCTGATTATGGAAGGTCTGATGATAGGCGTGTTCGCCTCGTTGGATGCCATGTTGTTCTATGTGTTCTGGGAAGCGATGTTAGTGCCGATGTTCTTGATCATAGGCATGTGGGGCGGCGCGCGGCGAGTCTACGCCACCATAAAATTTTTCTTGTATACATTTTTTGGCTCGGTGTTCATGCTGGTCGCCTTGATCTATATGTACACACAATCCAATAGTTTTGCGATTTTGGATTTCCACGCCTTGCCGATGAGCTTGACCACTCAAACATTAATCTTCTTTGCGTTTCTGGTGGCCTTTGCGGTCAAGGTGCCGATGTGGCCTGTGCATACATGGTTGCCGGATGCGCACGTCGAAGCGCCCACCGGAGGATCGGTAATATTAGCCGCGATTATGTTGAAATTGGGTGGCTATGGATTTTTGCGTTTCTCGTTGCCGATCACCCCCGGCGCGAGCGCGCATTTGGATTGGTTAATGATCGCTTTGTCGCTGGTGGCCGTGGTCTACATCGGCTTCGTCGCCTTAGTGCAACAGGATATGAAAAAACTAATCGCCTATTCGTCCATCTCGCATATGGGGTTCGTGACCTTGGGTTTCTTTTTGGCATTTAGCATCGCGCGTAATACCGGCACCATGCATGGCGCCGCCATGGGCTTGGAGGGCGCGATGGTGCAGATGGTATCGCACGGTTTTGTCTCCGGCGCGTTGTTCCTGTGTGTAGGCGTTTTGTATGATCGCATGCATAGTCGAGAAATCTCGGCCTATGGTGGCGTCGCCAATACCATGCCGATGTTCGCGGCGTTCGTGGTGTTGTTTGCGATGGCCAATTCCGGATTGCCTGGCACGTCGGGTTTTGTCGGCGAATTTATGGTCATATTGAGCGCGATGAAGGCCAATTTTTGGATCGCCTTCGCGGCGGCATCGACGCTCATTTTGGGTGCCGCCTACACGTTGTGGATGGTGAAACGTGTTGTGTTCGGCGAAGTGAAAAACGATCAAGTCGCAAAATTGCAGGACATCAACAAACGTGAATTCGCCGTGCTAGGCGCGCTCGCGGTGGTCGTATTATTATTCGGAATCTGGCCTGCTCCATTATTTGATGTGATGCACGCCACGATCGGTCATTTGTTAGAACATATCGCCAATCCCAAGATTTAAAACAGGACATAGAAATGACAGTCAACGTCGCGGATTTTGCCTATTTATTGCCTGAATTGTGGGTGTTGGCGATGGCCAGCCTACTTTTGGTGGTCGATGTGTTTTTGCATGACGATCAACGCATCATCTCGTTTTTTATGGCCTTGATCACCGTGTTAGGTGCGGCGGTAGCCACGACCTATGTCGATATAGAGCAGACGCATATTGTGCTCAGCGGCGCGTTTGTGAGCGACCGTATGGCGGTGTTGTTGAAGATGTTTATCTATATTTCGGTGACCGCCATATTTATTTATACGCGCCAATATTTAATGGAACGCAATATGTTTAAAGGCGAGTTTTATGTGCTCGCCTTGTTCGGCATGTTGGGCATGATGGTGATGGTATCCGCCCATTCATTGCTCAGCATTTATCTCGGCCTGGAATTGATGTCTCTGTCGATGTACGCCTTAGTCGCGCTGCAACGCGATTCCGGAATCGCCTCCGAGGCGGCGATGAAATATTTTGTGCTCGGCGCACTGGCGTCAGGTTTGTTGTTGTATGGCATATCCCTGCTTTACGGCGCCACCGGCACCTTGGATTTGGGTCAGTTGAATCAGCGCATTTCGATGGGTCAATCGACGGATTTAGTTTTAGTTCTGGGGGTGGTATTTGTGGTGACGGGGATCGCGTTCAAATTAGGCGCGGTGCCGTTCCACATGTGGGTCCCGGACATTTATCACGGCGCATCGACAGCGGTCACTTTATATATAAGCACTGCGCCCAAGATCGCGGCCTTCGCGATGATCATGCGTTTGTTGGCGGAAGGCTTAGGGCCGCTACACCCGTATTGGCAACAATTTATTATCGTGTTGGCCGTGTTGTCGATGTTTTTGGGCAACGTGGCGGCCATTGCACAAACCAATATTAAACGCATGCTGGCCTATTCCACCATCGCGCATGTCGGATTCTTTTTATTGGGCATACTGACCGGAACGCAAGAAGGCTATTCCGCATCCATGTTTTATATCCTGGTTTATTCCATTATGAGTTTAGGCGGGTTCGGTATGATCATCGTGCTAAGCCGCGCTGGATTCGAAGCGGATCGTCTGGAAGATTTTAAAGGCTTAAACGAACGCAGTCCGTGGTTTGCCGGGGTCATGCTGGTGGTGCTGATTTCGATGGCAGGCGTGCCCCCGGCAGTCGGTTTTTACGCTAAATTATCGGTATTACAGGCCGTTGTGCAGAGCGGCTTTGTGTGGCTGGCGGTGGTGGCGGTGATTTTTTCCATCATCGGCGCGTTTTATTATTTGCGTGTGATTAAATACATGTATTTTGATAAAGCGGAAGACACCACGCCATTGGCTGCGGGTGGCGATGTACGCGCCTTGATGAGTGCCAATGGCCTTGCAGTGTTGTTATTGGGCGTTTTCCCTGGGGCATTGATGGCCTTATGCGCTGCGGTGGTGGCGCATTGAGTAGCCAGCGCATCTTCGTTATTTTTGTTGCCAGTCGATAAGGGGGCACCCGCAAGGGACGCCCCCACGCAATCCGTTGTGACATCCCAACCACTCCCCAACTCGTGTTAAACTATAACTGTAATCAAACAGCAAGCGGCGGAGGTATGTTATGACAACGACCTGGATTTTAGTAGCGAACGCCAGCGAGGCGCGTCTGTATAACAATGTTAAAGATAGTCAAGATATTGAAATTGTAAAGGAATTTTCGCATCCCGCAAGTCGCGCTAAGGGTAGTGAGTTGGCGTCGGATCGGTCGGGGGCCTATCAGTCACAAGGTGCATCCGGTTCCTACGCCGAACCTAGCGATCCCAAGGACTATGAAGTTGAGCGGTTTGCTATGGAATTGTCTAAAGAGCTAGAGGCAGGGCGTACGGCCAATCGCTTTGTCAGCTTGATCTTGGTGGCCGCGCCGCATTTTTACGGGCTGCTAAAGACGCATATCGGCGTGCATTTGAATGCCATGGTGACGGCGCATATTACTAAGGATTATACAAAGTTATCCGCTAAAGATTTGTTGGCGCATATACGCGAACACGTGCGCATTTGAAGTATTTTTTACGCCGATTGGCGAGCGCAACCATTTTCCCTTGCATGCGGGGATTGTATTTTTTTAACTGATGTTTGACCCCCTATGATTGAATCTCAAATCCCCAAAATCGGTTTTGTCAGTCTTGGTTGTCCTAAGGCCCTGGTCGATTCCGAGCGCATCTTGACGCAATTGCGCGCCGAGGGATACGACGTTTCGCCGACTTATCAAGACGCCGAGTTGGTGGTCGTCAACACCTGCGGTTTTATTGATGATGCGGTGCAAGAATCCTTGGACGCCATCGGTGAGGCGGTGGCGGAAAACGGTAAGGTGATAGTGACGGGTTGTTTAGGCGTCAAACCCGATTTGATAAAACAAACACACCCTAAAGTGTTAGCGATCACCGGTCCGCAACAAACCGAATCGGTGATGCTCGCCATTCGTCGTCACGCACCGATTGCGGCCGACCCGTTCACCAGTTTGGTGCCGCCACAAGGTATAAAACTTACGCCGCCGCATTACGCCTATCTCAAAATCAGCGAAGGTTGCAATCATCATTGCACATTTTGCATCATTCCCTCCATGCGCGGCCCATTACAGAGTCGTCCGCTAGGCGAGGTGATGTTGGAAGCGGAAAAATTGGCGGCCGCAGGTGTAAAAGAATTATTGGTCATCTCGCAAGATACCTCAGCCTATGGCGTAGACATAAAATACCGCACGGGATTTTGGCAAGGCAAACCCGTTAAAACGCGCATGACGGAATTGGCGACGGCCTTGTCGGAACTGGATATTTGGGTGCGTTTGCATTATGTGTATCCGTATCCGCATGTCGATGAAGTGATTCCGCTGATGGCGGAAGGAAAAATTTTACCGTATTTAGACATGCCGCTACAACACGCCAGTCCCAAAATTCTAAAGGCGATGCAAAGGCCGGCCGGCGTGGAAGATCAATTGGCGCGCATCCAACGGTGGCGGCGGGAGTGTCCGGAACTGGTATTGCGCAGCACATTTATTGTCGGTTTTCCAGGTGAAACGCAGGCGGATTTCGAAATGTTGCTGGAATTCCTGCACGCCGCGCAGCTCGACCGCGTAGGATGTTTTGCATACTCCGACGTGGAAGGCGCGGCTGCCAATCGTTTGGCCAACCCCGTACACGATGAACTAAAACAAGAACGTCTGGCGCGTTTTATGGAAGTGCAGGCGCACATCAGCGCGCGGAAATTGCAAGACCGCATCGAATCGGAAATGATGGTATTGGTGGATGAAGTCGGCGAAAATATTATCGCGCGCAGCTATGCGGATTCTCCCGGCATCGACGGTGTAGTGTTTGTAGAAGACGCGGAAGATGACGTAAAGCCCGGCGATTTTTTGCAGGTGCGTATCGTCGATGCGTCAGAACATGATCTGGTGGGTGTAGCGCTCGAGCAATAGGGAAGTTCAGGAACAGGGCGATGCTAACGGCGCAAGAATTGATCGAGGAATTGTGCGTCGCAATACGCGAAGAAAGCATCGTGTTGCCCAGCATGCCAGAACTTGCGCAAAAAGTGCGGGTGGCGGTGGACAATGAATCATCGACCGTCGCCGAGGTCGCCAAGCTGATTCAAACCGATGTCGCAATGACCGCGCGTTTAGTGCAGATCGCCAACAGCCCGTTGTATCGCGGCGTCACGCCGGCCGATAATTGTCGCGCGGTGGTGAATCGTTTGGGCTTGAATGTCACGCGCAATTTAGTCACCGTATTCGCATTGCGACGCGTGTTTTCGAGCGCTGACCCTACGTTATTGCGACGTGTACAACACCTATGGGAACACAGCGCAATGATCGCCGCCGTCAGCGCCGTATTGGCGCGACTGACGCCAGGCTTGGATAGTGAACGCGCCTTGCTTGCGGGTTTGGTGCATGATGTGGGGGAGATACCCATACTCAATTATCTGCATAACCATAAATTGTTGCAAGCAGCGGGTATCGACGCACTCATCGCCGCCGCGCGCGGCCCGGTGGGGCGTGAAGTATTGCTGGCCTGGCGATTTGATGCCGCATTGGTCGATGTCACGCTGTACGCGGAAGATACGACGCGCGAAACGCCGCACGCTGCCGATTATATCGATGTAGTCGCGGCCGCACATTGGCGAGTCAATGGCGGCATTGCGGGCGAAAATGCGCCGCCGGTCGCCCGCAAGTTTACCTTGTTTGCTTTAGGTGAAGATGCCGGTCGGGAATTGCTGGCGGACGCGCAATTGGATATATTGGAATTAAAATCCATGTTGAATTACTAAAATCGTATTGATGATGACAAATAAATCGCAACTATTTTCCGGTGTAGAATCTGAACTTGTCACCCTGCGTGACGTGATACGATTCGGGGTCAGTCAATTCAACGCCCATGACTTATTTTTCGGTCATGGCAGCGGCGACGCGCTAGAAGAAGCGACCAATCTCGCGCTATTCAGTTTGAATTTGCCATTTGACTTACCCGGGCACTTCATGGAGTCGCGGCTCACGCGCGAAGAACGCGTGGCCATTTTGCAACTGATGTCGCGTCGCATCAGCGAACGTATTCCCGCCGCCTATATCATTCAACGCGCGTGGTTCGCTGGATTGGAGTTTGTCGTCGATGAACGCGTGTTGATTCCTCGCTCACCGATTGCCGAATTGATAGAACAACGTTTTGAGCCGTGGTTGACGGATCACGAACCGCATACGATACTCGATCTATGCACAGGCAGCGGTTGTATCGCAATTGCATGCGCTGTCGTGTTGCCGCAGGCGCAGGTAGACGCCGTGGATATTTCGGCGGATGCGTTGAGCGTCGCTGCAATAAATTGCGAGCGGCAAGGCGTGCAAGGGCGAGTAGAACTCATAAAATCGGATTTATTTGCAGGCCTCGCGGGTCGTCGTTACGACTTGATCGTCAGCAATCCGCCCTATGTGGATGCGCAAGAAATGCAGGCGCTGCCGCGCGAATATCACCACGAACCCGCGTTAGGTTTGGCCTCCGGCGAACGCGGATTAGATCATCCGCTACGCATATTGCGCGAGGCGAAACAGTTTTTAAATCCCTATGGGGTATTGATTTTAGAGGTCGGCAATAGCGAGGCGGCGCTAGTCGCGCATTGCCCCGGCGTGCCCTTTGTCTGGTTGGATTTTACGCGCGGCGGGGGCGGTGTGTTATTGATCACGCGCGAACAATTAGAAGAATATCATCACGCCTTTGTTTAAGGTACTGTTGATCAATTCAATGCCTGCATAAATACGAAAACCGCCAGCGACACGATACACAACCAACTGAGAACGATCCCGGCAAGCCTACCAAACGAGTGTCCGGCATGGCGACTGATGCCAAACGCATGTAACACACGCGCCAGCGCAAATCCGCCGCCAAACGTATGCAACGCCATCGTCCCACCGCCGTTATACTCAAACAACCCCAACAAAATTAAAAATATCGGGATGTTGTCCAAGGCGTTCTCATGCGCCGCTTTAAAACGCGATAGCGTTAAATTCTTGCCGTCGCCGACGCCTATTTTTTCCCTTTTACGCGTCATCGCGACACGAAAGCCAAGCACCACAATCCACACGGCAAGTGCGGAGGCATAAAAAGAGGTGATATGCAGCGTGTTTATCATCGTCGTTGAAATATAGCAGAATTTCTTCAATTTACAAGGCGTTAATCAAAAGGGCCAATATAATAACAATGCGCGCGCGTAACAGTGTGTATAGGGCGTGATGCGCCTGGCGTTATCCGACGCTAATACAAGGAATTATACGACTCGATATATGGCGTGCGAGCGTCAATTCATTTGTCGTTTTTCTCCAATCCATTAGGGGGCATAACAACAATCCTTGTTGACATGAATTTACGATGAATGCTAGCATTACCGACAATACAAAAACGGGAGAGAAAAAACAATTGGTAAATCGTCATCCAACCGAAAACAATTGAAAAGACAGAAGATTGTGAACATTGCATAGTGTTCAATTTGTGGTTCGTTGTCCTCTTTTCTGCCTTCCTCGTTGCCTTCACTGGGTTGCGTCTACAGCCGTAGTTTTTTCCTACATTTGCGTGTTATGCACCAATTGGTGTGTTTGGGTGCCCCCATTAGGGGGGCTAATTCATGTTAGGGGGGCGTTTGTGAAAAATAAGTTGATGGTAGCAGGTGGAGTAATGATTTCCGCGCTTGTGATGTCTTCCCCATCTTTTGCCAACGCGAGTGGTGAGGGTGTTGTAACGTATATCAGCGGAAACTTTGGCGGCGTCAATCCCTCCTACCCTTCGTCTGTCTATTTTGGGATTTCACCGGCGCCCGTGACCAGAGCGGAGTGTAATACCAATGGCACATATCAGTTTGTATTCGATCCCAATACAGCTGATGGAAAAGCCCTTCACTCGGCATTATTGACTGCGCAGACAACAAGTAGAAAAGTAACGATACAAGGCACGGGCGCTTGTGTTCTTGGCCAGCCAATGGAAGGGATTGCGTATTGGATACTTCTGCCATCGCCATCGCCGTAGTACAGTAGGGCGCAATGCGAAGCATATTGCGCCGAATGTGAATGTTATTTTGGTGTGCGTTGAAATTCATCGCACGAGTTGTCCGGCGGTTGCGAGTGTTTGGTGTTTTAGGTCACAAGCCCACGCGGCATGGGCCTAACTCGGCGCCGCAGCTTACGCCCCGGAAAACGGGGCGCCGCTGGGCTTGGGGCGTTAGAGGGTGGGTAAACGATATGAAAAAAATGGCGCTTGTAATTGTGGCATTAGTTTTTCAGCTCCTGAGCGCAGCTACTTTTGCGGAACCAACGACTGGAAAAGTAAAAATATTGAATGTCCGCCCCTATCACAATACGACAGGCGGGCCTACCGATGTGTATATTGTCATTAATTCAGTGTCTCTTTGCGGCACCAATACATATAAAATCCCGATGGCATGGGGAGGCGCAAAGGAAAGCGTGGCAGCTGCGATGGCTGCCGTGGTTGCGGGCAGGGACGTGCAAATCGAAATTGACAATGCGGGTTGTGGAACGCCAGCATGGACAACCAACGTACAGTCAATCTATCTGTGGTAACTAGAGTGTAGCTGCCGTTGTTTTAATATTTCGCAATTGGTGTGCGGTGTTTTTTTCCGCACGGGTGGCCAGTGGCAAGGTTGGTGTGTGTTTGTTTTTCACTCCCAACCTTCATTGGCCTAACTTGGGCGCCGCAGCTTACGCCCCGGAAAAACGGGGCGCCGCTGGGCTGGAACGTTAGGGGCCAATGTAGGACGACTAGAAATGAAAGTTCATTCGCTAATGCTCGGTTTAACGTTGATGATTGCGGCTACTGTCTCTCAAGCTTTCATTGGAGAAGTGACAGGTGAGGTGAGCATTATTAGATCGCATGATAGTACCGTTAGCACCGATTGGATGTCATTGAAGACTGTTACGTCGGCCGGTAGCTGTACTACGTATGGGGGACTGGCGATATTTTATTTTCGTGAGGATGAGCACGCCAAGCGACAAATATCTATGGCGCTTGCGGCGAAAATGGCCAGCAAGAAAGTTGTTATTGGATATGACGATGTAAACCTGAGGAATGGCGGCTGTCTCATTCGGTACATAGATATTTTTGAATAACGAGTAGTAGGGCGCAATACGCAGCATGTTGCGCCGAACGTGAATGATTTTTGGTTTGTTTTGGGTGTCACGAGTCGTCCAGCGGTAGCGAGTGTTTGGTGTTTCAGGTCACAAGCCCAAGCGGCACTGGCCTAACTCTGCGCCGCAGCTTACGCCCCGGAAAACGGGGCGCCGCTGGGCTGGAACGTTAGGGCCAGCGCTTTTTGCACATCGTTGTTTTTGTGTGCATCATAAAAAGCGTTGAGTTTGGCGCATGATTTAGTGTTATTGATCATGCGTTTGAGTTTGTGATGTCGTTGCACGGTTGAGTGTTATCATCACAAATTAGTGCGTATGTGATGTTGTTTGCAGTGTTTCTTTTTAATGCAACGCCATACGTTTGTGTTGTGCTAAATTGAAAGTCAACGCGGCAAACAAGTGTTAAATATTTTGGGTGTGCGGTAGTTTTAAATCGCACGAATCGCCCGGCAGTTGCGAGTGTTGGTGTTTTAGGTCACAAGCCCATGCGGCATGGCCTAACTCTGCGCCGCAGCTTACGCCCCGGAAAACGGGGCGCCGCTGGGCTTGGGATGTTAGGGGATGTCTGCATGCGAAAACTGTTTTTTGTGTTACTGGCAGTGGGGCTTACATGGTCCGGGATAACTGAGGCCAGTCAGTTAAGTGGTAAAGTAAAAACTTTGGGACTAAACAAAGGTTTTGGGAATATTTTGTTTATAGAGCTAGATCAACCAAAAACTAGAAATACAGGGGCGGTTACCGATGCGCCGAGCTGTCAGACCAATGCCTGGTCGTATGTGTTGTCCATATCAACTGATTTAGATATGGGTAAGGAAATAATGTCAATGCTGGTTGCAGCTCGTGCATCAGGTTCAACAGTAACCTTGGCAGGAACAGATGACTGCGGTGTCTTTGGCAGCATCGAAACTTTGAAAGGACTCAACTACTAATAGCATGGTAAGCAATGCAAAACGTATTGCGCCGAATGTGAATATTTTTTTGTGTACGATGTTTTGTCATCGCACGAGTGTCCGGTGGTCGATGGAAAGCCGCCACTATGATAAAAAATAGTCAAGTAGTGCTGTTGAGTTTGCTATTGTTGATAGCTGGGTGTGGCGGGCGCGATATAGAGTACGACGCGCGTTCCTACCAGGCCATTGGTAAACAGGTTGCTTTTAAGACACCAATGGTCTATTCAAGCGGTTGGGTAAGGGAGGCGACTAATTCGGAAGCCTACAAAATTAATAGCTATCTGATGAGAAAAAGGATCAAAGGGGTCGGAGTCGTTGATTTTATTGTTGAGATCAATGACACTGACCCCATTGATCCCATTGATCCCATTGATCCCATTGATCCCATTGATCCCATTGATCCCATTGATC
>CAKKRP010000008.1 GCA_919902765.1 Gammaproteobacteria bacterium | reverse complement strand
TGAAAAAAACATACAATTAGAACACTGTCAACTACAATTTAATGGGACAGCCCTGTTGAGGGCTACCGCGATACTTGCCGAACCCCGGTGTTTGGCATAGAATACCCGACCCTTTTAATGCATGCGGTGCTCGGCAGGGGTCGAGTGGCGGCGTGCTCATGGTGAGGCTTTATGAAAGAAAATATCCATCCGGCGTATAAAAATGTCAAGGTCAAGTGCTCTTGCGGCAACACCTTCGAAACCCGTTCTACTCAAGAAAAGGGCGACATGCAGCTCGACGTGTGCTCGGCCTGCCATCCGTTCTATACCGGCAAGCAAAAAATCGTCGATACCGCCGGTCGCGTGGACAAATTCCGTCAGAAATACGGTATCAAAAAGTAATTTTCGGCCGTTTAGGGGTGAGTGCCAAACACCCCTTCAGACGCGCGGCGGGCTATCCGCTATCCTTTAGTATATGGATACCCCAACCCCAAGCGCGCAAGGACTACCCGCAAGGATGGCGGCGTGACACCCGAGGCACGCGCCCAAGCGGCGCTGCAATATCACGCCGAGCCGATTGCCGGTAAAATCGCCATCCACATCACTAAGCCTTGTAACACCCAGGCCGATCTGGCGCTCGCCTATACGCCCGGTGTCGCCGAACCCGTACGCATGATCGCGCAAGACCCTGAGGCCGTTTATCGCTATACCGCCAAGGGTAATCTGGTGGCCGTCATCACCAATGGCACGGCGGTATTGGGGTTAGGCAATGTCGGTGCGCTGGCCGCCAAACCGGTCATGGAAGGTAAGGTGATCTTGTTTAAAAAGTTTGCCGACATCGACTGCTTTGATATCGAAATCGGCACCTGCAACACCCAAGATTTTATCGACACCGTGGTGCGCATTTCACCGACCTTCGGTGGCATCAACTTAGAAGATATCGCCGCCCCGGCGTGTTTTGAAATCGAACGCGCGCTGGCGCAACGCCTTGATATCCCGGTGGTGCATGACGATCAGCACGGCACGGCCTTGAACATCGCCGCAGGCCTGTTAAATGCGTTGGAATTGCAAGGGAAACGCTTGACCAACGTGCGTATTGTGTTTCTCGGCGCGGGCGCGGCGGCGATCGCCTCGATGCGCTTGTTGCGCACCTTGGGGGTAGGGGCCGAGCAGTTGCTGGTCGTGGATCGTCAAGGCGTGTTACACAGCGGGCGCACCGATCTGAATATCTATAAACGCGAATTTGCGGTGGAGACTAGCGCACGCACGCTGCACGACGCCATGCGCGGCGCGGATGTATTGATAGGCCTCTCTGGGCCGCATTTGGTGACGCCGGAAGCGGTCGCCGGCATGGCCGCCAAGCCGGTGATCTTCGCGTTGTCCAATCCCGACCCCGAGATCGCCCCGGTGCAGGTGCGCGCGGTGCGCGCAGACGCCATCATCGCCACCGGGCGCAGCGATTATCCGAATCAAGTGAATAATGCCTTGGGTTTTCCCTATTTGTTTCGCGGTGCGCTCGACGTGCGCGCGCGCTGCATCAACGACGCGATGCTGATCGCCGCCGCGCAGGCCTTGCGCATGGTCGCGCACGAACCGGTGCCCGCCGAGGTGTTGACGGCGTATGGACTTACCGAATTACACTATGGCCCCGACTATATCCTACCCAAACTAATCGATCCGCGCCTCAATCGCATCGTTTCCGCCGCCGTCGCCCATGCGGCAGTGATGAGCGGCGTGGCGCGCATGCCTTATCCGGCGCATTACCCCGATGTCGAGGTATGGCAGGGCGCGCCGGGGTAGGGGGTGATATATGTTTATCTCATTGTAATTTATATAATTAATCAAAAGTGCGGCCTGTTTTATGGTGCTTGACACCCTAATTTATTATGGTGTAGCATGCCATTATGAGGGCGAGGCAGCTATTCAGATACAAGGGAGTGCAGGGTGAGGTCACGGTCGAGATGGTGATCTGGGCGTTGCCGACCGCCACTCTTGAACGACCGCATGGGTTGAAATACAGGCTGTATTGCGGCAGAAATGACGAATGTGTAGTGCGGTACGATAATGAATCCGGGAAGGGCGATCATCGTCACCAGGGGGATGTGGAAGAGCCTTATCAGTTTTCGTCCTTGGATAAGTTAATCGTAGATTTTCGCGCGGATTGTGTGCGGCTGGCAGGTTGGAGGTGGGAATGAATCGCATTGATATCGAAGTGCTAAAACCGCAGGCAGCGTTGGACGCATTTGCAGATACATGGCGGAGGATGGAATCCGGGACATCCGCAACGCCGCGCCTCATTTTTGGGAGCTTGCGGGAATTGTTTTCGGCAATCACTGAAAAACGTTTGGAATTGTTGCGTTTTGTCGCCACGCAAGAAGGTTTGAATACGCGACAACTCGCGCAAGCGCTGGGGCGGGACTACAAAAACGTCTATACCGATGTTGTGGATTTAGTTGACCTTGGGCTGTTAGAAAAAAACCCGCGCGGTGGTTTGGCGGCACCTTATGATGAGATCGTCATCCATACGATTGTGCGCGACGCGGCGTGAGGGAGCGTCTGCATCTGCATTGACGACAGTACCGTTATGCCAATTAAGGAAAATTGTTACGCGAGTGACTCAAATTCTCTTGTAGTACAAGGGGAAAAATTTGTTGGCCATGGACTTACCAACTTGCAGAGCACGCGGTACTGAATAGGCGCATCATTATTAACTTGCTCAACGGTAACTTCCACTTGTTCAGCGCTGGTAACTTTGATTAATTGCGTAAACTCGGCAGAATAATAGCGGGGCGCATAGCCAACGAGCGTGATCGGTTCGCTGGTGCGCATTAATAAGGCCATGCTGTCGTGAGTATTTTGCAAATCTTGCATCAGGTACAAACGTTCGCCGGATTTCAATTGGCGCGCACGTTCCTGATTCTCAGCATGTAAATGGCGTAAGCCACGACAGAAGAAATACACCTCGTAGTTTTTCCCGCTCGTGGGTTCTGGGCATGGGAACAGCTCCAACGAATCGGTTGCGCGTAAACCACCCGTTCGTGCTAGTTCATCTAATGCGTCATAACCAGATTCGGACAATCCCAGCCATTTTAAATAGATTTGATATTCCGGTCGATTTTTTGCCAGCACACGGTTCGCAAAAATTGGAAACAAAGCCTCCGATTTGTACGCCTTATGCAAATCCGCCATCACGCCAAACGGTCGAAAATTGGGGATTTCCGTTGCGCCGCGTGTGTAGACAAAACTGTAAACGCCATCTTCATGCGTGAGTCGGCCTACCGGCGCCCAACGCCGGGTCTTCAAATCTTGCCATGCGACAAATAACGCTTTCACGACATTTACACCTTCAAAAACGACTGCCTAAATTCAAAATTCTTTGAGTATTTATTTCCAGCATTTTTAGCGCGAAATCGCGGGCTGGTGCTGTAATTTCCGAATCAGGGACATCTGCCAGTATGGCCCTATAGTCGTCCAACGTTAACCTCGCTAATTTCGTCACCCAATAGGCGGCGGCATCTGGCCGAATTTTAGCTGCTTCCTGAAAGGCTTCCAAGGTTTTCAATGGCCTGGTGTCGGCAGGAGAAGTAAAAAGTGCCGATTTGGCACGTTCGACGTACGTTTCCACGCTCCGGCCTCGATCTCGGGTAGTTAGCATTTGCTGACGTACAGGGTCGGTCTCATTGCGCCCGAGGCTAGATGCATGATCAAATGTGGGAGCAAAAAACACGCCTTCGTCTAACAGCCAAACCAAGCCCCAATTCTCATGGTGGCGATCCTGGTTGCCGACAAGTGCATCCAACATGACGTAGCCTACAAAAACTCCGGCTGCGTCTTTAATTACTGTGGGCGCGATCCACAACAATGGGGTCCCGATGACCTTACTCGAAGTCACTGCCATTACCGCTCGTACGGTATGCTGGCGTACTTGGTAACGATGGCCTTCGCCATAATTGCTAATGATTTTGGCTAGTAGTTCGTTCCCCAGCACTAGACGGCCCCCTTCAGGTACAAAATTGGGGGTCACCACGCCTTTTTTGCTCTTCCAAACAGCAAAATCGTATTCGGCGTGCGGTAGATCAAGATGGCGGCAGATTTCGCAACAAACCTTTTCCGCCCAATTTTCGCCTGTGCCAGGCCTACCTTCTTTGAAGAGCATACTCCGACCGCCCTGATCGCGATACCAGAATTTCGCTTTGGTACCCAGTTGCTCAAACTGGGTAGGGGCATCGGCAGGGATTTCAATGATGGGGTAAATCATAGGCAAGTATGTTAACAGTAGATGGCAAATTCTCCATTAAATTTCGATTATGTTTCAGTTGGTTGGCGCTAATATCAATCTATATTGGAGGCTAACGCATGGTTTGTCGTTTTGGTAAGGCGTGCGAAGGTGAGGTTGCCCCAGCAAATGTAGAGGCGCAGGCATGGCCGCAGAACAAGTGACATCCCGCCCGCCCAGCCCTATAATGCTCCACGTCTAACACCCTTCAAATGGCATCACCATGACCCCAGCGCACGGCACGCTCTACATCGTCTCTGCACCCTCCGGCGCGGGTAAGACCAGCCTTGTTAAGGCCTTGCTGCAGCGTGATCCTGGGGTGAAAGTCTCGGTGTCGTATACCACGCGCAAACCTCGCCCCGGCGAGACCAATGGCGTGGAATATCATTTTGTAGATCGTGACACCTTTCTGCGTATGCGTGATAGCGGCGATTTTTTAGAGCACGCCGAAGTGTTCGGCAATTTCTATGGCACCTCGCGCAAGGGTTTAGATCAACAATTGCGGCAGGGCGTGGATGTGATCCTGGAGATCGATTGGCAGGGTGCCGGGCAGGTGCGCAAGCTCATGCAAAGCGTCGGCATCTTTATCTTGCCACCCTCGCGTGAGGTGTTGTTGCAGCGCTTGCGGCAGCGCGCCCAAGACAGCGCCGAGGTCATCGCGCGGCGGACGGCGGAGGCCATAATCGAGATACGGCACTGTGATGAATATGATTTTGTGGTGCTAAATGACGAATTTGAGCGTGCCCTGGCGGAAATGCACACCATTATCCAGGCGCAGCGCCTGCGTTACGGACCGCAGGCCATGCGTTTGCGCGCTGTGCTAGACAATCTATTGGCCCATTCTTGACAGTTAGACTATAATGGCTAGTTCAACTGTGTACTGCTGGAGGAACTATGGCTCGTGTCACCGTCGAAGACTGTCTAGAGCATGTCGAGAACCGCTTTGAGTTAGTCTTGCTTGCCACCCGGCGTTCGCGTCAGTTGGCCTACGGTAAAGATGCCTTGGTCGATTGGGATGATGACAAGCCCACGGTCGTTGCATTGCGCGAGATCGCTGCCGGGCTGATTACGCGTGAGATTGTTGAACGCACCGATGCAGAGGCCGAACGTCAGGCCGCGATAGAGGCCGCGCTGGCCGAACAGCAAAAAGCTGAAGCCGCTGCGCAAGAAAATGATGCTGACAGCGACAAGCTCTGATAGGCATTGAACACATCGCCCCACCCGCACCCGGGCAGGTACTTGTGGTTAGTAAAGCCGCATACTTGATGGCGGGTGTCGGCGGCAGGGATGCCGCCGTCAAGCCTACAGGGATGTATTCACGGCGTCCCGCCATCAAGTATGCGGCTTTACTAACCACAACATTAGCAAGTACCTGCCCAGGTGCGGGTGTTGCTACACTAAACAAATCCAATTCGTAACTATTCAGCATGTGATCCTCCCCCCTTTGTAGAGGGGGGTATGTGCTGAATAGTTCTCCAATTATTTCTTTTTCCCGCTCTCTTGTTTGACCAAGAAATCGATAATCTTTAACACCGCTTCGCCGCTGCCCGCAGTGCTGACGCTAGTGCGATATTTGCCGTTGATAATGACGGCCGGTACGCCAGTCACGCCGTAAATTTCCGCCGCCTTTTTGGAACGCCGGACCTTGGTTTCGACGGCGAAAGAATTGAACGTTTTAGCGAAATCCGTTTGTTTTACGCCATGCTCGACAAAGAATTTTTGGATCGCAGCGTGGTCGTCAAGGCGCGCATGTTGTTCATGGATGGCCTCGAATAAGGGGCGGTGGATTTTATCGACCACACCCAATAATTCAGCCGTGTAATAAGCGCGCGCGTGAACTTCCCATTCGGGACGGAAGATGGCCGGAACGCGCACAAACTCGGCGGTCTTGGGTTTGTTTTCCAAAAAACGTTCGACAAAGGGTTCAAAGCGATAACAGTGCGGGCAACCATACCAAAACATCTCCAACACCTCGACTTGCTTGCCGGTGCCGGTCGGCACCGGGGTGGCGAGGCGTTCGTAGTGGATGCCTTCCTGAAATTCCGCCTCGGCCCGTGCGGCGGTGGCGGCCGCCAAAGAGAGCCCGATTGCTGCCAGCCAATAATGCGCCTTCTTCATTACAGTTTCTCCGTAACAGATGACTAAGGAAATTCAATCCTTTATGCTATAGCAGGCGAACCAAAAAGTCTCGTGTTCGCAACATGTTTTTACTGTGCTATTTCAAGGGTTATTCGCCGCCAGGAGCCTATGCTATGACCTCATCAGAGAAGATTAATCTCGCCGAGTTCCTTAATCAACAGCACTTATGTGCCTCATTGACGATCAAAGAGGTGCAAATTTTGATCGACTATACCGAATTAGTCACGTTTAAAAAGGGCGATATCATCGCCAACATCGGTGATGTGGGGGAGGCGCTCTATTTTGTAGTGGCGGGTGAGGCGGCCCTGGTGTATGACGAAAGCGGCGCCGAAACCGAAGTCGGGCGCATGCAAGAAGGCGAGTTGATGGGCGAAATGTCGTTTTTTGATCGCCAACCGCGTTCCGTGCGGATGCGTGCGGTGACGGGTCAGTGCAAGCTGCTCAAGCTGACGCGCACCATGTATAATCGCTTGCGTGTTGAACATCCGTATATCGCGGTGAATTTGTTGGAGCACGCCATCGTCAGCTTAGATCATTTAATCCGGCGCATGGGCACGGACGTGGCGACCTTTAGCCACTACCTTTATGGCCGAGGTAAAAAATAGTTTCTGACATGGCGTGGTGGCAGCTCACTTATGCGACGGATGCGCAGCACGCCGACGCCCTTGCGGATTGCCTGAATGAACTCGGCGCGGCCTCGGTAACCTATGCCGACGACGCCGATCAGCCGTTATTTGAACCACCGCCAGGGGCTACGCCTTTATGGCAGGCGGTCAAGGTCGTGGGCCTGTTTGAATGGCAGACCGATATTGATGCCGTGGCGGCGGCGACGGCGGCGCGGACGGGGTTATTGCCCGTGCCGACGGGTGGCGTCACGCGTTTGGAAGATCAGGACTGGACGCGCGCGTGGTTGCAATATTTCAAGCCTATGCAATTTGGGCCTAAATTGTGGGTAGTGCCGACGGCCTATGCGCCGCCGGACCCTGCCGCCGTTAACATACGTCTCGACCCTGGTTTGGCGTTTGGGACGGGCACGCACGCGACCACGGCCTTGTGTCTGGAATGGTTGGCCCACCAGCCTCTGGCGGGCGCGGATGTCATCGACTATGGGTGCGGTTCGGGTATCTTGGCGGTCGGCGCGGCCTTGTTGGGCGCGCGCCAGGTGTGGGCGGTGGATATCGATCCTCAGGCCTTGGTTGCGACCCGCGATAATGCGCAGTTGAACAATGTGAGTGGGCGCATACATACGTGCCTGGTGAAAGATCTCATCGCGCCACCGGTAGACGTGTTGGTCGCCAATATATTGGCGTTGCCGCTGCGCGAATTGGCCGCTGAGCTCGCTGCGCGGGTGCGGCCAGGCGGGTGGATAGTGCTGTCCGGCTTGCTCAAGGATCAGTTTGAGGAGGTCAAAACGGCGTATTTACCTTGGTTCGAGGCCCCGTTGCGACAAGATCGAGAAGATTGGGTACGAATTGTGGCACTTCGGCATGGCGCTTGATTAAAAAATATTGTTAAATTATTCAACTCTTTGATCGTACCATGAACGACGCCTGCTAAAGTGAGTCATAAACTTGTCAGGCGGGCATATACCGGAGAATGAACGGTGGCGGCTAAACCAATGCAGGCGAATACTAACGACGGTATGAATTACACTCCTCAGGAGACGCCGGCGCAGAGGATATCTATGTACACGGAATGCCCGAGTTGTTTCACCATTTTTCGTATCGGCCCTCAACAACTGAAGGCCGCCAGCGGGCGCGTGCGCTGTGGGCAGTGCGGCACGGTGTTTGACGGGTTATCCACGCTGATGGACGAATTGCCTGCCGATGTCCCCTCCGCGCGGGATGAGGCCGTCGGCAAATACGCCCAGCAAGACGTTGCGCCAGCCCCTGAGGTCGCGCAAAAATCCAGTACGCGCGCGCGCGAGCCGGTGTCGCGCGCGCCTGCGCCGCCGCCGAATGAATCCATCGGCAGGCCCGCCGAGCCGAAATCGCGGCCCAGCGCTGCGGCGAGCTTCGCGGCGGCACCGCCGTCGATGGCGAATTATGCGCTGGATGAACTAGCCGCGCCCGACTTAGCGCCTGCTGGACCGCCCAGCCCGGTGCTGCGTTATGCGTTGTTGATAACGCTGGCGGTGGTATTGGCGCTGGGTGGGGTGTTGCAATATTTTTATTTCAAGCGCTCCATTATGGCCGCCAAATATCCCGCCATGCGTCCCTATTTGGAAATGGCGTGCGCGCAGGTGTCGGCGTATTTTCCATGCGAGATTACCGCCCCGCGTGACCTCAAGGCGATGCGCTTGACGCAACGCGATGTGCGTTCGCATCCCGGCGGCAAGGCCAATGCCTTGATGATTACCGCGACGTTTGTCAACGAGGCCGCGTTTGCGCAGGCGTATCCGATTTTGCAATTAAGTTTCTCGGATATCAACGGTAAATTAATTGCGCAGCGCCGCTTCATGCCGCAAGAATATCTCACCAGCGACATACGTGTTGAGGAGGGTATGAAGGTCGGTGTACCGATGAAAATATTGCTTGAGATCATAGATCCGGGCGAGGCCGCAGTAAACTTTGAATTTAGTTTTCACTGATTGGAAGATTGGCGTCTAGAATTAGGCGCCACTCCAAACTATTTTTTAACTATCTGAAATATAACAAAAAATATTTCTTTTTTAAAACGCCGATCACGGCTATCATATGTTCCCCCTGTGTTAATGGCTCACCTGCGCATGCGCATCGGTCCCTATTTTATCGCCGCCCCTGTGGTGCTTGCCCCTATGGCGGGGATTAGCGATCGACCCTTTCGGCAATTGTGCCGCCGCTTTGGGGCGGGTCTTGCGGCGTCGGAGATGGTCAGCGCCAAGCCGGAATTGCAGCATAGTCGTAAGAGCGTGTTGCGGCGTGATCATGCCGGTGAAGAGGGTGTGCGCGTGGTGCAGATTGTGGGGTCGGAGCCTGCCCAAATGGCCGCTGCAGCGCGTTTAAATGTCGCTCAAGGCGCACAAATCATCGACATCAATATGGGTTGCCCGGCCAAGAAGGTGTGTCACGTCGCGGCAGGCTCGGCCTTGCTACGCGATGAGGCGCTCGTAGCGCGCATTTTGAGTGCGGTAGTCGCCGCCGTAAACGTGCCGGTCACGCTCAAGATACGCACCGGCTGGGACCCCGCGACGCGCAATGGCGTGCCGATCGCGCGCCTGGCGGAAGATTGTGGCATCCAAGCGCTGGCGGTGCATGGGCGCACCCGCGCGTGCAAATTTGCCGGCGCGGCGGAGTATGACACCATCGCGGCGATCAAGGCGGCGGTGCGCATTCCCGTCATCGCCAACGGCGACATCGACAGTCCGGAAAAGGCCGCCGCAGTATTGGCGCTAACCGGGGCCGACGCGGTCATGATAGGTCGCGCGGCTCTCGGCCGGCCGTGGTTGTTTCAGCACGTGCAACAATTTTTATCGAGTGGTCAAGTTGCGTCGCCGCCCACATGGTCTATGCTACATAAGGTGATAAATGAACACCTGTTAGCCCTCTATAAATTTTATGGAGAATTTACAGGTTTACGCATGGCGCGCAAGCATTTGTCCTGGTACATTAATCACCTCCCAGGGGGAATACCGTTTCGTCATCACGTCAATAGTCTCGAGGACGCTAGCGCACAACTCGCGGCAGTAGATGACTATTTTTCTCAACAAACGATACAAGAGGGAATTGCAGCATGACGGGGATGACAACTCGTTACGAGGCGGGCGGCGCAACGACACAAGAACGCGTGACCGGCCAAACGACAAAATATAATTTGCAAGAATGTGTGCGGCAAATGTTGGCGAATTATTTCACCGATCTCAATGGCCATGTCACCACCGATTTGTACGCGATGGTGATGGAAACCGTGGAGCAGCCAATGTTAGAGGTGGTCATGCGCTATGCGGGTGGCAACCAGTCGCGCGCCTCCGAAATCCTCGGCATCAATCGCGGCACTTTACGCAAAAAATTGAAATTTTACGGGTTAGAATGACTTCCATAAAACGCGCATTAATTAGCGTCTCGGATAAGACGGGATTGGTGGCCTTTGCGCAAAAATTAACGGCGCTAGGCATCGAAATATTATCGACCGGCGGTACGGCGGCCTTGTTAAAGAAAGAAGGTTTGGCGGTGACGGAAGTCGCTCAATATACAGGCTTTCCAGAAATGATGGACGGCCGCATCAAGACCTTACACCCCAAGGTGCATGGCGGCATACTCGCGCGACGCGGCACCGACGATGCGGTGATGGCGCAACATGGCATCACGCCGATAGATCTGGTGGTGGTCAACCTCTATCCGTTCGCGCAGACCGTCGCGCGACCCGATTGCGATTTGGCGATGGCGATAGAAAACATCGACATCGGCGGGCCCACGATGGTGCGTGCCGCCGCCAAAAATCACGCCGCAGTGACCGTGGTCGTCGATCCGGCGGATTATGCCGTGGTGGTGACGGAAATCACAGCGCAAAAACAGGTCAGCGATGCCACGCGTTTTCGTCTCGCCGCCAAGGCCTTTGCGCATACGGCGGATTACGATAGCGCTATCGCACGTTATTTATTACCGCCGGCCACAGATGGCGCGCCGGAAAAATTTCCGGAAATATTTGCGCCGCGTGTGCGCAAAGCGCAGGCCATGCGTTACGGCGAAAATCCGCATCAACAAGCCGCATTCTATGTCGAAGAACCGCGCGTCACCGGCAGTGTGGGTGGCGCGACGCAATTGCATGGCAAGGAATTATCCTTCAATAACATCGCCGATTGTGACACCGCGCTCGAATGCGTAAAACAATTCGATGCGCCCGCGTGCGTCATCGTCAAGCACGCCAATCCATGCGGCGTAGCGACCGGCAAAAATATTTTCGCGGCCTATGAGCGCGCCTATAAAACCGATCCGACCTCTGCGTTCGGCGGCATCATCGCCTTCAATCGCCCCTTAGATGCCGCCACCGCCAAGGCCATCGTAGAGCGCCAATTCGTCGAAGTCATTATCGCCCCCCAGGTCGCACGTGAAGTGCTGACCGCGCTGGCCAGCAAGCTCAATGTGCGGGTGCTGGAATGTGGTGTGTGGCCTAATAGTCTCGCGCCAGGACTGGATTACAAACGCGTCGTCGGCGGCTTGTTGGTACAAGAGCGCGATAATGGCATGGTCAGCGGCGCCGATCTCAAGGTCGTCACCCAACGCGCGCCCAGCGCGCAGCAATTGGATGATTTATTGTTTGCGTGGAAGGTCGCAAAATTCGTTAAATCCAACGCCATCGTCTATGTGCGTGATGCGATGACGATAGGTGTAGGCGCGGGTCAAATGAGCCGCGTGTATAGCGCGAAAATCGCCGGTATCAAGGCGGCGGATGAAAACCTCGAAGTGCGTGGCTCGGTGATGGCGTCGGATGCGTTTTTCCCGTTCCGTGACGGCATAGACGCCGCCGCTGCGGCTGGCATCAGCGCCGTCATTCAACCCGGCGGTTCCATGCGCGACAACGAAGTGATCGCCGCTGCGGACGAGCACGGCATGGCCATGGTCTTTACCGGCATGCGGCATTTTCGTCACTGATGCGTATCGCGCTTGCAGAATCCGTCGCCGACCTGACGCGCTGTTATCCCGTTATCGCCGAATTGCGGCCACACCTGAGCGAGGCGCAATTTCTTGCGCAGGTGGCGCGTCAGCGCGAGCAAGCTTATGAGTTGGCCTATGTCGAAGCGTCCGGTGCGATCAACAGCGTGGCGGGCTTTCGCCTTATGGAGATGCTGGCCTTCGGCAAGATATTGTATATAGATGATCTCATCACCACCGATGCGCAACGCTCGCACGGCTATGGTGCGCAATTATTCGATTGGCTGTGTGATCAGGCGCGCCAACAAGGATGTGCGCAATTGCATCTCGATTCCGGCGTGCAGCGTTTTGCGGCGCATCGGTTTTATTTGCGCCAACGCATGGAAATAAATAGTCATCACTTCGCGTTGAAATTATAAAGGATGTTGGCAACTGTACTTTCAATGGGGTGTAAATTGTCTGCTGTCTGCCGATAGTAGTTGTTATGGATTCCAAATTCGCACTCCTCCAACCGATAAATCTCCGCATCGAAATCGCGGCCTCCGAGACCTTGTTAGAAGCAGGATTGCGTGTAGGGCTAGGTTTAAATTATGGTTGTAGCAACGGTAATTGCGGCCTGTGTAAGGCGCGTGTGATCTCCGGTGCCGTGAGTAAATTGCGGCATCATGATTATGTGTTTTCGGAAACGGAAAAACTCCAAAATTATGTGCTGATGTGTTCCTGCGGCGCGGCGACCGATCTAGAATTTGAGGCGGCCATCGCGTCGCACGCGCACGAGATACAATTGCACGACATTCCAGGCCGTGTGCATGCATTAAAAACCTTGAATTCTGATGTCATGTTGTTGCATGTGCAAACCCCGCGCAGCAATCGCCTGCGTTTTTTAGCCGGGCAGAGCGTCGCCTTGAGTGTAGGCGACGATGCCAATGCCTATCCGATTTCGAGTTGTCCGTGCGATGATCGCAATCTGCACTTTCATATTAACCGGGATGATTCCAACGCGTTGGCGCGCCGCGTATTTGAAAGTTTGCGTGTCGGCGAAACTATCAATATATATGGCCCTGTAGGCGATTTTGTGTTGCGTCAGACCTCGACGCGGCCGGTGTTGCTGTTGGCCTGCGATAAGGGGTTTGCACCCATTAAAAGTTTGGCGGAGCACGCGATGTCCTTGGAGCGCGCCCCGGCGATATATTTATATTGGTTCAGCAAAACGCAAGACGGCCACTATTTCGCTAACGCCTGCCGTGCCTGGGCGGACGCGTTTGACGTGTTTCATTTTCGCGAAATCGTAGTGGCAGGGGGCGCTGATGCCGAACGCGAAAAAATGTTAGGGGAGGTGTTAGCGCAACATCCAAGCATTGCAGATTTCGATATTTATGTCGCGGGTCCTGCGCCGTTTACCACACGGGTGCGCGAAAAATTATTACAAGCAGGGGTGCAACAACAGCATCTCATGTGTGTGACGGTGTGAAGATGTCACAAATAACCACATAACATTAAGCGATGCCTCTTTATCCTCGGCTTGACATCGGTCAGCTTCCCAATCACTTCTTTTAAACCTGCCAAGGCCTTTGCGGTCGGGCAACAGTTCGAATGGAAAGGCTATAGCACGGTCAGCTTGGGCAATGTCGCGCAGCAGGTAACGAGGCTGTAGAAAAACCTCGACAAGTTAAAAATTCCTAAATTTCAGGGGTACCAAAATCCCTCCCCGGTATCAGATCGTTGATTGTAGCGCATTGTAGCGTGACGTTCTTTTGACGAGCTAATCATTTTTGTGGCCTCAAGGTTTTTCTACAGCCTCAACGATTGACTAAAAGCGGTGTGTAGTGGGAAGGCTAAGCCCGGGGCGACCCGGGCTTTTTTTTTTATTAAGTGACGGAGGGTAGTCGGGAAATTAATCGGCATTTTATAGTGTCCTCATGTCTTTAGAGGTATTATACTTTGGTATCGCCCCGCAATAACTCGCAATTTTACGAAGGATTAGTAAACGTCCATGGCTAAAGTGAAAACAGTAAAAGATAACAAAGACGAACCGTTAGAAAAACAACTGTGGAAATCGGCCGACAAGCTGCGCAAGAACATCGACGCTGCCGAATACAAGCACGTGGTGATGGGGCTGATCTTCCTCAAATACATCTCCGATTCCTTTGAGGAAATGTTTGCCAGGCTGCAAGCGGGCGAAGGCGAGATGGCCGGGGCAGATCCCGAAGACAAAGACGAATACAAGGCGGAGAATGTTTTCTTTGTGCCGTCCGAGGCGCGCTGGTCATTCCTCGTCGCAAAAGCCAAGCTGCCCAATATCGGCAGTGTGGTGGATGAAGCGATGGATGCCATCGAGAAGGAAAACCCCTCGCTCAAAGGCGTGTTACCCAAGGTGTTTGCGCGGCAAAACCTTGACCCCGCCAGCCTCGGCGGCTTGATTGATCTGGTGGGCAACATCGCGCTGGGCGATGCCAAGTCGCGCAGCGCCGATGTGCTGGGGCATGTGTTCGAATATTTCCTCGGTGAATTCGCGCTGGCCGAAGGCAAGCAGGGCGGGCAGTTCTACACGCCGCGCAGCATCGTCGAGCTGCTGGTGATGATGCTTGAGCCCTACAAAGGCCGCGTGTTCGACCCCTGCTGCGGCTCGGGCGGCATGTTTGTGCAATCGGAAAAGTTCGTCGAAGAGCATCAAGGCCGCGTCAACGATATCTCCATCTACGGGCAGGAAAGCAACCAGACCACCTGGCGGCTGGCCAAGATGAATTTGGCTATTCGCGGCATCGACAGCTCGCAGGTGAAGTGGAACAACGAAGGCTCCTTCCTCAACGATGCCCACAAAGACCTCAAGGCCGACTTCATCCTCGCCAATCCGCCATTCAACGTCAGCGACTGGAGCGGCGAGCTGCTGCGCGGCGATGGCCGCTGGCAATACGGCGCGCCGCCTGCGGGCAACGCCAACTTCGCGTGGTTGCAGCACTTCGCCTACCACCTTAACCCGCAGGGCAAGGCGGGCGTGGTGCTGGCCAAAGGCGCGCTCACCAGCAAGACCAGCGGCGAAGGCGACATCCGCCGTGCGCTCATCGCCGATGGCAATCTGATCGACTGTATCGTCAACCTGCCCGCTAAGCTGTTTTTGAATACGCAGATACCGGCGGCGCTGTGGTTCATGAACCGCGCCAGAGCCAACGGCCACCCGCGCAAGGGCGAAATCCTGTTCATCGATGCGCGCAACCTCGGCCACCTGATTAACCGTCGCACCAAGGAACTCTCTCACGAGGATATTCAGCAGATCGCAAGCACCTACCATGCGTGGCGAACCGGCGAAGTCACATATGAGGATGTCAAAGGCTTTTGTGCCTCCGTGCCGCTTTCGCGGGTGGCAGAACTGGACTATGTGCTTACGCCGGGGCGCTATGTCGGCCTGCCGGATGAAGAGGATGACTTCAATTTCGCCGAACGCTTCACCGCACTGAAAGCCGAGTTTGAGGCGCAGTTGCTGGAAGAAGCGAAGCTGAACAAGGCCATTGCCGAGAATCTGGCGAAGGTGAAGGTATGAGCGTGTGGGTGTCTCTGAAGCTCGAAGAAATTGTGAATAGCGCTAATACTGGATTGGATGCTATTCGCAGAGCCCCCATCGTTGAAGAAGATACGGGTATCAAATGTTTAAGAATTCAGGATGTCTCGCAAAGCAAGCCATTTTATAGATGGGGAAATTCGAAAGTAAATGCGAAAGATTATGAGAGGGCTCAATTAAGAACAGATGATTTAATAATGGCGAGAACTTGCTCGCCGGGTATTGTTTATCACGTAAGAAATGATATGAAAGCCGTTTTTAATAACGGCCTTGCCAGAATAAGACCCAATACATCTAAGACTACCTCTTTATATTTATATTACGTTTTCAAGTCGCCTGATTTTATCGGTCATGTATATGGGATTTCTGGTGGTACGTCTGTTCAATTAAATATGAAACTAGGTGATTTGCTTTCATATGAAATGTACCTTCCCTCTCTCGAAGAACAAAAAGCTATCGCCGCTGTCCTCAGCAGCCTCGACGACAAAATCGACCTGCTGCACCGCCAGAACCAAACCCTCGAAGCCATGGCCGCAACCCTGTTCCGCCAGTGGTTTGTGGAAGAAGCGCAGGAGGATTGGAAGGACGGTGTTATCTCGGATTTACTGGAATTTAATCCACCAAGAAAGCTTACTAAAGGAACAATTGCACCATATCTAGAAATGGCTTCGTTAAGTACCGATACATTCAATCCAGAGGGTTGGTACGACCGCGAGTTTTCATCAGGTACAAAGTTTATGAACGGGGATACTTTGTTAGCTCGTATCACGCCATGTCTTGAAAATGGGAAAACGGCTTACGTGACGATTTTTGATAAAGACCAAGTCGGCTGGGGTTCTACTGAATACATCGTTATGCGGCCCAAAGGAGATTTACATCCTTTCTTTGCATATGTGCTCGCTAGGAATGGTGATTTTAGAGATTTTGCAGAGGGTTGCTTGGCTGGCTCAAGTGGAAGACAGCGCGTAGAAACAAATCATTTAATGAGCTATAAAATAAAAATCCCGCCTGTTGATATTGTAAAAAAATTTAATGTAGTAGCAGAGTAACCGTCCATTCCAGCCCGTTATTTTATTCGTCGTAACCTAACGCTACCA
>CAKKRP010000007.1 GCA_919902765.1 Gammaproteobacteria bacterium | reverse complement strand
AGTTTCCCGATATCCCGGTGCAAGTCGGTGGCGGGATACGCGACGAGGCGACGGTCGCGGCCTATCTCGACGCCGGTGTTCAGTATGTCATTATCGGTACGCAAGCAATCAAAAAACCCGGTTTTGTCGGCGATATGTGCTTGGAATTTCCGGGTCATATTATCGTCGGTTTAGACGCCAAAGACGGCAAGGTGGCGACCGACGGGTGGTCTAAGTTGACCCGTCACGATGTCATCGACCTCGCGCAACATTTTCAAAATGACGGGGTGTCCGCCATCATTTACACCGATATCAGTCGCGATGGCATGCTGCAAGGCGTGAATGTCGATGCGACGGTAAAACTCGCGCGCGCGATCAATATTCCCGTGGTCGCCTCGGGCGGGATCAATAATCTCGATGATTTGCGCGGTTTGTGTAAAGTCGCCGACGAGGGCATCACCGGCGTGATTACCGGGCGCGCGATCTACGAAGGGACGTTGGATTTCGCCGCTGGACAGAAATTGTGTGACGAATTGACCACGAAAAAAACATGAGCCTCGCCAAACGCATTATTCCCTGCTTAGATGTCGATAACGGCCGCGTCGTCAAGGGCGTGAAATTTCTTGAGATACGCGATGCCGGCGATCCGGTCGAAATCGCGCGACGTTATAACGAACAAGGCGCGGATGAGCTGACATTTCTCGATATTACGGCGAGTCACGAAGGCCGCGCCACCATGGTCAAGGTGGTGGAGGCGGTGGCAGGTGAGGTGTTTATTCCGCTCACCGTCGGTGGCGGCATACGCACGTTAGACGATATCAGCCGCATGTTGAATGCGGGTGCCGATAAAGTGTCGATTAATACCTCGGCGGTGCAGAACCCGGAATTTGTTAAGCAGGCGGCTGCGCGTTTTGGCAGTCAGTGCATCGTGGTGGCGGTCGATGCCAAACGCGTGAGTGTACCTGCGGAGGCCCCGCGTTGGGAAGTATTTACGCACGGCGGCCGCAAAGCCACGGGCTTGGATGTGGTGGAGTGGGTGACGCGCATGGTCGATTATGGCGCAGGCGAAATCTTACTCACCAGTATGGACCGCGACGGCACGCGCGAAGGGTTTGATTTAGGCGTGACGCGCGCCGTCAGCACGGCCGTCAACGTGCCTATCATCGCGTCCGGCGGCGTCGGCAATCTCGATCACCTGGTCGATGGCGTTAAAAAAGGCGGTGCCGACGCCGTGCTCGCCGCGAGTATTTTTCATTTCGGTCAATATACTATTGAGCAAGCCAAACGACATATGCGGGCGGCGGGCATCGAGGTGCGTTTGTGAGTTGGGTGGATGAACTGCGCTGGGGCAGCGATGGTTTGTTGCCCGCCATCGCGCAAGACGCCGTGAGTAATGAAATTCTGATGGTCGCATGGATGAACCGCGAGGCCTTGCAGCTCACGGTGCAAGAAGGTATCGCGGTGTATTGGTCGCGTTCGCGCAATAAATTGTGGCGCAAAGGCGAGGAGTCGGGTCACACGCAACACGTACGTGAATTGCGCGTCGATTGCGACAAAGACGTGGTATTGCTGAAGGTCGAACAGGTCGGCGGCATCGCCTGTCACACCGGGCGGCGCAGTTGTTTTTTTAGCAAATTAGAGCAAGGCGTGTGGGTGGATGCGTTGCCGGTGTTGAAGGTGCCGGAGGAGATTTATCGCAATATAACACCGAAAAAGGGCGAATAGTTTATTTATAGGGAACCTCTAAAAATTCACTGAAGCCGCGGTGGCGGCGTTGAAAAGTGGCTCAAATTGCTCATTTACTGCGTGTAAACTGCGCATTTTCGCCACTTTCCGCCTTGCCATCACTTGTGCCCTCTGGGTATCGTCTTGATTGAATTTTTAGAGGCTCCCTATATAGGTCTAGCGGCCTCACGCACGCAATTCCGGCGGATCCTCATGCGGCACGCCGAGGTGATAGCCCTGAGGGTGATTTCAACGAGTATGCTCGCCAAAATCAGACGCGTACGCAACGAATGAAAAAACGATACTCGTTTCAAACGCCTGCTTCCCCTAAGCTAGGACATCATTACACGATCCCTTAGTGCCTTGCTTTTAAGAATCGCGCTATTTTATAGCGATAATTCGGTCAGTAAAGTTCATTGCAAAGCGGCGAGCGGCCGCTGTGTCGCCAATGGCCCTGCCGCCTTTAGATGTTCGGCGAGTTGCAGCGCCTGGGTTTTATCGACCGCCTCGGGGATATAATAAATGCCCCGGAATTCTTCGTAATCTTGGCGTAAAACGATGAAATAATCCTGCCCGGTTTCAAAATTAAAATGGCGTGCGCGCCATACCTCGATCGGCATAGGTTTGGTCGTGAGATTGGTCAAGTTGCGGGTCACCAAATCCGTGGCAGGCGATTTGATGTAGACTAAAATATATTCGCCCTGCGCCAATTCGGCGAGTTTTTCACGCGCCACTTCAATATTGACCGGGCTATCCGCGACGCCGCGCGTGCGCTGCGCCTGCGGACGCATGATGTAAACCCGTGCATAATCGGTATCCGCTTGCGTCGGATATAAACTATGACGCTCCGCCACCATACTCCCCGCGCAGCCTGTCGCTGCCAATACGGCAGCGTATGCCATCGTTTTTATGGTACGCATAACTCCCTCCTCAATTTCGGCGCATCCGCTATGGACTGGGATGGGGATGCCCGGTGTGTACGTGGTCGAGCATAGCCAGCAGCGTGATCGACCACGCTAAAGATATACTGTTTTAATTAGTTTGCAACTGTTCCATGGTGCCCGGCCACGCACCAGCGCTACAGGCTCCGGACAGGCCGATCTCATACCCTAAGCCCCGGTGGTATGAGACACGGGCGGGCTGCGCAACCAAAAGGTCACGGGGCCGTCGTTGATTAAATGCACTTGCATGCCGGCACCGAATACGCCTGTCGCTACATGCGAATATTGTAAGCGCACACAGGATGCCAGATGATCGAATAAGCGCCGGCCGATATCCGGCGCTGCCGCCGGGGTAAAACTGGGGCGCGTGCCGGTGGCGGTATCGGCCGCCAAGGTGAATTGCGGTACTAATAATACGCCGCCGTTGATGTCTTGCACGCTTAAATTCATTTTATCTTGCGCATCGGCAAACATGCGATAGCCCAGTATGCGCGCGGCGAGGCGCGTCGCCTGCGCCTCTGTATCGCCTTGTTCTACGCCAATCAAGGCCAGCACGCCGCGCGCGATTTCACCGGCCACCGCGTTGGCGATTTCGACACGCGCCATGCTCACGCGTTGCAACAAGGCGATCAAGGCGCGATTAATCTCTTACCAAACGCGCATCGAAACCGCGTGCCGCTGCGACGCCCATTAACAACAGCCCCAGCAAAATCAACACCGGGCCGATGCCGGTGTTCAATACGGTTTCCGCCCAATTCAAATGCAGGACGCGGCCTAAATACAGCATGCCGGAGTGCAATAATGTGCCCGCGATAAACATCCAGCTAAGCAATTGTTTGAAACGTGCCGACACGCCTATAAAGCACAAGGCGATGCCGACGATGATGTTGAGCAGCGCCTCTAAATTGCCATGGGTGTGCGGCCCGCCCTTGATGAGGTCGATTTCAAATTGGTTATTGACCAATTTATTCAAGGTCAAGATCCCCGCCGTATTGGCCTTGGCGATCTTGTCGGCGGATAAGGCCTCTAGATCTTCTTCAAAATTGCTTGCTTGCAATTGTTGTAAACGTCCGACCGTGGTTTGTTTTTCGGCCATGGCCTCGCCTATGGTGGTATACATGCGTACCATCAGCGGGCCAAGCGCCGCAGTAAACACCAAAAAAATAAAACCGAATACGACGTTCTTTTTACCTATCATGTCACGCTCCTGTTACGAAACCAATCATTTAAAAAGCTAAAAATACCACGCCCAATACATCCCAATGCTGCTGGCGTCGATTTTTCCCTTAGTCAAATTTTCCATGGGCAGATATTCATAACGCACCCCGATTCCAGCGCTGGCCAACGGGCGAAATTCCATTTGCAATACCACGCCTGGGGCGTCGGGATATTCGTATTTGGTGGGCGCCCCAGTGTAATCTTCGATGGTCAGCACCGGATGCAAGGCATACACAGCGCCTACGCCAGCGCGCAACACGGAGTCGCGCAATTGAAACTCAAGGACCGCGCGCGCCGGGTACTGTGTTAAAGTAACGCCTTGGATCATACCCACAAAACCACTGTACCGATAGCCCAAAGATAGACGTAAACCTACGCCTTTGTCCAATAAGGGCACGCGCCAGCCCAGCGCGAATTCCGTATTGTCGCCCGCACGCAAGCGTATTTTGCCGTCGCCGGAAACGCCGATTAAATCGCCGCCCACCGTATGATCAAAGGTCGCGAATCCACCGAAATCGTTAATCACCGTCAACCATGGGTGGTAAATTATTTTAGTGCCGCGTAAATCGCGGCGCGCCCATTCCCACGCGACAAGCTGCGGCTCATTATGGAAAATGGTTTTTCCAAACGTGCCGGTGATGCGATACTCGCCCTTTTCCCACACATATTTTTGCATAGGTTTATAGGTTAACAAGGCGGGCGTGATCAGCAACGCGCCCAACAGCGCGGGCGGCATGGCATGACCGGCGGTCGCGCCCAGGCCAGCCAGGATCGTGTATTTGGTGACCTCGGCTTCCCAGTAACTGTGTTGCGATGTGGCGTCACCCCAAAGCGTTTCGATGTCACGCAAAGTCGGAGTTTGATCGAAAATGCGGCGATGATCGCCGTGTAAATCTTGTACGACCGGAAAGCGCGTGACCAATTCACGCGCAGGCAGGCGAAAATCAGCCTCTTTTTGCGGTAATGTGCTGGGCGGCGGGAAGGTTGCACAGCCTGCCGCCAAACAGACGCATATAATAAATGACGCTATCGAACGCACACGCATATCTCAATAATTTTATATCCACTGCAAGAATATCGGTCGCCAGCGTCGCTCATGGCATAATCTCGTGAAAGCCATTGATGGCGTCGAATTCGCCCACGTCTTTATCCTGGCCTTGCGAATCCGGGCGACGTATCGCCAACAGGTGCGCGATACCGTAGCGATGCGCCGAGCGCAAGACCGGCAAGCTGTCGTCTATGAACAGCGTGGTATCTTTGGTAAAAGGCTGCGTTTGTTGCATGCGCGTCCAGAATTCTATGTGTTCTTTGGGCAGGCCTAAATCATGGGCGCACACGATGGCGTCGAAATGACCGCCCAGGCGTGTGCGTCCGAGTTTGAGGTACAGGCTTTTGCCGTGGGCGTTGGTGACTAATACGACACGTTTTTTTTGGGCGCGTAAGCTATCTAAAAATTTGTTTACATGCGGGTGTATTGCGATCAGATGTTGAATTTCGCTTTTAAGCAATGCGATATCCAATCCCAATTCGTGCGTCCAGTAATCCACACTATACCAATCCAAGGTGCCTTCGGCGCGTTTGAAGCGCGTTGCCAGCAAGTCTTGCGCGACCGCAGCGGTGAGTCCATTTTTTTCGGCATACCGTTGGGGGACGTGTACGCGCCAAAAATGGTTGTCGTAATGTAAATCCAACAATGTGCCGTCCATGTCAAGCAACACTGTGGATATCGTGGGCCAGGGCACCATGGGTATGCAAACCGGTAAGACGTAGGTTTGAGTATAACAGCGTGGCGTCGCGCCATCAAACGCGCGCCTGACGGTTGCTAATTACAGGCGATCTAAGCGGTTATTCGAGCGGAATCCCGGCAACGGCCCGGTGTAATTTTTAGTCAGCGCGAGCACCTTAAACATTTCACCCATGCCGGTAGGCATGACCAGGCGTTTAATTTGTTGAATAACCGGCAGGAAATCGCGCGCCGACGATTTGATCACGTCGCCGACCATGTCTTCCAAGCCGGAGTCTAATAAAAAATGCCCCTGCGTAGTAAATCCGGCGACGTTGAGCCCATGCTCATCCGCCGCCTCCGCCAGCGAGGAGAATTCGACGTGCGCGGTTAAATCTTGCACGCCCGTCAGAATTAACGGATCGGCATGCGCCGTATGTTGAAAATAACATACGATAGTGCCTTCATCGCGTTCGGGAAGGTAATATTCGTGGCGCGGATAACCATAGTCGATCAGGATGACGGCCCCGCGCGTGAGGCGCGTTGCCAGCCCGGCCAACCATGTATAAGCGGCGACATGCACTTCAGTGTCGTAATACGCGTGGGCGCAATTCTCCCAATCCAAGTGGATGCGCGTGGCCAAGGTGCGTACGGTGGGATGCGCGATATCCCGCAATTCCCAGGCGAAACATTCATTCTGTGCATTCCACACGACAAAAAATTCTTGCGCGGGCGCGTCGCGGTGTAGGCGTATCCTATGCACCGGAAACGCATCGAGTAATTCGTTAGCGAAGATCGCGCCTGAAAAATCTGCCGACGCCTCATCGTGCCACGCCACCCGCGACAATAAATGCGGTGCGCGTTCCGCGATGTTGGTTTGTTGGCGGATGCGCAATTTAGTGCTGCGTTCGACAATAAAGTAGTTGTTAGGCAGGCACGCCTGGCGCTCCATTTCTAATAATATGTCGCAGGCCATCGTTCCGGCGCCGGCCCCGAATTCCAATACGCTGCCGCCGCCTAAATTTTGGATTACCGCAATCGCGTGATGGGCCAGGCAACGCGAAAACAGTGGCGAGATTTCGGGGGCCGTGACAAAATCGCCTCTATCGCCGAATTGGACTTGGCCGCTGTCGTAATAACCTACCCCTAGCTCGAATAAGGCCATTTCTACATATTCCGCGTAGCTAAGACGACCTTGTTGTTGCGCCATGCGCGCGCGTATGCGCGCCACCAACGCAGTGTGCGCGGCCAGTGCGGCGGCGGGGATATCGCTATTCGTTAAACGTCGGCGCGGTTCTATCATGCGTTGCGAGAGGCGTAGAGTTGAATGAGTCATCATACATCAAGCTTATCCGGTAAGGTTGCCCTGATTACAGGGGCGGCAAGGCGCATTGGCGCCGTCATCGCCCGTCGTCTCCACCACGCTGGCATGCGGGTTATTATTCACTATCGGCATTCACAGAGTGAAGCTACAGCGTTATACGATTATTTAAATGCGGAAAGGCCCGGATCGGCGGCCTTGGTGACGGCGGATTTGGGGCGTCATGATGAATTGGTGCGCCTGGCCCAAGAGGCCCAGGGCGTGTGGGGTCAAGTGGACGCGTTGGTCAACAATGCGTCGGGTTTTTTCCCTACGGCCATGGGCAGTGTCACGCCCGCGCAGTGGGATGAATTAATGAATAGCAATTTGCGCGCGCCTTTTTTTTTGACGCAGGCCTTGGCCCCCACCTTGGCGGCTGTAAAAGGCGCGGTGGTAAATATCGTCGATATACACGCAGAGCGTCCGCTGAAAGATTACCCTGTATATAGCATGGCAAAGGCCGGTTTGGCCATGATGACGCGCGCGTTGGCGCGTGAATTGGGGCCGCATATCCGGGTCAACGGGGTCGCGCCGGGGGCGATTTTGTGGCCGGAAGCGGGTTTAGAGGACGATATCAAACAGCATATCCTCGGCCGCACCGCCTTGCATCGTCCGGGCGACCCGCGCGATATCGCCAACGCCGTGGTGTATTTGTTGCGCGACGCCCCTTATGTGACCGGGCATATCTTAGTCGTAGACGGTGGGCGCAGTTTAGGCGCGTAAGCCAGGCGGCGGCGAGTGTACGGTAAAGTTTTCGGTCACCCCGGTGCGTTTTCGCGTGTCTGCACTTCGCGCACCGTATTGCGCTCATTGGCAACCGCCAAGCCTTTGCGATAATAAGACAGCGCCAGCTCGGGTTCTTTGAGTTGTTCCAACAATTTGGCGAGGGCATGATAGGCCTCGGCGGGCGCGCCGTTGGCGATGCTGGATTCCAAGGCCGCGCGCGCCTTACCCCATAATTTACGACGCAGACACAAGCGACCGACGGTCAGCAATACAATGGGATCATGCGCGCGGTCTTTTAACCAGCGTTCCGCCGCCATCAATTGTTCGTGCGCATCGGCACCTTCTACGAGGCCGTAGAGATACACCAAGTGTTCGTTCCAGCGGTATTTAAGCGCGTCGCGCAATAAAGGCTCGGCCGGTTGCGTGTCGCCCAAGGTCAACAATTGGCGTACATACGCAGACAATACGCCGGGGTCATAACGGAGTGTATCGGGCACGCGTCGCCACGCGGCTTCCAAGGCCTCAACGTTACCGGTATCGCCCGCATTATCGACTAAGGCGCGGTAACAATCGCGCTCCAGTTGTATGGCCTCGTGGGTGTCCAGCACCTTAAAGCGGCGCAAGTCCTTGCCTAAACTCAACAAGGCCTCCCAATCGCCCAGCTCACGGTATACACGCACCAATAATTTATGTGTGTAAACGTGCCTAGGGACTTTGGCGAGCGCTTGCTTCAGGGTTGTCAACGCGGCATGGTGTTCGCCGCTATCGAGTTGCAATTCCGCCTGCGCAACCGCGACCGTCAAGCTATTTGCAGGCGAATGTTGCGCGGCGAGGCGCACATATTCATCGCGGCGCGCAATGGCACCTTGTTCTTGGGCGGCGCGTGCGGCCGCGAGGTAGTTGAAGGCCGGTGTTTGGCTGGCGGCGGCGGCATGCGCGAGCGCGCGTTCGGCGTCCGCCCAACGGCCCTCTGCTTGGGCGACTAAGCCATCGTTGAGGGCGTCGGCGGTCAGGCGCATTTGACGCCGCCGCCACCACAGGCGCATGCGTTTCGGAAAACGCCACAGCCATTTTATGCCGCGCACCCCGGAGTAGCTAAAAAAGAATAACAAAAACAATAAGATGAAAAATACTGTTAACGACATTTCAGCGGTCCAATGACCGATGCCGAAAACGGCGTAACCAGGGTCGCGCTGCGCTTGCAGCGCCAAGCTCACCAGGATAGTCAGGCCGATCAGTGTGCGGAGTATGATGCCCATGGCTTAGCTCGCGTTGACCCCGTTTAAACCGAGTTCTTGGGCGCGCCGCTGCAACAAGCGCAACGAACCGGAAATGTCGGGCAACGGCGGCTGCACATTATAGGCTTGCAATTCGCGCACACTGGCCAGCGCACCCGCCACGCTGGGCGCCGCGTTGTCGAAATAATCGTGTAACCATTGCGTCGCCGACGCCAAGGCGTGGTGGTAGGCCGTTTGGTCATGTAGCAACACCGCCAGGCGTGCCTCTTCAAATTTAATGCGCAAGTTTTGCAATAAATAAACGGCCTGATCCGGCGCTAACAAGGGGCCGATGGGTTTGTCGTTATAGCGTACCACGACCAGTTGCTTGAGTTGCGCCCACACCGCGCCCACCCAATCTTGCCACGTGTGTAAGGCCGCTTGAGGAGGTGTGATCGTAGCGGCGGCCCCGCTGCGTTGCGCATGGATAGGCAAATGGTCCATCTGGGCCGTCAGGCCTTGCAGCTTGGTTTGCAGGCCCGCGCTATCCAACACCGGAAGCGCGCGCAGACGTACCATTTCTTCGGCGAGCACGCGTCGTATCGCATTAAGGCTGGGATCGGAGGTGCTGCGCAGGCGTTCATCCGCCAAATGCAAGGCCTGGAGTGCGCCGCTGAAATCATAAGCGAATTGCAGGCGCTGATTGGCCAGTTCGAGCAGATTTTGGGCATCAATCAAGGCGCGCTCGCGCGCCGTACGCGACAAATTTTGTGCCAAAGACTGCGTAATAGCGGCCAATTCATCGGCGCGTGCCGCGCTCGTTTTAGTCTGTTCGGCCAGCTTGGTTTCCAATTGCTGAATTTGTCCGCTCAGGCGCGCCTGCATTTCTTCCTGCCCGAGCTGTTCCGCGCGATCAATAATTAAGGTGTAGGTCACCGCACCCACGGCGATTAGGGCCAGCCCTAGCGCCGTCCATGAAGGACCTTGCGCAGCAAACGTCGTTGCGTGTAGCGAGGGTGGTGAGACTATGGGTTCTTCCATGGGTGGTTCCTAAGCAAGAGTGCGCATCAGGGCGCTTTCGATTCCACAATGGCAAAGTAGTTGCGTTGCGCCTAAATATTACTCGATGCAAGACCTTTACCCAATAAGTATTTGCAGGCGCGGGGCTATTAATCGACCGGAATTCTGCTATCTTTTATCGGGAACCATAGAAATACGCTAGGTTATTATCCATAGGAAGTAAATGAACAAAAAGCAGGAGGACGCTATGCAGTACATTTTAACATGCATTGGAATGCTGTTGCTGATGGCGACGCAAGCGGCGCGCGCCGAACCCATAGAATTCGGGATTCTGCCGGTGCTGAGTACACGCAGCATTATCACCCTCTATGATCCGTTACGCGAATATTTAGAGCGGCGTTTAGGCCTGCATGTCATATTGGCGACCGCGCCGGACTACCGCACCTACATAGCGCGCACCCAAAATCGAGAGTTTCGCTACTTAATGACAGCCCCCCATTTTGCGCGCTTGGCCCAATTGGAGTCGGGCTATCGCCCGATGGTGCGGGTGAAGCATGAGCAATTGGCCTTGTTGCTCACCGACAAGGCCACGGGGGTGGCGAACCTAGCCGCCTTGCGCGGGAAAATCATCGCCACGCCAGACAGCCTAGCGGTAGTGACTCTGATGGGTATGGAAATGTTGCGCGCTGCGTCGCTGTCGCTAGGTAAAGACGTGACGCTACGCGCATTTCCGTCGTTTAACTCGGCGCTGATCGCCTTGCGCAACGGCGAGGTCGCGGCGGCCTTTTCGTCCCCTGTGGCGTTGACCCAAATGCCTGAAGACCAGCGGCGTGGCTTAATCACCTTGGCGACCAGCCAGCCGCAATTGCCGGTGTGTTATCTCGCCAATCCCAGCGCGCCGCCCTCCGAAGTGGCGGCGATGACGCATGCCCTGCTCGAATTCGAGGCCACGCCGGAAGGACAGGCCTTTTTCAAAAAAACCGGCTATGAAGGGTTTCGCGCGTTACAAGAGGTGGATTTGCGCACCATGGATAGGTATGTCAAAGAGATCAAAAAGCGTTTATAACTGTCGTTATGAAACCGCTACGTATTTTTCGTCATGCGGCGAGCGAAGGCCCGGGTTACTGCGCCGAATTTCTCGCCCGTCACGGCATGCCCCACCAATTGATCGCCATCGACCAAGGGATGGTTATAAGGCCTGGCGGTTAAAGAAAGCGTTTTAGACAGTAGTGTTTACCCCCCATCTTGACTACAATGGCGGACTATATTCCCAGGCCAGCCGCATGTCCGACATCCTAAACCACCTTGCTCAAACGCTGGAGGCGCGTAAAGGCGCTGACGCCGGGCAGTCCTATGTGGCGAGTCTCTACGCCAAGGGCTTGGACGCCATTTTAAAAAAGATCGGTGAGGAGGCGGGCGAGACCCTGATCGCCGCGAAAAATGGCGAACCCCAGGCCGTAGTGCATGAAGTGGCGGATTTATGGTTTCACACCCTCGTCTTATTGGCGCACCAGGGTTTGGGGCCGCAAGACATCTTGGACGAATTGGCGCGACGCCATGGGGTATCGGGCCATCTTGAAAAGGCGGGGCGTAAAAAACCGAGCGATTAATGCGCGTTTTTGCGGTCTAACGGAACGTAAACCCCCTGACCCCGTTTTTATGATGGCGCAAAGGGGGGTGGATTTGGTTTAATACACTGTTTATACGCACACGATGTGGGAGTCGTACATGTACCTCGGCAATTTTGGCAGTATCTGGCAGTGGGTCATCATCCTGGCCATCGTTATTTTATTGTTTGGCGCCAAGCGCTTACGCACGTTGGGCGGTGATTTAGGCGCGGCGGTGAAAGGGTTTCGCACCTCGATGAAGGAAGGTGAAGAGGCCGGTGCGGCGGCAACGCCACCCAAGGCCGCCGAAGAACCCCAAAAGATTCAAGGCCGTGTCATCGAAGGCGAAATGGCCCATAAAGAAGGCGCGACCACCAAGGACCGCGTTTAAAATCAAACTACAAGCGGATTCACGACCATGTTCGAGATCGGCTTTGGCGAGTTGGTGCTGGTGTTTGTGGTGACTTTGCTGGTGTTCGGGCCCAACAAAATCCCCGGCCTGGTGCGCGACATCGGGTTTTGGGTGGGCCGGTTTCGCGGCTTTGTCAGCGGTGTGCGCAGCGAAATGGAAACCGAACTGCGCAAACACGACGAATGGAAACGGCTGATCGAAGAGCAGGCGGAGATCGTCAAACGCAACGTGGTGGATACGGACAATCCTACCCAGCCTAATGCAGTGCCCATTGAATCTAAATTGCTAGAGATGCCAACACCGGCGGCCTTGCCTACAGATTCGGACACGCACGTCACACCGGCGGCGACCCCGCCAGCGAAAACGCATGACCAGACCTGAAAAACCCGCCATGCCGGATCGCGAATTGCCGTTGGTCGCGCACCTGGTCGAATTGCGTACGCGCTTGATGAAGATCCTGGTCAGCATTTTAATCATCTTAATCGCCTTACTGCCGGTCAGTAACGATTTATACACCTTTCTCGCATACCCCCTGATGTCGGTGCTGCCCAAGGGCGCGTCGATGATCGCGACGGAAGTGGCCTCGCCGTTTTTAACGCCCTTCAAACTCACCTTGATCGCCGCCGTATTTTTATCTGTGCCGGTGTTGTTGTACCACCTGTGGGCGTTTATTGCGCCAGGCTTGTACCGCCACGAACGTCGTCTGGCGTTGCCCTTATTGGTGAGCAGTGTGTTGTTATTTTATTGCGGCATGGCCTTTTGTTATTTCGTGGTGTTTCCGTTGGTGTTTGGCTTTTTCACCACCACCGCCCCCATCGGCGTGACGGTGATGACCGACATCGCCAAATATCTCGATTTTGTGCTGACCTTATTTTTCGCGTTTGGCGTGGTGTTTGAAGTGCCGATCGCGACCATCTTGTTAGTGCAAACGGGTATGGTCACCCCCGAGGATTTGGCCGCCAAACGCCCGTACATCATCGTCGCGGCGTTTATCATCGGCATGTTGTTAACACCACCCGATATTTTTTCGCAGACCTTGCTCGCTGTGCCGATGATAATATTATTTGAAATCGGCCTATTGGTGTCGCGTTGGATGCGGCGCAACGTCGAGACCTTTGCAGAAGCAGCGGATGCCGAAGCCGCAGAAATGTCCGCCGCCGAGGCCGCCGCAGATGATTTTGACGCGGATTTTAAGCGCGCGATGGACGATGAAGATAAGTTAAACAAGCAATAATCCGGCGCGGCACGACTTGTTTCCCCTATGTAGGCAGGCCCTGATGAGATGGCTCATCGTCATTTTAGGTTCGTTGAAATTCAGCAAGGTTCTGCTGTCGGGCGGGACCATGTTGTTGTCGATTTTTACCTACGCGTGGATATTCGGTTGGTGGTACGCAGTTGGGTTCGTATTATTGATATTCGTCCACGAAATGGGCCATTTTCTGGCCGCGCGCCAACGCGGATTAGACGTGGGCCTGCCGACATTTATTCCGTTCGTCGGCGCTTGGATACAGCTAAAAGAGCTGCCCCACGACGCAGAGACCGAGGCCTATATTGCGCTGGCCGGACCGGTGTTAGGCACGGCGGGGGCGCTCGTTTGTTATTTCGCAAGTTTCTATTATTCAAGCGATTTATTACTTGCCTTGTCCTATGCCGGATTTTTTATCAATTTATTCAACTTGATTCCGCTCTCACCGCTCGATGGCGGCCGCATCACGGCCATCGTATCGCCGAAGATGTGGTTATTGGGGGTGCCTATACTGGCCGGTTTATTTGTGGTGAACCCCAGCCCCTTCTTGCTCATCGTCGCATTGTTGGCATTGCCGCATTTGTTTAGTTTATGGAATTCACGTCACAACCCGGATCAGCCCTATTATGCGGCCACCGTCAAAGATCGCGTGGTGTATTCGGTGTGGTATTTGGGGCTGGTGATTTTTTTGGCGTCTATGAGTTATCAGGTGCATAGTGTGTTGTCGCTGCCGCAGTAGGAAATAGGGTCAGACTCGACATAATCCAATCCTCTGTGATTTGAGCATAACCGAGGAATGAGATTATGTCGAGTCTGACCCTATTTTACCCGCTCTAGAAAATACAGAGCGGTTGGTAGTTGTGTTTTCTAGTAGTGCTTTTTTAGTGCGAGCGAGCGGAGAGTCTGGTATTGCGTAACCTCGTATTAATCATTGTTGCTGCCGTATTGCAGGGATGTGCGACTCTGGTAATGACTGGAGTGGAGCCTTCGGAAGTAACTGCCGAGGCTTGTGCCGCAGAATGTGGTTTTGTTCCAAGGGTATACAGCGGCTCCTTCAGGCTTTTCTGCGAAGGACGACTGTTAGTACGCTCAGGTAGTATTGGACTAGTGATGCTACCAGGAAGCGTATTGTACGATACTGCCGTGCTTCCCTATACGATCATCGACCAACTACACAATGGGAATTTTGCTAGTAAATCAGTGTGCGAGCAATGGCGTGTAGAATCTGTTGCTAAACCTTTACAAAAAGGTAATTCTAAGAAAGAAGTAGATGTGTTGGCCTGGCATTACAGTGGGGCAATTGAGGGGCAAATCGCTAGTCAATACACCGGTGATATAAGCACCTTCAGAGACAAAATTGCCCAGAGAACAAATTCAAAGGGATGGGGCTTTAGAGGGGACTTTGTAGGAATCTATTTGCCGATGCGAGACAAGAAATCGATGTTCGGTTTTCATTTTTTTAGCGGTGGAGACGACTACTACAAAAAAGAGTACTTCGACCAGTTGTACTACACCTATAGCGCCCAATACTACGTGATAGGAACGATAGGTAATGGATGGTATGTGCGTGGTGATATTGGAAGGGCGACGTTACACTACCCAGACAGCACCAATGCGACAACACAATTGGTGTCATCCGGTATGACATATTTGTTGGGTGCCGGATATGCGTTTCCGGTGTGGAAATCCGCTAGTTTGATGATCACCGCTACACACTCTACTTCCCGGTATGGGGTCGGTGACATAAATCAGCAGTATGTTGGTGTCGGGTTACTATATTAATACTCAAGTTTCGGAGTTCAATTTCCATAAAAATGGCCGCTACTCAAATTCTGTCTCTAACGTAAATGTATCGAGTTGGAGCGATTTCACAAAGAATTCGTGGACCCGGTCATCGATCGCTTTCATGACGGCGTCTGCGATCCCGTCGTATTGACGACCGAATTCGTCCATTGCACCGACGATCAATACACGAAACAGCCGCCACAAATTTTTAGCGAAAATAGGGTCATAGGGTCAGACTCGACATAATAAAGTGGACCCCATAGTCAAGACAATTTCTACCCGAGTTTAAGCTATAGCACGT
>CAKKRP010000006.1 GCA_919902765.1 Gammaproteobacteria bacterium | reverse complement strand
ACCGCGAAAAGAATTTTTCGCGCGAGGCGCTGACGGTGAACCCGGCCAAGGCCTGTCAACCGTTGGGTGCGGTATTCGCCGCTGTCGGTTTTGAAAGCACGTTGCCATTCGTGCATGGATCGCAGGGTTGCGTCGCGTATTATCGCTCGCACTTCAGTCGACACTTCAAGGAGCCGTCATCCTGCGTGTCGTCGTCGATGACCGAAGACGCGGCCGTTTTCGGCGGTTTGAACAATATGATCGATGGCTTGGCGAATGCGTACAGCATGTACAAGCCGAAGATGATCGCCGTCAGTACCACGTGCATGGCGGAGGTCATCGGCGACGACTTGAACGCGTTCATTAAGACCTCGAAAGAAAAGGGTTCGGTGCCGAACGAATACGACGTGCCTTTTGCCCATACACCGGCCTTCGTCGGCTCGCATATCACCGGCTATGACAACGCGCTTAAAGGTATCTTGCAGCATTTTTGGGATGGCAAGGCCGGAACGGTGCCGCCGGAAACGCGCGCGCCGAACGACTCGATCAACTTCATCGGCGGTTTCGACGGTTACACCGTGGGGAACTTGCGCGAAATAAAGCGCATATTAAACACGATGGATGTGAACTATACCATCCTCGCCGACAACTCTGATGTGTGGGATACGCCCGCCGACGGCGAGTTCCGCATGTATGACGGCGGCACTACGCTGGAGCAGGCGCGGCTCGCACTCAATGCCAAGGCGACGATTTCGATGCAGGAATTTTGTACCGAGAAAACCCTACCGTTTATCCAAAGCAAAGGGCAGGAAGTCGTGGCGTTACATCATCCGGTGGGCGTCGCCGGAACTGACAAGTTTCTGATGGAGGTGGCGCGTCTCACCGGCAAGGCGATTCCGGCCGAGTTGGAAAAAGAACGTGGCCGCCTGGTCGATGCGATCGCCGATTCCAGCGCGCATCTGCACGGAAAAAAATTCGCTATCTACGGTGATCCCGACATGTGCATGGGCTTAACCGGGTTTTTGATGGAACTCGGCGCCGAACCGGTGCATGTGCTCGCTACCAACGGTAGCAAAGATTGGGCGGTGAAGATGCAGGCATTGTTCGATAGCTCGCCGTTCGGCAAGAACTGCCACGCGTATGCTGGCAAGGATTTGTGGCATATGCGTTCGCTATTGTTTACCGAACCGGTGGATTTTTTAATCGGCAACACCTACGGAAAATATCTGGAACGCGATACGGGCACGCCGCTCATTCGCATCGGATTTCCGATTTTTGATCGCCACCACAAACATCGTTATCCGGTCTGGGGTTATCAAGGGGCGATGAATGTGCTGGTGACTTTGCTGGATAAAATATTCGATGAGATGGACAAGAATACCAATGTACCGGCGAAGACGGACTACAGCTTTGACATTATTCGCTAAGTGTACAAGGGTTACGGCGCGCTTGGCGCGCCTAATCCATCAACCCACAGATCCGCTTGGGTCGCGGTATGAGTTCTGGAGACTAAATATGAGCACGCTATCGACCACGATCCAAGACGTCTTTAATGAACCCGCCTGCGGCAAAAATCAGGCGAAGGGCGAAAAAGAGCGAAAAAAAGGTTGCACCAAACAACTGCAACCCGGCGCGGCCGCAGGCGGATGCGCGTTCGACGGCGCCAAGATCGCGCTGCAACCCATTACGGATGTCGCGCACCTTGTGCATGGCCCGATCGCGTGTGAGGGCAACTCGTGGGACAATCGCGGCGCAAAATCCTCGGGTTCGCTGTTATACCGCACCAGTTTTACCACTGACATCAACGAAACCGACGTGGTCTTCGGCGGTGAAAAGCGTTTATTCAAATCGGTAAAAGAGATCATCGATAAATATAACCCGCCAGCGGTGTTCGTATATCAGACCTGTGTGACGGCGCTGATCGGCGACGATATCGAAGCGGTGTGTAAAGCGGCGACGCAAAAGTTTGGCTTGCCCATCGTGCCCATTAATAGTCCGGGGTTCGTAGGTAACAAAAATCTTGGCAACAAGCTGGCGGGCGAGGCGCTGTTAGAGTATGTGATCGGCACCCAAGAACCGGAATATACGACACCGTATGATATTAACATTATCGGTGAGTACAACCTCGGCGGCGAATTGTGGCAGATCAAACCGCTGCTCGACGAGCTGGGCATTCGCATCCTGGCGTGTATTTCCGGCGATGCGCGCTATCGCGAGGTCGCCTATTCACACCGCGCCAAGGCCGCGATGATGGTGTGTTCCAAGGCCATGATCAATATCTCGCGCAAAATGGAAGAGCGTTATGGCATCCCGTTTTTTGAAGGATCGTTCTACGGCATCGCCGATATGAGCGATTCGTTGCGCAATATCGCGCAATTATTAGTGCAACGCGGCGCGCCGGATGAATTACTCGCGCGCACCGAGGCCGTTATCACTCGCGAAGAAACACGCGCGTGGGCGCGTTTGGAACCCTATAAACAACGTCTGCAAGGCAAACGTGTGTTGCTGATTACCGGCGGTGTGAAATCGTGGTCGGTGGTTGCGGCGTTACAAGAGGTCGGCATTGAGATCGTAGGTACTAGCGTCAAAAAATCCACCAAAGAAGATAAAGAGCGCATCAAAGAAATCATGGGCGACGACGCACATATGTTTGACGACATGACGCCGCGTGAAATGTACAAAATGCTCAAGGACGCCAAGGCCGACATCATGTTGTCGGGCGGGCGTTCACAATTTATCGCGCTCAAGGCCAAGATGCCGTGGTTGGATATCAATCAAGAGCGGCACCACGCCTACGCGGGTTACGACGGCATGATCGCGTTGGTGGAGGAGATCGACAAAGCGCTCAGTAGTCCGATTTGGGAACAAGTGCGCAAACCCGCGCCGTGGGATACGGATTTAGATGTGGCGGATCCGGTGCGTAGCGATACCGGATGTGCGGTCGTACCGGGCGCACACGCGCCCATTCAACAAGTAAAAGAGGCGAGTTAATCATGGCTACCGTCGTGACATCGAAGAAGGCCTGCAGCGTCAATCCGCTGAAGATGAGCCAGCCCATCGGTGCGGCACTGGCATTTATGGGTTTGAACAAATGCATGCCGGTGTTGCATGGTTCGCAGGGATGTACCGCGTTCGGCCTGGTGTTGTTCGTGCGCCATTTCCGTGAAGCGATTCCATTGCAAACCACGGCCATGAATGAAGTCACTACCATCATGGGCGGCATGGAGAATATCGAACAGGCGCTGATGAACATCCATACTCGCGCTAAGCCGGAGATTATCGGTATCGCCTCGACGGGGCTCACCGAGACCAAGGGCGATGACGTGGACGGTTATTTGAAATTGATTCGCGTCAAACATCCCGAATTGGCCACCCTGCCCATCGTGTACATCTCGACGCCGGATTACAAAGACGCGTTTCAGGATGGTTGGGCCAAGGCGGTAAGGCGGATAGTCGAGACCTTGGTGGAGGACAAAAAATTTCCGATGACGATGTTTAACAACAATGCGCTTGGGCGGGGGGTTGTGAATGTTCTCCCTGGCGCTCACTTGACGCCGGGCGATCTGGATGAGTTACGTGAAATCATTGCGGCGTTTGGTCTTAGCGCCACCTTTTTGCCGGATTTGTCGGGGTCTCTGGATGGGCATATCCCGGACGATTTTAGTCCAACCACGTTCGGCGGCACGACGCTTCAGCAAATTCGTGCCATGGGCGACGCGCGTATGACGCTTGCCATCGGCGAGCAGATGCGTGACGCCGCGCAGGCGCTGCAAGACAAAACCGATGTGCCTTACGAGGTCTTTGATCGGCTGACCGGATTAGAGGCAAACGATCATTTCCTCAGCGTATTATCGAATCTATCCGGCGTGCCGGTGCCGGTAAAATACCGGCGTCTGCGCAGCCAGTTAGTGGATGCGATGCTGGACGGCCACTTTTTTTTCGGCCGAAAAAAAATTGCGCTCGGCGCCGAACCGGATTTGCTATGGAGCGTAGGTGCGTTTCTGGCCGACATGGGCTGTGAACTGGCGGCAGTGGTTACCACCACGCAATCACCCATGCTCGAAAAAATGCCGTGTAAGGAGGTGCTGATCGGTGATCTGGAAGATCTGGAACAATGCGCCCAGGGCTGCGACCTGCTCATTACCCACGCCCACGGCCGCCAGATGGCGCAACGCACGGGAATTCCGTTTTTGCGCATGGGCGTGCCGATGTTCGATCGCCTGGGCGCGGCGCACCGTGTGATGGTCGGTTATCGCGGCACGCGCGATTTGGTTTTCGAGATCGGCAATTTGTTTCTTGCCAACGCACATGAGGCTAGCCCCGAGTCATGGGCGCCAGTCATGGAAGAACGCAATGCGTCTACGCCGGTTGCGGCTCATTAAATCGGGTTCAAAAAATGTCAATCATTCATCCGGAGGTTTTATGAAAGTCGCTTTCGCCACACAAGATATGAAACGCGTCGATGCCCATTTCGGCTGGGCGAAAAATATCGCCATTTACCAAGTGTCGCCGACGAGCCACCAATTTGTGGAGGCCGTGCAGTTCGACGGCGATTTACAAGAAGATGGCAACGAGGACAAACTCGCGCCGAAGTTGGACGTCATCAAAGATTGCGCGATACTTTATGTCGCGGCCATAGGTGGCTCCGGTGCCGCGCGCGTGGTGGCAAAAAATATTCATCCTATCAAGGTCAACGAACCCGAATTTATTGCGGAAATATTGGTGAAATTGCAAGCCGTATTGAATGGTACGCCGCCGCCGTGGTTGCGTAAGGCCTTGCTCAAAGGGCGGGAACGCACGCTCGATTTCGCGGAGGGGACGGACCATGCTTAGTACACAACCCGCCGTCGTACAACGCGAGATGACGGAGTCCGCCTTCATCAAGGAACTGATCAAACAATGGCGCGCGCAGGACGCCCACGGCACCTGGGACAACAAGAGCGACGCCGATCTGCTTGCGCCCTATGTGCTCACCAAAGAGCAGCGCCGCGAAATGCCTATCATCGGCGATCCCGATCCGGAAACACTGTGGCGTTTAGAAATATTTTATAACGCGATCGGGTTAGCCGTCGAACGCGCTACCGGTGTCATGGTCGCGCCGATGATGAAGATGCATCACGAAGGTTTTGGTCGCATGGTATTGATGGCGGGGCGGCTGATCGTCGTCAATAAACAACTACGTGACGTACATCGCTTCGGCTTCATCAGCATGGAAAAGCTCGCTGAAGAGGGTGAGAAACTGGTCGCGCAAGGTGTCGAAATGATACACAAGTTTCCCGAAGTGGCAAAATATGGCTGAGGAGGTCGCTATGAATACCGATAGTTTACCGTGGTCGGAATCGGATGTCCCGCATTGGGAGGAATTTGTGGAACGGCGGGAGGCGCCGGTTGATCTCGAATCCTTGAAAAAGGAGATCAAAAAAATGAACGCCCAGGCGACTAATTTAAAGATGAATTTGCACGATTTGTCGGAAGACTTGCCCACCGGGTGGGAGAATATTCCGGCGGTCGCCGCACAAGCCTTTGAGGCGTATAAAAATCTCGCCGAGGCAAGGAGACGCCTCGCGGCGGCGGGAGGATAAAGCGATGAAGCTTGTCACAATTTCGCTGCCGGACGGTCGCAGTTGGACGCCCAAATTTGTCCAGGCGATCACCGAGGAAAAATGTATCGGTTGCGGGCGTTGCTTCCGCGTGTGCGGGCGCGATGTGTTGCAACTCAAAGGGGTGGACGAAGACGGCGCCTACGTCGATATCGCGCTCGGTGACGATGATGACGATGACAGTGAATACGAGAAAAAGGTCATGACCATCGCCAACCAGATGAATTGTGTAGGATGTGAAGCCTGCGCAAAAATATGCCCCAAGAAATGCTATTCCCATGCACCCATGCAAACGGAGGAACGGTTATGAACGCCGCAATCAACGCAAATTCTAAGCATCGTGCCGCTAATGATACCGCGAACACCGTTACGCTAGCCTTGTCGGGTGTGCATGCGCGTTTCGGGCTGTACGGGATTAGTGACCACGAGTGGAAAAGATTATGTGCAACACATCTTCCTCATGCAATGGATGAGCGAGGCGGCGCGGACAATGAATGCGCAGCCGTACGTGCGGATGAAATAGAAGATGTGTTGCGGCTATTGCTTGACCATCGCAGCGACGATGATGATGAAACGCGTTGGCTGGCGCATGCGATCGCGACCGCCTGTTTAGGAGCAAACCACTTATACCAAGATATGGGGTTTCCGCACCGTGAGGTGCTTTCCGAGCTGTTGCGGCGGCACTTCTCCGCTTTATTTGACAAAAATACCGGTAATATGAAGTGGAAAAAATTCTTTTACAAACAGCTATGCGATCGCGCCGAAATAAATATGTGCAAAGCGCCAAGTTGCGGCGTGTGTGAAGACTATAAAAAATGTTTTGGAGCGGAGTGAGGGGAGGGAAAACAGGACATCCACCAATTGATTCTTACCCCAATTCCCAAGCCACCCCGCCATGCAGGTAAATTTCCAAATTGGGTAGATGGATTGAGATCGTTTACGTCAATGGCGGGATAAAAACAACTGTAAAAAGGCAACCTTAGAATCAATACATAACAGCCATCCTAGGCACTGCCCATTCTATGCAAATCAAAACGGAAATTCGGTTAACCTAAGAATGACGTCGCGCTCGGGTCATCCTGACCCCCTGAGGGTGTTTTTGGATATGCGGAAAATAATAAATAATTTATGGCGGGGATGTCAATAAGTGGGTGTCCTGGCAAATGTCCTCCTGGTAAACTGTAAACACTGGCCTTTTTTATAGTCAATCGTCTCGCGTTTAGGCGCGAGTTTGCGCGCTACGGCGTGGTCTATGTTGGCCTCCGGCGGCCTGCCGAGGTTCACGGCGACGGCATAAAAAAAGCTAAGAGATTTTTTTTTTGCCACACACCAGGTAAGATAGGCGTTATGGCCCTGAGCGGGGTAAGTCGAGGTGCAGGTTATGGCTGAACAAGCATTGAAAGTAGGCGTGGTGACGATTTCTGACCGCGCCAGCCAGGGCGTGTATGAAGATCGCGGAGGACCCGCCATCATAGAATGGTTGGATCGCGCGATGGCCACGCCCTGGCAAGCGATCACGCGCCTGGTGCCTGATGAGCAAGTGCTCATTGAAGTGGCGCTACGCGAATTGTGCGACGCCGTAGGGTGTAGTTTGGTGGTCACTACCGGCGGCACGGGGCCCGCGAAACGCGATGTGACGCCGGAAGCGACGGCTGCGGTGTGCGATAAAATTCTCGATGGTTTTGGCGAACGTATGCGCGCCATTTCGCTCAACGTCGTGCCTACTGCAATCCTGTCCCGTCAAATCGCCGGTATACGCGGCAGGTCCTTGCTCATAAATTTGCCCGGCAAGCCCTCCGCCATTGCGGATTGTTTGGCGGCAGTGTTTCCAGCCGTGCCCTATTGTATTGACTTGATCGAAGGGCCGTATATCGAAACACGTGAGGAATTTACCAAGGCGTTTCGCCCTAAGCACGCCTTGATGAAACGCGGCCAGGCAGCCGAATAGCGGGGTGGGGGCTAATCCAAGGGTATGAGAGCCAAAAATTCTGCTGAAAATTCATGCTGTTGAGGGCTTAATACGGGTATGGTATGGGTACGTGGTGCAAGCCGGTGGGCGTCGCCGTGTTGGTTTGCTTGGATCACAGACTCATCTTCCAAGGGCTTTAAAACCAGTGCGGGCGCGTCTTCCAACACTTCGACCACGACATAGGTGTGGCCGCCGTAACGTACGCGGGTACCGATGGAAGCGCGGAGCTGGGTGAGCGAAAAACGTATCGTCATTTTTATGCCTCCAATGGAGATACCTAATTGTTAGTCTGAAATGTGAGAATTGCAAGGGGATAGAATTGGTTATTGCCTGAGCGGGCGATAATTTACTGTTTTTTTATTATTGTGTGTGTCGAGAACATGGAAAAAATACACGTACTTTTTGTTTGTATGGGCAATATATGTCGTTCGCCTACAGCGCATGGTGTGTTTGAAAAAAAAGTGCGTGAAGCAGGTTTAGCCGACGTAGTGCAGGTCGATTCAGCGGGTACGCACGCCTATCATGCCGGTGAACCGCCAGATCGGCGTGCGCAGGGAACGGCGTTGAATCGCGGTGTCGATTTGAGCAAATATCGCGCGCGCGCGGTGCGCCCGGCCGATTTCAACGAATTCCATTATGTGTTGGCGATGGACAATGAAAATTATCAACACTTGGCGCGCCTGACGACCCCCGAGACAAGCGCCAAACTTAAATTATTTTTAGAGTTTGCGCCGCACCTACATGAGCGTGACGTGCCGGACCCTTATTATGGCGGTGCGTCAGGATTCGAACGCGTATTCGACATGGTAGAGGCGGCCTCTGAAGGTTTATTGCGCGACCTCCGCACACGCTACAAAGTGTAATCGGTTAAGACGAGAATTAGCTCCCCTTTTTCAAAGGGTGGTGTGCTCGATATAAATGTGTTCTGCATCGTTAAGACGAAAAAAAGCCCGGAAAAACCGGGCTTTTTTTACTTTAGCGCAAAACGTGTTACACGGTGGTCGTCGAGCTACGCGATTCGCCGCCGCCTTCAGAACCGCTGCGGCCTTCACCGCTACGCTTGTCCTGATTTTGGCCTTGGGCTTGCGGGCCTTGACCGCCTTCACGCTCCGGACGCGGACCACGGCGTTGCTGCTGCTGTTGTTGACCATTGCCGCCACGCCGGTGCGGACGCCGCCGATTGTGGTGGCCACGCATATGTTGATTGCGCGGTTGGCCAGGTCTGTTGCCCGTGTGATTGCGCGGCGCCGTTGGTGCGGCCTTATTCGCGCCCTCACTCTGATCTGCCATCGACTCAGACTTATCACCGCCAAACAGCCCTGCCCACATACGTTGGAAGAAGCTCGGCTTCGTTTCACCTTCGACCTTGTTTTCTTCCGCCATTTGCGATCTGGCCGATGGGGTCGGCGGGGCAGGCGGCGCGATTGACTTAACCATCGGCGTTTCGGCGACGGGGCGTGGTTGTCCCGCGCTGGTTTCAGGAATTTCCGTTTCCTTGGTTTCGATCAACTGGTAGCTGGTCGGTTGTTCCGCAGTCTGCGTAACCTCGGTCAAGCGTAGGCGCTGCACGTCATAATGCGGCGAATCCAAGGCGGGTGTAGGAATCACAATGACCGCGACCTTATGGCGTTGTTCGATATGCGACAAGGCTTGGCGCTTTTCATTGAGCAAAAAGGCCGAGATATCGATGGGCACTTTGACCACGATCTTGGCGGTATTTTCCTTCATCGCGTTTTCTTCGATGACGCGCAGGATGGACAAGCCCAAAGATTCAATGTTACGAATCGTGCCGTGACCGGAGCAGCGCGGGCACATGACCTGAGTGTGTTCGACCAACGAAGGACGTAGCCGCTGGCGCGACATTTCGAGCAAACGAAAGCGCGAAATGCGCCCGATTTGTACGCGCGCGCGATCCTGCGTTAACGCTTCTTTCAAGCGATTTTCGACCTCACGCTGATGTTTGACCGGCGTCATATCGATAAAGTCGATGACGATCAAGCCGCCTAAATCGCGCAGGCGTAATTGACGCGCCACTTCATCGGCCGCTTCCAAATTGGTATTGAACGCGGTTTCTTCGATGTCGCCGCCTTTGGTCGCACGCGCCGAGTTGATATCTATCGAAATCAAGGCCTCGGTACGATCAATCACGATGGAGCCGCCGGACGGCAACTGCACTTCGCGTTGAAACGCGCTCTCGATCTGGCTTTCGATTTGGAAACGCGTGAATAACGGGATATCGTCCTGGTACAGGCGGATTTTGTGCAAATTATGCGGCATCACCTGGGTCATAAAATCGTAGGCCTGTTGATAGACCTTGGGATTATCGACCAAAATTTCGCCGATATCTTTGCGCAAATAATCGCGTATCGCGCGGATGATGATATTGCTTTCTTGATAAATGAGATAGGGCGCTTCTTTTTCCTTGGCGGCTACTTCAATGGCGGCCCACAACTGCATCAGGTAATCAAGATCCCATTGCAATTCTTCCTGGCTCTTGCCGACCCCCGCAGTGCGCACGATCAGGCCCATGGCCTCCGGCAGATTTAATGCCGCCATCGTCTCGCGCATTTCGGCGCGATCATCGCCCTCTATGCGACGCGATACGCCACCCGCGCGCGGATTATTCGGCATTAACACCAAATAACGGCCCGCGAGGCTGATAAACGTGGTGAGCGCCGCACCCTTGGTGCCGCGTTCTTCTTTATCAACCTGTACCACCACTTCTTGGCCTTCTTCCAACACCTCTTTGATGTTGATGCGGCCACCGCCTTCCATGGGGTGTTTGAAATACGCGCGCGAAATTTCTTTTAACGGCAAAAAGCCATGGCGTTCCGCGCCGTAATCAATGAAGGCGGCTTCTAGGCTGGGTTCGATGCGGGTGATCTTACCTTTGTAGATATTGGATTTTTTTTGTTCTTTAGTGGTGACTTCAATATCGAGATCAAACAGGCGTTGACCATCGACAATAGCGACACGCAACTCTTCAGGTTGCGTGGCATTAATCAACATTTTTTTCATAGCGCTTCTCGTTGTAAAAACACAAAGCGCTCAACCAGCAGGTCTATCAACGAATCTTATGCGAACACTAATCCGCAACGTACGGTGGACAACTGGGAAACGACTATTTGTTTATGCATATGCAATTTTCCCAACGATCTCCGCAGCTTGATAGTAAGATTCATTTTATACCAGGGCGCGCATACGAGATCGCACCCCTACAACGTTTTTTGGATCATGTCCGTCAGCCGAACACTCTGTATGGCTGCTGTTATTGGAACAGTGTTGTCACATACGTCGTGTTTAGGCCACACTTACATAATTTTATAAAACGCCGTAAATTCGGTTGAGCAAGGTTACACTCATCACTTACGCGTTTAACTGCGTAAGGCCATAACGGCCATACCCCGCAAAGGGCTTTATTTCATACGAACGCCTGACACATTGACCCCGGAAAGCGGAGTATTAAGGGTCCGCACGCGGAGCTTCCTTAATAATCATTACCTTGGGTAGGGGGGGGTGCGATTAGACTACACGATCCCCGTGTATCGAGCCAACGGTGCCTCGCAAAAGGCAAAGCGTCGTACAGAAAGCGGCGGAACGGGATAACCAACACTCACCCACCAATCAACAATCTGATCGAGGGGGCTCGTAATGCACGGGTAACCGGTGTAAACTATTTGCGTTCTTTACCCGGTGGCACCAGGCTTTACTTGTAAGCCCGGATAATGCATCAGGATTTCCCAGTCACTCCAGCCTGACCGTAACCACAATCTCTTGCGAGACCATAGTTCCACTATAGCAGCCTTTCATGCGCGCGGCAACATTAGTATCAATATTATGAATGACCAATCAAATGCCTCAGAACAAACCTCTGCCCCACGTGTGGGCATGCTCACCATCAGCAGCGAATACACCGGTCAGCGGCTCGATAATTTCTTGATTACCCTGCTAAAAGGGGTGCCTAAGAGCCATATTTACCGTATCTTGCGCAAAGGCGAGGTGCGCGTCAACAAGGGGCGTGTGCAGGCGGCCTATCGACTCCAAGAGGGCGATGTGGTGCGCATACCGCCACTACGGCTAGCCGAGCCGACGGCTACACCAAGCGTACACAATAAGCAATTGCAGGATCTTGAGCAGCGCATTTTGTACGAAGATGAACAAGTCATCGTGGTGGATAAACCCGCCGGGATGGCGGTGCATGGCGGGAGTGGAATTTCTTATGGGATGATCGAGGCCTTACGCCAAATGCGGCCGCAATGCCAGGCCTTAGAGTTAGTGCATCGCTTGGATCGCGATACCTCAGGGTGTTTGTTGCTGGCTAAAAAACGTAGCGCGCTCAAGAGTTTACATGAACAAATGCGAGAAGGTAAGACGACCAAGATATACCTTGCGCTGGTCAAAGGGGCGTGGCGAGGGGAGGCCCGTAAGATCGAGGTCGCGCTGCGTAAAAACACCTTACAATCCGGTGAGCGCATGGTGCGCGTCGATCATGTCGAAGGCAAGGCGGCAACCACGTTATTTAGCCCCGAGGCGGTGTATGCGCGGGCCAGTTTGGTGCGCGCAACCTTGTACACGGGGCGCACCCACCAAATTAGAGTGCATGCCCAGCACATGGGGCGGCCGGTCGCAGGCGATCCCAAGTACGGCGACGCACCATTCAACAAAGAAATGAAGACGCATGGACTCAAACGGTTATTTTTGCATGCGCATATATTGGGCTTCCACTTGCCGGGCGTGGCGAAACAGATTATCGTGACGGCCCCGTTGGCGGAAGAGTTGCGGCAGGTGTTAAACGGTTTAGAGCAAGGTCGTGGCGGGCTATAAATTGCTGGTGTTCGATTGGGACGGCACCTTGATGGATTCGCCCGCACGCATCGTCGCGTGTTTTCGCGCGGCGGCGCAGGATCTACACTTGCCCATACCCACGTCCGAGGCGGTGCGCGATATCATTGGGTTAGGCATGCGCGAATCGGTGTTGTCTTTATATCCGGCGGCCACTGATCATGATATACGGCAATTCATCGCACGCTATCGTCACTACGACGCCGGGATCGACCCCACACCGGCACCGCTGTTTGAGGGTGTTAAAGAAATGTTGATCGATTTCGAGCGGCGGGAATATTTATTGGCGGTTGCCACCGGCAAGGGCCGGCGCGGCTTAGATCGCGTGTTGCGCGAAACGGAATTACACACGGTATTTCATTTTACACGTTGTATCGACGAGGCCTTGTCTAAACCGCATCCGCAAATGTTGCTCGATATTTTGACCTACACAGGCGTAGACGCCGCAGATGCGCTGATGGTGGGCGATACAGAATATGATTTAATGATGGCGCGCAACGCCGGAGTGGGTGGTGTAGGCGTTGCATGTGGAGCGCATCCGCGCGCGCGCTTAGAAAAGTGTATGCCGGTGGCGTGTTTAGAACATACTGTGCATTTCGCTCAGTGGTTGCACGGATCGTCCGTCAATAGTTAACGCAATTTGACCGCAGGAGTGGGTACGATGTCCGAACATGATCCAAATCAACATTCTTCGTCCGCAGACGATGCCGCGCGCGATCCGTGGACATCGGCGCACGCCGCGCCGGTAGCGCCACCTGCGGCAACCGAAAGCGGGCCGGGGGCCGCCGGCGGCGCGTGGGAACGCGAGTTGATTAATCGTTTGGCGTTTGCATCGCTCAACGAACAACGCCGCGCCCGGCGTTGGAGCATTTTCTTTAAGAGTTTATTTTCTATTTATGTGCTGGTCATTTTGATCGCAATGTTTGCATCTCCAAAAAACGAACTCGCCATGGGCAAACATACGGCGGTGGTGGAAGTGAACGGTGTAATTTCCGAGAAAGATCGGGCCAGCGCGGATCATGTCGTCGGCGGTTTGCGCGATGCGTTGAAAGATAAAAATACCAAAGGCGTGGTCTTACGCATTAATAGTCCGGGCGGTAGCGCGGTGCAGGCGGGGTATGTCTACGACGAAATCCGGCGGTTGCGCAAACTGCATCCCGATGTACCTATCTACGCGGTAGTGACCGATTTATGCGCCTCGGCGGCCTATTATATCGCCAGCGCAACAGACACTATTTATGTCGATAAGGCCAGCTTGATCGGATCAATCGGCGTGTTGATGGACAGTTACGGCTTCGTCGATACCTTGAAAAAACTCGGTGTCGAGCGCCGCTTGATGACCGCAGGTGAAAACAAAGGCTTTTTGGACCCGTTTTCGCCGATGAAACCCGATGCAAAAGAGCATATGCAACAAATTCTCAATAATGTACACAAGCAATTTATTAATGCGGTAAAGGTAGGGCGGGGCAAACGCCTGAAAGAAAATCCGAAAATGTTCAGCGGGTTGATCTGGACCGGTGAGCAGGGCATAGAATTGGGGCTGGCCGACGCCTTGGGCAGCACCGGTTTTGTCGCGCGCGATGTGATAGGCGCGGACAATATCGTCGATTTTACCGAGCATGAAAATATATTGGACAGATTCGCGGAACGCGTGGGCGCGGCGTTGGGCGATTATTCTTTCCGTACCCTATTCGCCGAGCCGCGCATGTATTAGTGCGTGCGGCGTGACCTAAGGTATCGCGACGCCCTCGGCGCGTAACATGTCGAGCAGTCTAATCAACGGCAATCCAATCAGCGCGGTGGGGTCGTCACCGCGCATGTATTGGCACAAGGCGATACCATAGGCCTCTGATTTGAAGGCCCCTACGCAATTATATGCGGGCTCTTTATCCAGATAGCGCAGGATGGCGGCCTCGTCTAAGTCGCGGAACCCGACTTCAAATAACACGTTGTCAATGTGTAATTGGCCGGTGCGCGCATTCAACACGCACAGCCCGGTGTGAAAAACCACGGATTTTCCGCTCAGCATGCGCAATTGTCGAACGGCATTCGCGTGATTATCGGGTTTGGTGACGATAGCGTTATCGACCGTAGCGACTTGATCGGAACCGATCACGATGCCATTTGGAAAACGCGCGGCAACTGCGCGCGCTTTATGTTCGGCCAAGCGTTGTACCAGTGCGGTGGGAGTTTCACCCGGCAAATGAGTTTCATCAACGTCTGGTGAGTCGATCTCGAACGGGATGTGTAGCCGCGATAATAATTCGCGACGATAGGGTGAGGACGAGCCCAGTACCAACTTCATGCGGTGTGTTCCTATGGCGGAAATGATGGTTAGGGACAGATTACGGCTGTATATATCAAACCCGCCGCGCGAATGCCAGCATTGTCGTCAAGGGCCTAACCCCTCGCAAATAGTGGAAACAATGCCCGGAGTGGCGCGATTCTCCGTTAGCACCGTTTTTGTGCCTGGGAAATGATATAATCTATTGAAATACAAAGTTAATCGTGGTTAATGCGGGGGTTTTTGCCGATCTTGGCCGCCGTGGGCAATATGACAAAAACGTTAGGTTTTTTTGACAGCGACGCCCCTAGGCACTATCATTGCGCCCCTATGGTTATGCAGGAACGGTTGCCTACCAATTTTGACCCCTTTCGCCTGGCGGATGCCGGGCGGGAATTGCGTGGGCAATTGGGTTTGGAAGGCATGGACAGATTGGCCCCTGGGCTGGCCGACCGCGCGGCGGTGGTCGCGGTAGAGTTGAAGTTCGGCGTGGACTCGGAAAAGTTTCGCTATATTTCCGGGCGCGTCTGGACCACGCTCACGTTGCTATGTCAGCGCTGTATGCAACCGGTAGCAGTGCCGGTGGATAAAACGGTGAGTCTAGGGATAGTGCCTAGCGCCGATGCGGCGGAGTCATTGCAGCCTGGCTACGATCCGTTGATTGTAGATACGCCGTTGGTGGCGTTGGCGACTATCATCGAAGACGAATTGTTGTTGGCGGTGCCTATGGTGCCTATGCATCCGCCAGGTTCTTGCGAGGCGGTTGTGTTGCTGGTTGAAAAACCGGTTCCGGTAAAGAAAGAAAGTCCGTTTGCGGTATTGGCGCGGTTGAAAGACCCGTCTTAAGTCTAGTGAGTGAGGAGTAGTGTATGGCAGTACAAAAGAGTAGAAAGTCCCGTTCCACGCGCGGTATGCGGCGTGCGCACGACGCGTTGAGCGCGCCACCGTTGTCGGTGGATAAAGAGACAGGTGAAACCCATCGCCGTCATCATATTACACCTGACGGTTTTTACCGTGGGCGTCGCGTATTGCCTGAACAAGGCGAATAAGGCTTGAATCCAGTTATTGCGTTGGACGCCATGGGGGGCGATTATGGCCCCACCGTGGTGGTGCCTGCCGCATTGCGGGCACTGCAGGACAATCCTAACCTCCATTGTATTTTGGTGGGGGATAGCGAGATTTTAAAGGCCTTATTGCAGACGCAAAAAAATTCTGTGATGGACAGAATCACCCTCCATCATGCGTCGCAAAAGGTGGAGATGGATGAACTGCCGTCGCAGGCCTTGCGCAACAAAAAAGATTCTTCCATGCGTGTGGCCATTAACCTGGTCAAAGAGGGCAAGGCGCACGCGTGCGTCAGCGCCGGTAACACCGGGGCGCTGATGGCCACCGCCCGTTACGTGCTAAAAACTATCCCAGGTGTCGATCGCCCGGCGATTTGTACCGCTTTGCCCACGATTAAAGGTCATTCTTACGTATTAGACCTAGGCGCTAACATCGATTGCACAGCCGAGCATTTGTTTCAATTTGCGGTGATGGGTTCGGTCTTGGTCAGCGCGGTCGATAATCGCGCGCGCGCCACGGTCGGCCTATTGAATATCGGCGAAGAAGAAATGAAAGGCAATGAACAAGTCAAAGAAGCGGCGCGCTTGCTGGCGGGCAGTGACTTGCATTACGTCGGATTTGTCGAAGGTAACGATATCTACGAAGGCACGGTAGATGTGGTGGTGTGCGACGGATTTGTCGGTAATGTCGCGCTCAAGGCCAGCGAAGGCGTGGCCTCAATGATCAAACACTTCATGCATCTGGAATTTAAACGCAATATTTTTACAAAATTCGCGGCCCTGGTCGCCATGCCGGTGCTAAACGCGTTGCGTAAGCGCGTCGATACGCGCCGCTACAATGGCGCGAGTTTGGTGGGCCTGAACGGGATAGTCATAAAAAGTCATGGGGGGGCCGACGCATTCGCGTTTTCCGTCGCCATCAAGCAAGCCGCAATCGAAGTGCAAAAAGACGTTCCGCAGCGTATTTCCGAACAGGTACAAGCCTTTTTAGGCGAGGGGCGGTGCGCATGAAATACGCGCGCATCGCCGGTACCGGTGGCCAATTGCCTGCGAAAGTCGTCACGAATGCGGATTTAGAAAAAATTGTCGAGACCAGCCACGATTGGATCGTGGAGCGCACCGGCATACATCAACGTCACATCGCGTCCGATAATGAGACGACTTGCAGCTTGGCGGAGCAGGCCGCACGTAAAGCGATGAGCGCGGCGGGCGTCAAAGGCAGTGAAATAGATCTCATTATCGTCGCCACCACTACACCCGATCGTATTTTTCCCAGTGCCGCGTGTTTATTGCAACAACGATTAGATATTCACGGCTGCGCGGCGTTTGATGTGCAAGCGGTATGTACCGGTTTTGTTTATGCGCTCAGTATCGCCGATAAATTTATTCGCACCGGTGCGGCGTCGTGCGTGTTGGTGGTAGGTGCGGAAACTTTGTCGCGTATTCTAGATTGGACGGATCGTAAGACCTGCGTGTTATTCGGCGACGGCGCGGGCGCGGTGATCTTGAAGGCCAGTGATGAGCCGGGGATAATCTCCAGCCATTTGCACGCCGATGGCCAGTACAAGGATTTATTGACCGTCAATGCCGGTGTATCTGAACACAGCGAATTGTTGAAAAGCGGCCGGGCGTTTGTACAGATGGCCGGTAACGAAGTATTTAAAATGGCCGTCAACACGCTGGGCGATATTGTAGACGAAACCTTGAGCGCCAACGGGCTCAGCAAGGCCGATATCGACTGGTTGGTGCCGCATCAGGCGAATATCCGCATCATCAACGCGACTGCAAAAAAACTGCAAATTTCTATGGACCGCGTGGTCACTACCGTGGCCCACCATGGCAACACGTCGGCGGCCTCGATTCCGCTGGCGCTGGATGTGGCGGTGCGCGACGGGCGCATCAAACGCGGTGAGACGATTTTATTCGAGGCCTTTGGGGGTGGTTTCACCTGGGGCTCGGTTTTAATGAAATTTTAGGAGGCTGGCTATGGCGTTGGCCTTTGTGTTTCCCGGTCAAGGTTCGCAGTCCGTCGGGATGTTGGACGCATTGGCGGGTGAATTTCCGCTGGTGCAGGCGACGTTTGATGAGGCCTCGCGGGCCTTAGGTGTGGATTTGTGGGCCTTGGTGCATCGCGGCCCGGAAGACCAATTAAATCTCACGCATAATACGCAACCCGCGATGTTGGCCGCAGGTGTGGCGGTGTTTCGCGTATGGCGCGCGCAAGGTGGCGCGCTACCCGCTTATATGGCGGGCCATAGTTTGGGCGAATATTCGGCGTTAGTCTGCGCCGATAGTATAGAGTTTAGCGCTGCCATACGTTTGGTCGCGGAGCGTGGGCGGTTTATGCAGGATGCGGTTCCCGCAGGCGTAGGCGCGATGGCGGCGATCTTGGGTTTAGACGACGATGCGGTGCGCGCGGTATGTCAAGACGCCGCGCAAGGCGCCATGGTCGAGGCGGTCAATTATAATTCACCCGGTCAAGTGGTGGTTGCCGGACATCGTGAGGCAGTGCAACGTGCGGTGGAATTAGCTAAAGCGGCGGGCGCAAAACGCGCCATTGTGTTACCCGTGAGCGCACCATCGCATTGCGCGTTAATGAAACCCGCAGCGGAAAAATTGGCCGCGCGCCTTAACGACGTGCAAATCCAAGCACCCAAAATTCCGGTCGTACACAATGCGGATGTGGTGGCGTTTCGGGATGCGAATCAGATACGCGATGCCTTGGTACGCCAATTGTATAAGCCAGTGCGCTGGGTGGAAAGCGTACAGTACCTTGCGGCGCAAGGCGTCCGCAATATAGTAGAATGTGGGCCGGGTAAGGTCTTGGCTGGGCTGAATAAACGCATAGATAAAAATATAAAGGCCATCGCCATCTACGATCCCGCTACGCTCGCGGAAGCGTTGGGCACACTCAAGGCGCCTGCGTAACATGGCGCACACTGCAATGGGAGGCATTATGTTAGATAACGAAGTGGCCTTGGTGACTGGCGCAAGCCGGGGTATAGGCGAGGCGATCGGCATGGAGTTGGGTCGTTTGGGGGCGGTGGTGATAGGCACTGCGACCTCTGATTCCGGTGCGGCAAGCATCACCGCGAAGCTACAGCAAGCGGGTTATCGCGGCCTTGGGCTGGCCTTGAATGTGAACGATACGGCGGCGGTAGAAAGTGTATTAAATCAAATCGGCGAGCGGTTCGGTGCGCCTTCCGTATTGGTGAATAACGCCGGCATTACGCACGATAATTTATTGATGCGTATGAGCGATGAACAATGGCAGTCGGTCATTGATACCAATTTGACCTCGGTATTTCGTATGAGCAAGGCCTGTCTGCGCGCGATGATGAAGGCGCGCCGTGGCCGGATCATCAGCATTGCCTCGGTGGTGGGTGCCTCGGGCAATGCCGGGCAGTGTAATTATGCGGCATCCAAAGCGGGCATCATGGGTTTTAGCAAGTCGTTGGCGCGTGAAGTCGGTAGTCGCGGTATCACCGTGAATGTCGTAGCCCCGGGGTTTATCGATACCGATATGACGCGCGGCCTGCCGGAAGATCACCGCCAAAAACTCATGGATCAGGTGCCGTTGGGCAAGTTGGGCAGCCCTGGCGATATCGCTGCGGCGGTGGCTTTTTTGGCTTCTCCGGCCGCCGGCTATATCACCGGCGAAACTTTGCATGTAAATGGCGGCATGTACATGGGTTAAATTCGTTATAATACAATGTGTTATTAAAAAGGTCTCGAAAGTACCTAGCGTTCGCGCATGGTTTTCTCTAAAATACCACCGCAGTTCTTAGTAAGGCTGCACAATCCGTTAGGAGGAAGATTCTGTCATGAATAGTATTGAAGAACGCGTCAAAAAGATTGTCGTTGAACAGCTTGGTGTCAAGCAAGAAGAAGTGAGCAATGAGGCTTCTTTCGTCGACGATCTCGGCGCCGACTCGTTGGACACAGTTGAATTGGTGATGGCGTTGGAAGAAGAATTCGAATGCGAAATTCCTGATGAAGACGCTGAAAAAATCACTACCGTGCAACAAGCAGTCGATTACATCTCTGCGCACGTCAACTAAGCGATAGGCAGCACGGACCGTTTGCGGTTCGCTGTAGAAAGGCCGTTAGCCGAACATTGGGAACGGCCTTTTGGTTTTTAACGTAGTGAGGGGAAGTACTTTGGCTAAGCGTCGAGTAGTGATTACGGGGCTAGGCGTTATTTCACCGGTGGGTAACACCGTGACAGAAGCGTGGGCCAATATCCTTGAAGGTAAGGGTGGGGTTGCGACAATTACGCACTTCGATGTTAGTCAATTCCCGGTGCGTTTCGGCGGTTCGGTGCGCAATTTCGATCCCGCGCAGTTTATCGCGCCGAAAGACGTAAAAAAAATGGATTCGTTTATCCATTACGGCATTGCCGCCGCAGTTGAGGCGATTGCCGATTCCAAGCTCGAAGTCACTGAAGAAAATGCCGATCGCATAGGCGTTTGTATCGGTTCGGGCATCGGTGGTCTAGGCGGCATAGAGCGCGGATATCAAAGCTATTTAGACGGTGGCGCGCGTAAGATCTCCCCGTTTTTCGTACCCAGCAATATCATCAATATGATTTCCGGCAATCTGTCGATTATGTATGGCATGAAAGGCCCCAATTTAGCGGTGGTGACGGCGTGTACCACGGGCACGCATAGTATAGGCGAAGCGGCGCGTATGATTTCCTATGGCGACGCGGATGCGATGGTGGCGGGTGGCGCGGAAATGGCGACCAGTATCACCGGCTTGGGCGGTTTTGCCTCGGCGCGCGCGCTCTCCACGCGCAATGACGATCCTTCGACCGCCAGTCGGCCGTGGGATAAAGATCGCGATGGCTTCGTCTTGAGCGATGGCGCAGGCGTGGTGGTGTTGGAAGAATATGAATTCGCGCGTAAACGCGGGGCACATATCTACGCAGAAGTGATTGGCTACGGGCGTAGCGGCGATGCGTATCACATGACCGCGCCGTCCGAAGGCGGCGACGGGGCCAAGCGGTGTATGCAACACGCCTTGCGCGACGCCGGCATCGACGGCACGGCGGTGCAGTATGTCAACGCGCACGGCACCTCGACACCGGCCGGCGATTTAGCGGAAACGCTGGCCGTCAAATCGGCGTTTGGCGCGCATGCATATAAGCTGGCGATGAGTTCCACCAAATCCATGACCGGCCATATGTTGGGCGCGGCGGGTGGTGTGGAGGCCGTGTTCAGCGTGTTGGCGATGCGCGATCAAGTGGCGCCGCCGACGATCAATATCTTTAATCAAGACCCGGCGTGCGATCTCAATTATGTGCCCAACGAGGCGCGCCCTATGAAAATTGAAATCGTGATGTCTAATTCGTTTGGCTTTGGCGGCACCAACGGTACGTTGGTGTTTAGCCGCTTGAAATGATCGCGCAAACGGCGGACGCAAGGCGTCCGCTGTGCCCATGGGCCACTCCACTGATACGCGCGTGTTGATCGCAGACCTGCCGCTAGGCACGGACTTAATCGACATCCACCGCGCGTTTCCGCACCATTATCCACATCTATTTTTAAGCAGCGCGCGGCATGCGCAAACCGGGCGTTTCGATATCTTGTTTGCGGCGATTGATGAAACGCGCTCGATCGGCGCCGACGCTATCGCGCATACCGATTTTTTTTCCATCATAGACGCCGAATGGCGCGCCCAGCGTATCGCGCGTGCGGGCAGCGATATCGATTTGCCCTTTCGGGGCGGATGGGCGATATTTTTAGCCTATGAAATCGCCCAACAAATCGAACCGCGCTTGCGCTTGCCGCTGGGTAAGGATTTACCTATCGCGTTTATGCAGCGGTGTCCGGGCGCGGTGATTATCGATCACGCGCAAAATCGCTGCACGGCCGTCGTCGAAGCCGGTTACGCGACATTGTTGCAACGCATCGTAGATGATTATCACGCCGCGCCGGCCGCCCCGCCCGTGCTGGCTGTGCCGCGCATCCCTATCATAGAAGAAGACGAAAATATTTATCTACAAGGGGTGCGGCGTTGTCAGCAATATATTGCGGCGGGCGACGTATTCCAAGTCAATTTGTCGCGTGCATGGCAGGTTGCGGCGCATCTCGAAAATGCGCACTTGATGACGCAGTTGATGCGTCATAATCCAGCCCCGTTCAGCGCCTTGTTCACGCATCCGGCATGGGCCATCGCGAGTTCATCCCCCGAACGTTTGGTGGCGGTGCGCGACGGGCAGGTCGAAACGCGCCCGATTGCCGGCACCCGTCCACGCGGGCGCGGCCAGGCGGATCATGCGCTGGCGCAAGAATTATTGGCGCATCCCAAAGAACGCGCGGAACACGTTATGCTTGTGGATTTAGAGCGCAATGATATGGGGCGTATTTGCGCCACCGGCAGCATACGCGTCGCCGAATTGATGGGTTTGGAAAGCTATGCGCATGTTCACCATATCGTATCCCATATCACGGGGCGGCTGCGCGATCATGTCACCCCAGGCGCGGTGTTGCGGGCGCTGTTTCCCGGCGGCACGATCACCGGTTGCCCAAAGGTGCGGTGTATGGAAATCATAGCCGAATTGGAGCACACGCCGCGACAAGCCTATACGGGCAGCGTCGGCTATCTCAATCGCGATGGCGATATGGATTTTAATATCTTAATACGTAGCCTGCATACCCAGGCCCAGGGATGGACATGGCGTACCGGTGCAGGTATCGTCTACGATTCAGACCCGCAGCGCGAATTGCAAGAGACACGCGCTAAGGCGCGCGGGTTGCTGCTCGCCCTCCATCAGGATGACCTGCATGTTGGTTAACGGTCAACGGTGCGCGACGGTCGATGCACTGGACCGCGGTCTGCAATATGGCGACGGTCTATTTGAGACCATCGCAGCGGAAGCGGGCAGCATACCGCTGTGGGAGCGCCATATGGCGCGTTTGGCGCAAGGGTGCCAACGCCTTGGCATTGCGCCGCCCGCATCCCCTACGCTACGTGACGAGGTCATGCAGCTTATTCAGGGGCAGTTGCGTTGTGTCGTTAAAATCATCGTCACCCGAGGTGTGGGTGGACGCGGTTATCGACCGCCGCTCGCGGCCTCGCCTACGCGCATCGTATATACGGCGGCGTGGCCTGCGTATCCCCAACACACCGGCGCGGGGATCGCCATTCGCGTGTGTACTACGCCAGTGGCGCGCAATAAGGTCTTGGCGGGCATCAAACACCTCAATCGTCTGGCACAGGTATTGGCGCGTGACGAGTGGCAAGACCCTCAGATTGCCGAGGGTTTGATGTTGGATGACGGCGGGCGGGTCATCTCAGCGACCGCCGCCAACGTATTCGGTGTGCGTGGCGACGTTATTTACACACCGGCGTTAGATGCCGCCGGGGTGTGTGGCGTGATGCGCGAGGAAGTATTGACCTTGGCCACACAAGCCGGATATGGTTGTCGCATACAGGATTTAACCTTGGCAGATATGTTTTCCATGGACGAGTTATTTTTGACCAATAGTTTGATCGGCCTCTGGCCAGTGCGTGATTGCGCGGGCGCACCGAAAAGTTTTACGGTAGGCGCGACCACGGTGGGCGCGCAATTGCAACGCGCGCTGGTGAACAAGGGGATTACATGGCTCGTGGGCGCATGAAGCGTAGAATTGTAGGCGTATTGATATTATTGCTCAGTTTCGGTGGCGGCTGGGTGTGGATGGGCTATGATTTGTTCCTGAAACAACCGATCAATATCGAAGGCGAGCAACTTATTTATCGGGTTGCACCCGGCGCAACCTTGAAAACAGTGGCCTTTGATTTGCAACGCCTAGGGTTGTTGGATCATCCGCGTTACTTCACATGGTTGGCGCGGTTGCGCGGCGCGAATCGCGTACAGGTGGGCGAATATGCCTTAGAACCCGACATCACTCCGGAGCAATTTCTCGATAAAATTTCGAATGGCAAGGTCGTGCAATACGCATTGACCATTGTCGAAGGTTGGACGTTCCGGCAGATCAATGCCGCCTTGCGTCAACATGGAAAAATCCTGGTCACGCTTACCGATGCGGCGGAATCGGAAATCGTCAAGGCCTTAGGGCTCGCCGAGCAACATTTGGAAGGGTTGTTTTTACCGGATACTTATTTATTTCCGGCGGATACGACCGATGTGGCATTTTTAAAACGAGCGCACGCCGCATTAAATATGCATTTGCAAAATGAATGGGCGACGCGCGCCGGGAATCTGCCGTATAAAACGCCTTATGACGCGTTGATTATGGCATCCATCGTCGAAAAAGAAACGGGCGCGCCCTCGGAACGTCCGGAAATCGCGGGCGTATTTGTGGGCCGTCTCACGAAAGGGATGCGTTTGCAAACCGATCCTACCGTCATCTACGGCATGGGCGATTTATATCAAGGCAATATCCGCCGCAAAGATTTGCAAACCGATACGCCGTACAATACGTATACACGCAAAGGGCTGCCGCCCACGCCGATCGCCTCGCCCAGCCTCGCCGCGCTGCAGGCCGCGCTGCATCCCAATAGCGGCGGTTATTTATATTTTGTCGCCAAGGGCGATGGCACGCATTATTTTTCAAAAACCAACGAAGAACACGCCAAGGCGGTGCGTCTATATCAATTAAAACGCGCTGCGGATTATCATAGCAATCCAACTACGCCCACGGACCAAACCAAGTGATACCGCGCGGAAAATTTATCACGCTGGAAGGCGGCGAGGGTGCGGGCAAGAGCACTAATATGCAATTTGTCTACGAACACTTGTGCGCGGCGGGTAAAGACGTGGTGTTGACGCGCGAACCGGGCGGCACCGCGTTGGGTGAACGTGTGCGCGCGCTGTTGTTGGATAACAGTGCCGAACACATGGCCAGTGACACGGAATTGCTGTTGATGTTCGCGGCGCGCGCCGAGCACTTGGCCAAGGTCATCAACCCGGCCTTAGCCGCCGGGCGCTGGGTGTTGTGTGATCGGTTCACCGACGCCACCTACGCCTATCAAGGCGGCGGGCGCGGCATTGGCGCCGACCGCATCGCGATTTTAGAAGCCTGGACACAACAAGGCGTATATCCCGACACGACCTTGTTGCTGGATGTGCCGCTGGAAATCGGTGCCACGCGCGTGGCAAAACGCGGCGCGCCAGATCGATTTGAAGGCGAACAGCGCGTTTTTTTTGCGCGGGTACGCAACGCCTATCTACAACGCGCCGCACAATATCCGCAGCGTTTTATCGTCATCAATGCCGGCCAAAGTTTATCCCAAGTGCAAATCCAACTAGCAGCGGCGGTGCGCCAGATATTATGAGCGAATTATTGCCTTGGTTGATGCCCCTGTGGGCGCGTATCACGCCCAGCATCGCGAGCGGCCGTATCTCCCATGCCTTATTGTTGAGCGGACCCGCCGGGGTTGGTAAAGCGCTGTTTGCGCGGTTATTGGCGCGGTCGTTGTTGTGCGAAAAGCCACAGGCCGATGGCCACGCGTGTGGGATTTGCAATTCTTGTCATTTGCTCAATGTCGGCAATCATCCCGATATACTCTCTATTGAACCCGAGGAAGACGCAAAAATTATTTCTGTCGATCAGATACGCGCCTTAACGGGCTACACGATGTTGAAACCGCAACATGGGCGCAGGCGCGTCACCGTCATTCCGCAGGCGCATTTAATGAACACGCAGTCCGCCAATAGTTTGTTAAAAAATTTAGAAGAGCCGCCGCCGCACGGCATGTTTATTTTAGTCACGGATAAATTGTCAGCCCTATTGCCGACCGTGCGCAGCCGTTGTCAACGCATAGATTTTGCGCCGCCCGCCCTCGATGCGGCACGTGCATGGTTGCAAATACAACCGCACATGGGCGATGTCGATGCCGCCTTGGGCTTGGCCAATGGTGCGCCGTTGCGCGCCTTGCAAATTATGCAAGACGGCGTTTGGCTGCGGCGCAGCGCCTTGTTCGAGGATTTTCAACGCGTCGTCGGCGGCGCGCAAGATCCGCTAATTAGCGCTGAAAAATGGCTAAAATCGGGCGCAATGGAAGTTTTAATCTGGTTGGAAAGTTGGTTGAGCGATAGCGTGTGTTGCAAGCTGGCGCAAGACGCCGGACGTTGGCGTAACCCGGACATGGCCGGTGCGTTAACGCGGATGGCGGAGCAGGTCGATGCGCGTGCCGTATTGCAGTTGTTAAGCAAGGTACAAGATGCCTTGCGTAGTTTAAGCACCAGCATCAACCAGCAACTCGTATTGGAAGATATTTTAATCGCCTGTGCCGAGTTGCGCGCACGGCCTGCGGAAAACGTCCGATGAATGAAAAACCTGAGGTCAAAAAAAGGGCTGCGCCTCCGGCATTGGCAGGGGGGGGCGGGGCGATCTTGCATCTCACCATCACCGATAAGGCGGCCTTGCATACCGTTTACATGCCGTTTGTAAGGGGCGGCGGCTTTTTTGTGCCCACGCCGCGACCGTTTCAAATGGGCGACGAGGTGTTTGTGTTGGTTTCATTGTGGGACGACGCGCAACCGACGCCGGTATTGGGCAACGTCGTGTGGATCACGCCTATGGGGGTGCAGGGCAAACGCGCCGCAGGCATAGGCGTACGCTTCAAACAGCAAGAGGGTGAAGCCTTGCGCGCCAGGGTGGAAACCTTGCTGGCGGGGCTCGCGAAATCAGACCGCATTACACATACGATGTAGACGATGTTAGTCGATTCCCATTGTCATTTAAATCTCCTTGACGGCGCCACCGATGCCGCCGTGTTGGCCAACTATGTACAGGCCGCGCGCGCCAACGACGTCGGGTGTTTTTTGTGCGTCGCCACCGACATGGAAACATTGCCGGCGGTCTTGCAGGCCGCCGAACAACATGCCGATGTCTATGCCTCGGTCGGCGTACACCCCAATCACAATGCAGGCCACGAACCCGGTGTAGAAGAATTAATCGCGCATGCGCAGCATCCCAAAGTGATCGCCATCGGCGAAACAGGATTGGATTATTATCGTACGCAAGGCGATGTGCGCGTGCAGCAGGAACGCCTGCGGCGTCACATCGCGGCGGCGAAAGCGGTGTCCAAACCGCTGATTATTCATACACGCGAGGCGCGCGCCGACACCTTGCGGATTTTAGAAGAAGAAGGCGCGCAACAAGCGCGTGGTGTGATGCATTGTTTTACCGAAGATTGGGCCACTGCTAAGCGGGCCTTGGATATCGGTTTTTATATTTCGTTTTCCGGCATTGTGACATTTCGCAATGCGGTGGAATTGCAAGCCGTCGCGCAACAAGTGCCGATGGATCGGATATTAATCGAAACCGACGCGCCATGGTTAGCGCCGATGCCGCATCGCGGCAAACCGAATCAACCGGCCTATGTGCGCCACGTGGCCGAATTTATAGCAACGTTGCGGCAACAAGATTACGCCGGCATCGCCGCGCAAACCACGCATAATTTTCAAACCTTGTTTGGCGTACCAGCCTGCAAAGGCATCTGACACCCTCCAAAAAATCGTATAAAAACTTAATAAAAACAACAATCTATAGCGTATCCCCTGGATGCCGTTCATAAATCCTTAATTATAGAATGGTAACATGCGCCACATTAATAATTTGGTGGTGGTGTTATGTCCTCCGTTGCAGAACTCACTCAACGCGCGCAAAAAGCGCCGGTAATTTCGGCATCCACGTCGCAAGCAGTGCAACATTATTTCGATGACCTCGTGTTATTGGGCGTCATGCCGCTGATCGCGGGCTGTGGATTGGTGTACGAATATGCCTTGTCGCATTACGCCGGTATCATCTTAGGCAACACCGAAACGGCGATTTTTATCATGATAGGCATCATGATCATGTCCGCCGGTTTTGGATCCTTGATGTCGCAACGCGTGACAAATGCATTTGCCGGTTTGGTGTGGTTAGAAATCGCCATCATCGTGCTGGGTTCCAGCGCGGTGCCGGTCATCGCAGCCGCCGTATATATCTCAAATAATTTTTTATTAGCGAATTCCGCGATAAATTCCGCAGCGCCAGGCGTGGAAGCGGTGGTGCCCTATCTGTTCGGATTCGTGATGGGATTTTTGATGGGCATGGAAATGCCGCTGGTGGCGCGCATACGCGAAAAAGTGCGTGGCGCGGAAGGCGCGAAAGGCACGGCCATTGTCTACGCGAGCGATTGCATAGGCATTGCATCGGGCACCTTTGTGTGGGCGGCCTATTTAGGCAATATCGATGTCATATCCGCAGCAACGCTGGCCGCCAGCGTCAACGCGATAGCATTGAGCGTATTTATTTTACGCTATCGCACACAATTTAATTTTCAGCGCGCAATCACCATTGCCTTGGTGGCGGCGTTTTTGGTGTTGACCTTGGTCCCCACCCAGGGCGCGCAGTGGTTTGCAGAATTAACAGTATCAGCGAGGAATTAAAATGGCAAACATGGCCGTGTTTTCAATTGTAGCGATTTTTCTAGGCATTATGGTGTTTTTGGCGGAAGAGAATGATGAGTGAAGAAGGCGTTACATATTAATAACAGTCATTTACGAGGAGTCTGTGGCACCTGCAAGTGTTGAGATATTCAACACCGCTAAATTTAGAATGAATAGGTTTGCAGCGGATGCTTGACAATAGATTATGGATCAAACCGTTCAATTTTAAGTTGTGCAATTGCGGCAAAATGCCGAGCGTTGCCCGTCAGCAACGTAAGCTGGTGTTCAATCGCGGTTGCGGCGATAAGCGCATCTGCGAGTAGAAGGCCATCCGCGAGTGCGTGTTCATCAATGAGTGCCATTGCATGTTCAGAGATCGCTGGCGTAACCGGCAATATTTCAGTTTGCTGCATTGCGAATCCGCGTTTTATACGCACGAGTTCGTCCTTGTTACGACAACCTTGGGCAAGTTCCATATAGGTAAGCGTTGAAATTCGCCACGGGTTGACCTGCCCCAAACGCTCCTTAGCACCAGTATGACCCCGCGTGAGCCAAATTAAGACATCCGAATCGATTAATATCATGATAGTCATTAAAAGCGAGGCGCGCGCAATTTTCGCACATGGCCTTTCACATCCTGCATTTCCTCACGGTCTTGCCACATACCAAACAAGGGGTTCTCGGCGGATTCATGAGTGGTCTCGCGCGACGCAGTTTCTTCCTCTATGCGTACAGTGACGCATGCGTTAGCAGCGGCGTGTAATCGTGTTCGCCAATCTTCGGGCAGTTCGCTCACTTTTACATGTTCAATCACTATGGCATTCATACGGTTCACCTTTGTAATTGGTAGTGACTTTGTATCTACAGTTCGGCATCAAGTATACAGTATATATCGGCTTTATATATAAAAGTTACATCAATATTAATATCAACGATTTTCTTTGAGTTTGAGCGAACCTTGACGCTCGGATTGCGCCTCCAATAATTTTTTAGCTACATCACGAGCAATTTCCAAGGTTTCCATAACGGTACGACCCTGGGCGACCAGGCCAGGCACATCATCGGAAGTGGCGAGATAGACACCTTCCGGCAATTTCTCAATATGTAGATTGACAATCTGTTCCATAGTTTAAAGTACCTCTATAGAAAAATTACTGAATATATCTCGTTGCTTACAGTTTATAGTATACCATAATAGCGGCCTAGTCTTGATAGGGCTGTAGTTTATCGAATGCAATAATTAGGTGCCAGCATCAAGCGCCTTGTGCAAAATCCCAGGTTGCGCACTCACCACCGATCCAACGGACTCAACACACCTTTGCCGCCGCGATTTAACACATGCGTATAAATCATCGTCGTGCGCACATCTTTGTGGCCTAACAGTTCTTGCACCGTGCGGATGTCATAACCCGCTTCCAACAAATGCGTCGCAAATGAATGGCGCAAGGTATGCGGCGTCGCATGTTTGCCCACGCCCGAGGCGCGCGCCGCGTGCTGCATTGCGCGCTGCACCGCCTTCTCGTCGATGTGATGGCGACGCACCGCACCGCTGCGCGGGTCTACTGAAACATCGCGCGCGGGAAACACATATTGCCACAGCCACTCACGATTCGCGTGCGGATATTTACGTTCCAACGCGTGCGGTAAATAGACATCGCCGCCGCCAGTGGCGAGATGTTGTTCGTGCAAGGCCTTCACTACGTGCAAATGCGCGCGCAATGGCTCGATCAACTTTTCGGGTAACATCGTAATACGATCTTTTTGCCCCTTGCCATCACGCACGATAATCGAGCGTTGCGCAAAGTCGATATCTTTAATGCGCAACCGCAAGCCCTCCGCCAAACGCAAACCGGTGCCATACAGCAATCGAATCACCAGCCCCGCCGCACCCTCCACGCGCGCGAGGATGACCTGCGTCTCTGCCACCGTCAGCACAACCGGCAAATGCGCTGGGCGTTTAGCGCGCACCACGTTATCCAGCCACGGCAACGCCGTTTTCAACACCTCTTTGTATAAAAATAAAATCGACGATAAGGCTTGGTTTTGCGTAGAAGCTGCCACCTGACCTTGCACCGCCAAATGCGACAAAAAAGCCTCCACATGCGCCACGCCCATGTCCTTGGGGTGCGTTTTGTTGTGAAATAAAATGTAGCGCTTAATCCACCCAAGATAAGATTGTTCGGTGCGCAGGCTGTAATGCCGCACACGTATCGCATCGCGCACTTGATCGAGCAATCGGGGTGCGGAATTCCCAGTGCTGCGCTCGGATTTATGGTTGCTGTTAATGTTGCGAAGTCGCGTGTCGTTTTTCTCCAATCCATTAGGGGGCATAACAACAATCCTTGTTGACATCAAAATAAAGTGGGTGTTAGTATCAACAACAATACAAAAACGGGAGGAAAAAAACAATCGGTTAGGCATCATCCAACCGAAAACAATTGAAAAGACAGAACAATATGAACGTTGCACGATGTTCAATTAATCGTTTCTCGTCCGTATTCTGACTTCCTCATTGTCTTCGTTGGGTCACATCCTACAGCCGTAGTTTTTTCCTGCCTTTGCGTGTTATACACCAATTGGTGTGTTTGGGTGCCCCCATTAGGGGGGCGAATTCATGTTAGGCGGTTGAAAACATATCGGGACGAAAGGTGGCAAAAGTAACGTTTCTTCTTGGTCTCGCTGGCTCTGGAAAGTCTTTCCTCGCGGAGGAATTGAAAAGGAAAAGTGGTGCCGAGATTTTCGAGGGAACCGAAGGGGACAAGACCATCAAACAGAAAATGCTAAAACATCTGGCGTCTGGTGGCAGCTGCATCGTAGAAGAAATCGCCTACTGCCTCCCTTCACACAGAGAAGCAATTGTGTCACAGCTCTGCGCCGTGGTGCCTGACATTGAAATTGAGTGGCTATGCTTTGAAAATAATTTGGAGAGCGCCAACTGGAACGTCATGCACAGAAGAAACAAAACAGATGCCCCCGGCCATCTTCGAATCAATCAGTGTTATCACGGCCTTTATATTTACCCAAGCGGGGTTCAAGTTATCCCGATAACCAGAATCGATGAAAACAAAACAACCGCCTAACAACGCCATCAACTCGGACGTGCAAAAGCGCCGCTTCGCTCTGCTTTTGCACGCCGGTTATGGCGAACGTTAGGGGATGGCGGGAATAGGTTGTATGAAAATATTTTTTCTAATTATTGTGACCGCACTTCTTTTACCGTTCGCAGCGTACGGAAACGAAGAGTTAGGTACTATTGAGCGACTGCGCTCATTCGGTTCAATTTATACTGGCGACATGGCGGGTGCGACGCTTTTATATTTCAAAGGGGATGCAGGATCGGTAGTTGGTTGTAATAAGTCGCCAGATACTGAGGGTTACTCAATCTTGGCGATACGTGCGCTTGATAAGCAGAATCTGTCTCTTGCACTATCTGCGCAAATGGCAAAGCGAAAGGTTAGAATAGGGAATTTTAATTCGACGACAAGTAATAACACCTTAAATGAATGTACACTTTTTTGGATTGAAATATTGCCATAGTGGAGTAGGGCGCAATGCAAAGCATATTGCGCCGAATGTGAATTTTGTTTTGGGTGCGCGGTGAAATTCATCGCACGAATCGCCCGGCAGTTGCGAGCGTTTAGTTAATCAGTTGCAAGCCCAAGCGGCACTGGCCTAACTCTGCGCCGCAGCTTACGCCCCAAAAAACGGGGCGCCGCTGGGCTGGAACGTTAGGGGGCTTAGAGTCTGCCAAAAAAGGAGGTTCGCAATGCCATGGGAATATTCGCAAGGCTCTGGAGAACTACGTCATAATGGTGTGCTGGTATACGACAAAGGCTATTCAGGTAAAGGTTCCGCAAAAAATCGACCCGATATGGAACACCTTAAAGATCAGGGTCCAATACCGCGCGGCTCGTGGCGTATCGGCCAGCCGTATTACAGCGGCAAGGTAGGACGATTTGCCGTCCCTCTCACCCCCTATGCGCACGGCGCATACGGTCGCAAGGATTTTCTAATCCACGGTGACAAGCATAGCAATTTAGGAAACGCGTCGGAGGGTTGTATTATTCTTCCGTTTGATATCAGAACCCGAATATTTGCTAGCGGTGACAACATGCTGGATGTGGTGAGGTAACGCCGTGCATAAAATTCTTGGAGCGTTGTTGCTGCCGCTGCTGTTTTCGCACGTCCCGGCAGCAAATTCTGAAAACCTGTGCCCACAGGGCATAAGTATCGAGCAGGTCCCACTGAAGAAACTTAAAGAGTACCGGGTTGAATTGCGGCTGGCGGAAAACGTTGTGGTACAGCTCGTGGAACGCGCCGTTGTTGTAGATGAAAAACGCCGCGACTACTGCAAAGATTTCACTGTGGGCTTGGTCAACGGCACCACGCCGTTCGGCGCAACCGGTAACCCACCCACACCCTACTCCTATCTTGCGAAACTCACGCTGCGCGCGGAGGGCAAATCCTATGATCTTGAAACAACCAATATGTATAACGCGTTGGGTGGTCGACCATTGGAATACAGCGCGGATTATAACGGTCGAAAGTACATGGCGGCGCATTGTTATGACTCAGGCTCCTGCGTCTTGCGCGGAATATTTTCCGGCCAGGGTGGTCTTTATGTTGCGGAGTGGCTCATTAGTAACGGAAAGCCTTTTCGTTCAATTCTTTCGCCTTCGACCGACGTGACTGATTTTTTCATGGAAGGCGGCGTAAATCCTCCTGTTTTTGAATAACCGCATAATCCCGCGTTAGACCAGCGTTTTTTGTACATTGTTTTTTTGTGTGTCACGAAAAACGTTGAATTTATCGCATGAATGGGTGTGTTTGATCATGCGTTTGAGTTTGTGATGTTGTTGAACGAATGAGTGTTATCATCACAATTTAGTGCGCAAGTGATGTTGTTTGCAATGTTTCTTTTGAATGCAACGCCACGCGTTGGTGTTGTGCTAAATTGAAAGTCAACGCTGCAAACAGGTGTTGAATGTTTTGGGTGTGCGGTAGTGTTAAATCGCACGAATCGCCCAGCAGTTGCGAGTGTTGAGTTAATCAGTTGCAAGCCCAAGCTGCACTGGCCTAACTCGGCACCGCAGCTTACGCCCCAAAAAACGGGGCGCCGCTGGGCTGGAACGTTAGGGGGATTAGATGAAATTCAAAATTATTGCTTTAATAGCCTGCCTGATTGGCTCCAATTCCTATGCAGCGACAGGCCATGTAGTCGATGTGGCTGTTTATAATGGCGCCGACCCTGGTGTTCCGAATCGAGTCCTAGTGACGGTGGATGTATCGACTATTTGTCCTACATCAAAGTCGTTTGTGGTGTTAGACAGTGATCCATATTATAAAGATATATATGCGATGGCACTTTCAGCGCTTGCAACGGGTAATAAAATTACGTTCAATGAAGTGTACTGTAATACCGATCTAAATTCGGTTCGAGCAAACGAATATCACTTGACTATAACGAAGTGAGGGCTGATGCAATCGCAAAGCGAATTGCGCCAGATGTGAATTTTGTTTGGGTGTGCGATGCTTCGTCATCGCGCGAATCGCCCGGCAGTTGCGAGCGTTTAGTTAGTCAGTTGCAAGCCCACGCGGCATGGGCCTAACTCGGCACCGCAGCTTACGCCCCAAAAAACGGGGCGCCGCTGGGCTGGAACGTTAGGGGCGCTATTCGGCTTGGTGAGTGAACTATGAAAAAATATATTTGGACTGCTATTGCAGCGTTAAGCTTTTTAAGTGCTAGCCAAATGGCCTTTGCTTTTACCGGCTGGGTTCCGGTAACAACTTCACCATCGACATTTGTATGCGTAATCGCTTGCCGCTCCCGAATCGTGGTGGAACATACGAAATTTATGAGTCCAATTCATTGTCCCAGCGGGGACGACTCTTGTGGAAAATGGTTGGAGTTGAGATGTGGACGCCTGCGCGGTTAATATGAGCTTCGGGGTCCACCATTATATTTGGTACAGTGCAGTAGGGCGCAATGCGAAGCATATTGCGTCAAATGTGAATTTTGTTTTGGTGTGCGGTGAAATTTGTTGCACGAGTCGTGCGGTGGTCGCAAATGTTCTTTCCAGTTGTATACCCAAATGGAAATGGCTGCCACCGAATTTAGCGCGTTTCTTTGTTTTGAAAGTCAAGAATAGTAGTTAAAAAACTGCTTCAAAAAAAGCGAAGTTTGGAGGATAGAGAGGGTTATGAAGAATTGTATACGGGGTGTTATTTGCGCTGGGCTCGTTGCATTTGGTTGGTTGTCTGAGGCCAATGCGTTGCTGGGGTACACCGAAGGGAAACTGGAAGTCAATAATCAGGGTGCGGCGGTGTACACCGTGCCCATACAGGTGCCGCCAGGGATAAATGGCGTTGAGCCGCAATTGGCGCTTACGTATAGCAGCCTTGCTGGCAATGGAATCGCTGGCGTGGGTTGGTCGCTGAGTGGGATTTCTTCTATTTCCCGCTGTCCAGGCACTATCGCTGTTGATGGTGCGCGCTCTGGTATTAGTTTTAGTGACCAGAAGTTTTGTTGGGACGGGCGGCGTGTTGTGCAGACCTCTACCGGCACAGATACGCTCGGGGCGTATATTGAATATCGTACAGAGATTGATACCTTCGCGCGCATTCGCGCATATAAGGGTGCATCTACGGATACAGATCCGGAATTTTTTATCGTAACGACGAAGTCTGGCCAGCGCTTGGAGTTTGGTAAAACGGCTAACAGCGCCCAAGATACCCGCATTCGCCCGCAAAGCTTGGGCACATTGACCTGGGCGATTAATCGCATTCAGGATCGTAGTGGCAATTATCTAACGGTGAGCTACGACATCGCAACGGATCATAGCGAATATCATCCTTCAAAAATTTCGTATACCGGAAACACGGGTATCACTCCTGTACGCTTTGTAGAATTCAGCTACGAAACGCGTACCGATGCTTCAACTCGTTATCAGGTAGGTGCTAAATTGGCGTCCAATATGCGATTGCAATCTATCACTACGAAGTTTACTTCGGATATCGTACGTGTTTATACGCTCACATATATGACCGAATCAACGGGTGCGCAGCGCAGCTTGTTGCAGTCCATCACCGAGTGCGGTGGCGCGGGGACCAGCAATTGTTATGATACTGCATTAACGTTCACATGGCGCGATACGGGTACCACGGGTTTTACTGCGGCGGATACCAGTGTGACGGTGCAGGATGGTAAACGCTTAGACAGTTGGAATCGGCTAGTGGACATGAACGGCGATGGTATCACCGATTTGTTTAAAGTTACAAACCGTGACAAAGGCGGCATTTTTGAAGTGGCGGTAGGAGATGGAAAAGGTGGATTTTTAGCTAGTCAAGTTGTGTCAAAACCTACACAAATTGATAGTGTTGATTGCACTCCGTGGGATGAGTATTACTCCCTCCTGCGTCCTTTAATTGTAGACTATAAAAATTTCGTCATAGATAAATGCCTAACTAATTGGGGTCTAAGCACGTTATATTCCGATTCCCGCTATATTAGGGTGTTTGATACCAGCAATATATGGTTGATTTATTTATATGACGCTCTGGTGTATCCAGAGTCCAAACCAGATAGCGGATTTCAACAGTGGAATGAATTGATCGATGTAAATGGCGATGGATTTCTAGATATCGTTCGTGTAGTAAATCCTAATGACTCCACATATCAAGATGATCTTGAAGTGCGTCTTGGTAGCAGTAATGGGTTCTTTTCGCAAACAACGTCCATCATCCCCGACGTGATTACCTACGGCCCCGAAGGCCTACGCTTCTGGAATCAGCTCATTGATATCAATGGTGATGGCTTGATTGATATATTTCAAGCCAAGAGCGGCAGTAACGGTTTTGCGATTTTTCTTGGGGCGTTAGATAGCAATAACAATTTCACTTTTACAGCGTCTTGTGGTTATGGCAGTACACCTTCATGTACTGGGACAACGGGCGAAGGATTATCGTTTTACACACAAAATTACGGTTTCCGGCAAACCAATCAATTGGCGGATATTGATGGTGATGGAATTTTGGATATTTTTAAAGTTGTGCAAAGCAATTTTGATTGGCAGAGTTCCGGTACCAGTACCCCACCGGCGTCGGACGTCCAAATATTGTTCGGCTCCGTCCACGATGGGACAGTGTTATATTCGTCCCGTGGTCTTCAGACCCAAAGCAATATTGTTACTCCCATTCTATGGACTGGTGGTCGTTATAGCGGATACTTTAATTTCTATAATCAATTGGTAGATATTAATGGGGACGGAATTTTGGACTTGGTTTCTCTATCTGAACCCGCTATGGTGACACAAAAAGACATTGAGCTATGGCAGTACAATGATAGTGCTACCAATAGTCAAAAATTTTCCGTTGTTTACTTAAATGGTAAACAGCAAGTAAGTGGGTTTAGTATTAGTGGATCGACCGATCCTTGGTATAACACGGCTCCTTCAAGCTGTACTTCAAACTCTACCGGGAGCTGTCATTTCTATGTGTTGAGTAGGAAGTACGTGAATGCAGGCCGTAAGGTTGCGATTCGAGTTGGAAAAGGAGACGGTATTTTTACGCAGAACCCCGTTGCTGTAAACGTTCCTATCTCTGGTAATACAATCGATGCGCCAGCAGGTCACTTTGATGCTAATGTGGTAGAGAATTACATTCTAAACGGGGTTAATTCGTATGGCTGTACTCGGAATGCCAAAAAATCTTCAGATGAGCATAAGCGCCCGAGTAATAGCGCAATTATAGATGTGGAAATGTCTTACGTTTGCGTTGCGCCAAATGGGTTATATGACGAGGCGAATGGAATAAGTCATTTCGGGAAATTCGTTGATACTGATGGTGACGGTATCTCAGACCTAGTAAGAATAAATTCTGCCGGAGGAATTAGCGTCGAAATAGGTAAAGGAGATGGTACATTTTTAGTGGACACATCCCCTGCCTATATTGGAGATACGACTGCTGAATTAACAGCATGGAACCACATTAGTGATCTTACAGGCGACACCCAGCCCGACATTTTTGTTGTGAATTCAACAGCGACACCGAAAAGCGGCACAACGTATAAATCTAACCGCGCCCGACCTGGTTTGCTGCAAACGATCACCACAGGGATCGGTTTAGTGACCACGTTGGAATTCGGCGTAAGAAAGGCAACTAGTTTTGGCCCGGCACCTGCGTCTGCTAGTTCGGCCAACGTGGTATTTGTCGAAAGTCCAGAGCCGTTACCTGGTCCCCATTGTGCGAATGCGAGTGCTGGACGCGCGTGTATCACGCCTAGCGCCTATCGCGTTGTGAGTAAGGAAGTTGCGGACGGTGCCGCGATAAATCGAACATTTAGCAATCGCTATGAGTACGCGTACAAAGATAGTACGTTGGATTTCAAAAGGGGGTGGCTAGGCTACGGTGAAGTAAAAGAAACTGATATCAATAAACAACTTGTTCGCACGGACTATTACAGTGCGACGTATCCGTTTATTGGCCTCCCAATTTTCTCATTGACTCAATCAACCGATATAGGGAGGTATACACTGTGTGACAACAGCGGCGGTATGGGCGGCGGAAGTTGTACTGACTATATATATCGAAAAACACTAGGTAGCACTAGGCACAACTGGTCGATATGTACCAGTGACGCAGGTCGTCCATATGCGTGTGAAGTGAGTGTTGTAGAGTCCTCTTACGACCTTAACAACTATGGACGCAGAAATTTGGCGACCACCACAAGCTTTGATGGATATGACACGTATGGCAATCCATCGAAGATCACGGTGCGCAATGACCATGACGCAAATGTATCCGTTACCGCGTTTGCTAACACGTATAAAATAGGCAGCGATGTTATTGGTCAGTTAGATGCTCAAACGGTGACAGAGACGCAGTCCACCGCAATCGGCAGTCGCTCGCGTAGAACAGCGCGCAATTACTATGCGTCTGGTTTATTAAAAGATGCGACGGTTAGCGATGCGATAACCGATGCGTCGGGTACTGCAATTGCTGATGTTAGTAATGCCTTCAATCTTACTCTCACCACGGCCTATACCTATAGTACGGTTGGTTATCCGCTGACAAAAACGGCGACTGGCGGCGATGCAGAGTACGACACCACGGGTAGCAAAATCAGCAATGTTAGTACGAGTCGAGCACAGAGCTATACATATACGCCCACTACCTTTAACACGCGTCAATGGTCACAAGCAATTTCGCAAACCATTGGCGGCCTGACGCGTACAGAAACTACTACGTTTGATAGCTATTGGGGTAGCAAGGTACAGTTTGACGATGCCGCGAGTATACGCACTGGGTGGGGCCAGGATGCGCTCGGCAGGCCGCAGTCGGAGACGCAATACGCGCAATCCGCAAGCGCAGTTACGACCACACGTACCTATAGCACTTGCCCCGCTAATTGTGCGTCCGGCGCGCGTTATTTGATAACAGAGGCCAAAAGCAATGCAGCAGGTACGACGCTTATTCCTTTACAGAGTCAGTATGATGCCTTAGGACGTGTACTACGCCGTGTTGATCCAGAAAGTGGCGGCACGCGCAATATTTTCGTAGATACGTTGTACGACGCCGCTGGGCGTGTATGGAAAATATCCGAGCCGTATTTTAGTAACGGAACGCCCTTGTGGAATGTGCATATTTATGACGAAGCTGGCCGTGATTCAACAGTTACAGCAGCCAATGGGTTGTCAGTTTTGTATGGTTATAGTGGATTAACAACTACTGTCACACGCATCGGTGATGAAGCAGCGCAATCTACCACCTACGCGCGGGATAGTCGTGGGCAAACTACCTCAGTCACGGACGCGCTCAACAATATCACGACCTACACTTACGGTCCGTTCGGCGTGCTGTCGTCAGTGAAGGACACAAAAGGCAATACCACTACGCTCACCTATGATGTGATGGGCAATAAGCTGAGCCAGAACGACCCCGACATGGGGCTGTGGAATTACCGTTATAACGCTTTTGGTGAACTCAAATGGCAGAAGGACGCGCTCGCGCAAATCACCAAATTTACCTACGACAATGCAGGTCGCATGAGCTCGCGCATCGAAGCGCCTGGTGCTACGAATACTGCAACCACCACATGGGCTTATGACCATAACGCTACGCAGGATTTAGGTCGCTTGCAAAGCGTTACGCGTGGACAGGTGGTAGAGTCGTTTATCTATGACCCAGCCACTGGCTTGGCCAATAGCAGCACGGTGGCGATCAATGGCGCCAGTTACACGCGGACGGCAACCTATGATAGTTTCGGCCGTTCGGACACCATCACCTATCCCAATAGCGCGCTCACGCTTAAAAAAGCCTATTACGATACGGGGGCGTTGAAATCCGTCGGTAAATTAGAAACTAACGGCACGGTCAGCGCTACGTATTGGCAGGCCACCGCCTTTAGCGCACGCCATCAAGTGACGGGTGAAACGTTGGGCAATGGTCTCACTACCACACGTCGCTACAACCCTGAATCGGGCGCGTTGGAAGGTATCACCACGGGCAGCGTGCAAGACTTGGATTATCAATATTACCTAAGCGGTAACTTGTCCAGCCGCACCAATCGGCGGACTAGCGCCAAAGAAAGTTTCTTGTATGATGCGTTGGATCGCTTAGTGCGGGCTGATACTAATGCGCCAAATTCACGTCCACGCATTTATGATTACGATGCCTTAGGCAATGTGTTGCAGAAATCCGGTGTGGGCGGCTTCACTTATGGTGCGCCTGTTCCAGGTACATTTGCAGGCCCGCACGCGGCTACTGCTGCCAGCTATACCAATCTGGCGAGCTATACCGCCACAGATGTGACGAATGTCGTTAACACGGTGTTGGGCAATGCGACCAATGGTCAGGATTGCAACAAAGACAATGCGGTGAACGTGTTGGATGTGTTGTGCATGAACGAAATCATTGCTGATCGCGCGGGCCGTGCTTCAAATTCCTACACTTACGAATACGACGCCAACGGCAATATGGTGAAGGCGACGAGCAACGGCGTACAGGTGCGTGGCATGACCTATACCGTGTTCAATAAGCCGTTGACGGTGACTACCCCCAGTGTCACCGCCACGTTTGGTTATGGCCCGATGTTCGAGCGTTTGACCAAATATGTGCAAAACGGCACTAACACTCAACGCACCACCACAATAGGCAGCTTTTACGAAAAAGTGGAAGCCACTACGTCGGGCGTTACCACGACCAAAGAAAAATATTATGTCAGCGCGGCGGGGCGTCTGGTGGCCATGCTCACTATTGGCGGCGGCACCAGCACGACCAAATATGTGCATACCGATGCATTGGGTTCGGTAGACGTGATCACCGACAGCGCAGGCAACAAAGTGGAAGAACAAAGCTTCGACGACTATGGCCAACCGCGCGGGGGTACATGGCAGGACGGCAGCGTCAGCAGTATCACTTCGACCACGCGTGGCTACACCGGCCATGAGATGGATTCGGAATTTGGGCTGATCAATATGAATGCGCGCATGTATGACCCAATGCTGGGCCGCTTTACATCGCCCGACCCCACGGTGCCGAGCATCTATAACCCGCAGGCGCTGAATCGCTATGCCTATGCGCTGAACAATCCGTTCCGATATGTGGACCCGACCGGGTATGCAACGTGTGATCCGAATGATTCAAGTTGTGTGCAATCGACGCCGGATACGGCTTGTCGTTTGGATGGTAGTTGTGTATTTGGGAATGGGTCGAGTGTCGATGCGGCTGGTAATTTTACGACAGCTAATGGTGGCTATATTCCAAATAGTAAAGAGGGCACTTTAATTGGGCAAGATTATTTCCCGAGAATGGATACACAGGGGGTGGGGCCGAATTACACCGCTGGGCAGGTAATTACGGTAATCGTAGATAGCGTATTTTTTGGTGCAGCGACGAACTCTGCAAACACAACGAATGCCTTTCTTGGCGGCAATTATGGCGATGCCGCGATGTATTTTATGGCGACGGCGGGCGGTGTTGTTGCCGGTGGCTTGGGCGTTATAGAATCGGGCGGTACGTTACAGGCGACCGGGCGCGGGGTTGAGGCGGTTGCGGTGGCGGAGCGGGAAGCGATGGCGGTGTTGGATGTTGCAAAGGGATTACCAACACCAACAGTGAGCGATCCGAAGCTCGGCAACCTAGTTAGCGACCTCTATAAGGGAGCTAAAGGCCAGAATCCAATTGGGACGGGGAGTACCGCCGACGCTATCCGTAACGAGCTTGCAACGGGACTGCCCACACATGGAACATTCCATTCGCAGAAGGGCGAACAATACACTAATGCTCTAAATAATTGGCTGAGGAAAAATCCAGACGCTTCATATCACGACCGCCTAGTGGCCGAAAGCCTAAAGCGCGATTTGCAAAACGCGTTAGGGAGGGAATGAGATGGACGCGGGTGAGCTGTTCATTGAACGCCTTCTTCGCGTTGCCCCAGAGCTAAAAGGAGCATATGAAGAGCATTTGGTTGATAACGATATGCTTCTGCCGCATGTATTTATGGGTGACGTAACGAGGTTTGTTGTTGCTGCGGCAGAGGGCGGGAATGACCGCGTGGTTGTTCAGAGGATTCTCGATTATTTTGAGATTGAGCTTAAGGCAGGAGAGGCAGAGTCGCTTGAGTTAATCAGGGCTTCTTTTGTCGAGAACTTGACTGGCGAAAGTACGGTAGTAAACAAACTCAAGCCGATGATGGGGACGGGTTTGCGTAGAGAAATTGAGGCAATTTGCGGCGCTTGATGTGTTACGGGGTTTTACGGTGAGTATCACTATTCTCGAATTTTCAAAATCATTTGCAGATGGAAAATTGTCTGCGGATGAATTCGCTAATTCGTATTTAGAACTATGGAAAATTGAAAGGGACAAGTGTCTACTGACAAAGGATAGCGGTTCGTTGAGCGAGTGTTTGTCAAGTATTTTTTGCTTAGCGGATCTGTACAATCCCAATTTTGTTCGGAATGAATATGAAATAGACGATGTACAACTTAGAACAGAAGTTAGCAAATTAATTAAAAAATATGGTTTGTAGCCCGATAGGTTGGGCTGACAAAAGACGCCCAACGTGATCGGTAACAGTTTGCCGGGATATTGAATTGTGTATAACGACGCCAAATGAAATCGGTGACAAGTTTTGGTTTAGCGCACGCGTTGGCAATGTTGGGTTTCGCAAACACGCGTTGCCCAACCTACGGGTTACGATTAACTAATAGATTTGAATGTGTGGTAGGACAATCATAGGTGAGAAAATGAACATGATCTTCAAAAGTAGTTTGGCATTTGCGCTTGGATGGGCGTTGTCATCGGTGACCCTGGCATCGCCGTCGTTATCGATAACGCCGACAGTAAACTGGCCCACCGTTTCGGTGTCGGTAGATGTTTCCAACAGCACGCCGGGTCTTCCGTACAACCCGGTGGCGGGCATGCAGTTCGACATCGGTTACGCCGCTACGGAACTTGCTCCCAATTTGAACATTCCCTTGGGGCCTGCAGCGGCTTACCATAAAATTGATGTCAGTGTCCCCGTGGCGGGCACGCTACGCGTGTTGTTGACACCTACCGGCAATAACAACAGCTACGTATTCGCGGAAGGTCATTTGCTTGACGTCACCTTCTCGCGCGTGGCGACGGCGACGCTGCACAAGACGTATCTAAGCCTCAATACACCGGTCTATGGCGACAGCGCAGCGGACCCCGTGGCCAATGGCGGCACTGGATATGCCAACGTATCGTGGGGCGACGACCTAAATGGCGACGGCAAGGCCGACGACTTCGACGGCGACGGCATTCCCGACACCTGGGACCCAGACGACGATAATGACGGCTTGCCGGATTGGTACGAGGATGGATATCCCGGAATTCTGAACTCAAAAAATGCCGCAGATGCAGCGTTAGATTCCGATAACGATGGTTTGACAAATTTGCAGGAATACAAATATAACACGATCCCGACTAATCCCGATTCTGACAGTGATGGCGTGACAGACGGAGCAGAGATTGCGAATAAGACCAATCCGCGCGATGATTTGATTCCAGTGATCATGTCCATTATTCAAAACTTATTACTAAACTAGATTTTTTAGCCAGGTAGGGTACGCACCGCGTACCAAAGTTTGAAATGATACTGGTACGTTAGGTTGGATTGAATTGAAAACGGGGACGTATAAACAAATATTATTTTTTGGGTGGTGATCTATTTCATGGATGATTGTGCAATGGAATGAAAAACGGTACGCAATGCGTACCCTACGGTGATGGCGGCATGGCGGATTATCGGCGGTGTTATGTTCCGGGCGCAGAAACCACGGGGTCAGTGCGTCCAGGCAAGGTCGATGCCTCCAGCGGGTGCGAATCCCGCCCC
>CAKKRP010000005.1 GCA_919902765.1 Gammaproteobacteria bacterium | reverse complement strand
AGCTTGGGTTGCGGGTGCGCAGATCAGAACGGTCACCGATGTGAATGGCGATGGCAGGGCGGATATTGTTGGATTTCATGACGGTGGGGTGAGTGTCGCCATTGCGACTGGAGACCGCTATGTTCTTGAAGGCGGTTCTAGCCATTTTGGTGCCGCTTATATCGCTGGCAATTTCCCAGAAGCGCCTAATCAGGCCTTTCAATATCCTCGCATGTTCGGAGATTTTAATGGCGACGGAATTATTGATCTCATCGGGTTTGCGGGTTGGGATACGTATGTCGGCTATGGGCGTGGGAATGACAATGTAGTAAATAAAGTGTCTCAACAGCGATTGCCGTCAGGAACCTCGGCGGATGTTGCGACGACGATTGACTATATTACAGCATCGGGGACCTTTCAGAAGACATTTGGTCACCCATACAATCGATATACTGACGACTATTTAGAATCAACTTACAATGGGCCTTATGATACAGGCGTTGCAATACCAAATTCCAGGGCGCTTATTGCGCCAATGACATTGGTATCGAAACTGGTGAAGCCAATCACAACAATATCCAATGAAACTACAGATTATGCATATCACAACGGCGCTGTAGATAGGCTAGGTAGAGGTTTTTTAGGTTTTCAGTATATTTATACAAGAAGCCAAGTATCTAAACAAGAAACGACGACTTTATATAGGCAAACCTATCCCTTTAATGGAATGACTGCTCAAACCGTTAAGACGATAGGTGATCCCTATGCACAAGGAGTTAATACTATTGCCCTAACCTACAATAATGAGATTAATTCATGGAAAGACATGCTTTCCGATGCAAATAATTCACAGGTAAGATTTGTGTTCCGCCAAGGTGGAAGCAAGCTAACTTCAGTTGCAGAAAGCGACTATTCATTCTATAGATACACATACCAAAGCGGTGACGTTAGTGAATTCGACACTTACGGCAATTATATATCGACAACAGAGGAAATTACCAAGTTTACCAATAGCGTGCCTACCGGAGAGCAATTTCCCGAGCATTCAAGTGTTACCACTACATATATTTACGCGCCCGGTGACACACGTGCATTGCGCGAAGGCCGCCCGTCGAGTGTGACCGTCACGCGCGACAATGGCGACGGTAGCCCGGTAGAAACGCGTACACGCAAAACCGCGTTTACCTATGACAGCGCCGGTCGCGCCTGGGAGGAAACGCTAGAGCCTGATAGCGCAACACACTGGCTCAAAAAGACCACAACGTATGATACCTACGGCAATGTGCAGCGCGTAGTGACGACGGGGCCGAATTTTGCCTATGACGCCAACGGTGCATCGTCATTGGCGACTCCCGCGCAGCTATCGCGTGAAAGTGCTACGTATTATGGTGTAGACGGTTATTTCCCAGAGGTGTTGGTAAATGCAAAAAACCATTCCGAGGTGCACATTTATGATCCGCGCTTCGGGGTGGCCGTTTCCACGACTGGCCCCAACGGCCTCACTACCACTTGGGACTATGACGAGTTTGGATCGCAAATTGCGGAATATCGAGCGGATGGTACCAGTAGCACGGTGTCGAGAAACTTTTGCTCAACATGTCGAACGGGTGAGGCTTATTTTAGTATGGCGCAATCGTCGGGTGCCGCGCCTGCATACACTTATTTTGACAAAATGGGTCGAGAAATTCGCAACCAAACTAAGGCGTTCGACGCCATCGGTGGCGATCTCTGGACCACACAAACAAAAACATATGATGAGTTAGGCCGAGTAAAAGCGCAAACTGACAAATACTTCGAGTTATCGCCTGGAGTTGCAGGTGCTTACGGAGCGACATGCTATACCTATGACACCATTGGGCGGGTTAAGACAAGTTACCAATGCGGCAATCAGACCGGTTTGAAAGCGACGACGGAATTATCATATCTGGGTAATAATACTACTGTGACCAAAGTCACTGATCCGACCAATAAAGATGGCATCAAAATACGTATCAAGGAAGAGCGTAAAAACGGCAACGGCAATATTATGAGCGTGCGTGAAGGTAACGAGCTCGGTTATACCAGTACTATCACGTATACCTACGACGCGTATTACCAACTCAAAACAGTGACGGATATCAATAGCAACGTAACTTCATTTAATTACGACGTGCGCGGCCGCAAGATTTCCATGAAAGATCCTGACAAGGGGCAATGGCAATATCGTTACAACGCGTTTGGTGAGTTGGTGTGGCAGAAAGACGCTGAGGGTCAGCTTGTCGAGATGGCGTATGACGAGTTAGGCCGTGTGGTGCAACGCAAAGAAAAAGGCGAAGACGCTACTCGCGCTACGCCGGAGACGACCACCTGGGTGTATGACAGCGCTGTTTATGGAATTGGAAAGCTTGCGAGCGTTAGTAATGATATTACCGGTTACAAACGCAGCCTAGTTTATGATGTCTATGGCCGACCCACGCAAGAAACGGGGCGCATATTGACAACCGATTATGCCGTAGAGCGTACCTATGATGCCTATGGTCGTGTGGAGACCACGAAATATCCGCAAACACCGAAAGGACGACTCGCAACACGTAATGAATATAATGCCGACGGTTATTTAGTGCGCGTATGCGAGGCGAAGAGCGCTTGTAATACCTCCGACAATATTCCCTACTGGGAATTAAAGGGGGTTACGGCGCGCGGACAAGTTTCGTTGGAAAAATCCCGTAATGGTATGACCACCGTGCGTACCTATGACCCGGAAAAAGGTAGCGTCACCGCGATAAACACGGGCAGAAGTGGTATCACCGTGCAAAATTTGGCCTATGTTTATGACTCCATCGGCAATGTTGAACAACGCGACGATTTGATCACCGAACGCGCGTTGACAGTCAGTGAGACGTTTAAATACGACGAATTCAATCGCCTCACGGATGTGATGCGCGGTGCATCAACAACTTCATATCGCTACGATGCTATCGGCAACATAAAATCCAAGTCAGATTTTGGCGATAATTACGTTTATGGAGAAAACGGCGCCGGGCCTCATGCGGTGACCACGGTTAACATGGGCGCAAATAAAGTGGCCGGATACACCTATAACAAAAACGGCGACATGTTGACGGGCGGAGGACGCACCTTGGCCTACACCTCGTTTGGGAAACCGCGCAGCATAAATAATAGTGTTGAGACGGCCGTGTTCTCCTACGATGACGCGCACGAACGCACGGTACAAATGGCTACCTCCGGTAACACGGTGTATATCAGCCCAAGGTGGGATACGGGTAATCATTTTGAGGTAGAAACGGACAATGCCACGGGTGTGAATAGCTACAAGCACTACATCTATGGCGGTGGACAAATGGTGGCGATCTATACCGTCAAGAGCGACACTACACCGGCCGAGACCGTGTACTTGCACAAAGATCATTTGGGTTCAGTGACCGTTGTCACCAACGAAACGGTGAGCACCGACATCGCGGTATTGATCTCGGCGCGATATAGCTACGACGCCTTTGGTGCGCGTCGCCAAATCGACGGCCAAGCGGCTACGTCTACAATCATCGCCGGAGTGACTCATCACGGTTACACCGGGCATGAACATTTAGACGAGTTGGGTTTGGTGCATATGAATGGCCGCGTGTACGATCCTCAACTCGGGCGCATGTTGCAAGCGGACTCAGTGTTACCGTCGCTGACGTATACGCAAGCGCTCAATCGTTATAGTTATATGTTTAATAACCCCATGGGAGGAACGGACCCGGACGGGCATGAACCTATAACGGCCACGGTCATAATTGCGGCTTTTATATTTAACGCGATTGTAGCCGGTGTACAGTCGAATTGGGACCCAGGTGCAATGATGTTGGGTGGCATCATGGGTGCTATGGCGGTTGCGTGTCCGCCGATGGCGCTGGCGGCCGGAGGCGTTATGGCCTATCAAAACTATAGGCGTACGGGCGATAGACGACAATTGATCGCGTTTGGTGCAAGTGCGATTGTAGGATATGCGACAGGCCAATTGGGGCAGGGTTGGAGTCCTGGCGCACGTATGATAGTTTCTGCTGTTGCAGGCGGAGCGGTTGCGCAACTGTCGGGCGGTCGTTTCGAGAACGGGGCGGCGACGGGATTGGCGTCGTATTTGTTTGGCGAGGCGGTGAATTCGGCGCAAGGTGGAGGGGGAACTTCGGCGGCGGACAATGTTAATCCAGAAGGATGTCGGTGGGGGGATTGTGTTGTTGGACAACCTTCTGAGCTGAACTTTGGTGATGGGTCATTTGAAAATGTAGGGCGACCAAAGCTAGGGGGGGAGCCAGCGCAAGTAGGCGTGTTGAGGACGTTACTTGAGAGGATATTTGGTAAGGGGCCTTCTGTTGCAAAGGGGCTACCGGAAGGTGCGCAGTATGCACAGAAGACCTTTAATCCCATGTTCAGCAAGGGTGGAGCATTTGCGGGGCAGAGCGTTGACGATGAGCGGTAGCGCTTCGTTCTGGTGGCATGAAACCTTCGGATGTGCCTATTGACTACATCATCCGAGATGGTCGGCCTCTAATTCTGAATACACGTTCTTCCCAAGCATTAGAGGCTGCTGGAATTCCGCGATCGCAGTGGAACGCTGTGAATCGAACTGGTGAAGGTTTTTATGAGGGGCAGCTTAACGGCCAGCTCTCTCGTAACCCAGGTGGCCCATTTGATACTGTTCGGCGATCAGGTGGGAATTGATGGAAAAGCTGCCACTCTTTTCTTTGCCCTGTGCATCTACCGCTGTGATCCAAGGTCCAACTTTGATCGATCAGGATAGAGGGCTACTGCTCTCGATGGTCTGTGATGACGATGGGCAACAGCGGTCTGTAGGAGTGCTTTTTGTTAAGCCGCGTGCCTTTCGTAAACGCGAGGAAACCTACTGCACGGGTTGGCATGTTAATGACGTGTACGATACGGTCTGCGAGATTAAAGAATCGGATTGGGTCGAGGAACTGCGTGCTGCGGCTGTTCCTGAATGGCGGGATTACTGGGTAATGCGTCACTTCATGATTTATGTCGATAGTTTTGGTTGTCTTGAGGTTGTCGCGGAATCCGCTGTGTTGGATGAGTCTGGTGTCAAAAACTCCGGCGGTACCTGATCAGTCAGCCAGACGCCATTATCAGCTAAGAAAAATTTGAAGCCCTGCTGGTGCATCCGCAGGGCTTCAATCTTTAATACCGTTGGTTTGCCATAGCGCTGGCCGACAGCAGTTGCTGTCTGTTCGTCTTGCGATAAATGCACGTAGTGGCGTTTACCAGGGCGCAATCCCCCCTTCAGAATCGATTCCAAAAAGCGCGTGGCTGTTCCGTGGTAAAGGAACTCTGGCGGTACTTTCTCTGGGTAGATAATAGCAACGGTCTTGGTCGAGTGCCCTTGTGCTGCACGAATCCGCAAGCCGTCTTCTGAAATGGAGAAGCGCTTCTTGTCGCTGGTATCCACAACTTGTTGGATCAGGTCACGGTCTATGGTCTTACCGGCTTGTCTAGCGCCTTCGATGAGGGCTGCGATATCAGCCCAGCCTTCACAATCTAAAGTGATGCCAATGGCCTGCGGTTCGTGGCGGAGTACGTAACTCAGGAATTTACTGGTATCGTCAAGGAACTTGCTCATGCGCGAGTTTTTTCCGAACGCTATTCATCCGCCCACGGCTTATTCTCCTGCCCCGCCAAATTCCGGCTGCCATGGATGACGGTAAGGATTAACAGTTGCTCGGTCTGTAGCAGGTAAATGATCCGATAGCCCTGGACAATCAGCTCGCGCACATCGTCGCGGTTATCGGCTTCGGGCACCTTGCGTCCCATCCGGGGAAACTCTTCGAGCTTGTCGGTGGCCTCGATCAGCCGATCGACGAACATCTCGGCGTAGTAGGGCACATCACGGGCGATGTAATCGTAGATATCATCCAGATCGGCCCCGGCGACTTCTGACCAGTGGAGCTTAGCCATGGTGCCTCTTGGCCAGCAGGCGGCGCTTCATCTCTTCGTGGGGGATGGTGCGGCCCTCCGCCACGGCTCTTAATCCCGCCTCGATCTTCTGTTTCACATACAGCTCATACATGATGTCATCCCAACTGGCCTGTTCCGGCAGGTGGTCGATCAATTGTTTTGCAGCTTCTTTGGGCGTTGCCATATCTCACCTCGTTAAAAAATATGTTTTTCCTCTTAGCCGCTGGCGCGGGAAGCCGTCCAGCGTTTGGCGTCATGCTTGAGCAGCATGCCGTCGATCAGCTCCAAGATAACGCTTTTCTCCTGCGGATCAAGCTGGGAGACGGCCTCGAAACGCAACTTCAGCCCCTCTTCCTGGGGACCGCGTTCGCCGGGATCAAACACCAGCGAATCGATGCTCACGCTCAGGGTAACGGCGATCTTCTTCAATGCCTCAAGCGATGGCAGGGCGCTACCTGACTCGTAACGCCGCACCTGGTTCACGTGCAAGCCGATCTTGTCGGCCATCTCCTGCTGGGTCAGGCCTTTTTCTTTACGTAGCACGATCAAACGGGCCGCAATGCTCATGGGATTCACCAACCAAATTGAATACCCCATGATGTTACCTCCTGCTATCTAAGTAGGTTGACAACTATACCCTAATAGGTTTAAAAAGAAAACCTCTTGAGGGTATTGACAGGTTTTTGGAGGGCGGAGCATGGCACGATTTACCGACGAGACGATTAACCGGATCAAAACCGAGGTCTCGCTGCTGCGCCTAGTCGAAAGCTGTAGCGCACCCCACTCCCATCATAACCTCAGCCAATCCTGGCATCGCACGATTTAGCAATAGTTGAGCGCTTTTCCCACACTGGCATTATAACGTTTCAGTCACCCGATCGGGCTTGTATCGCACAATGAACCAAGGTAGCGTCATAAGCGTTTCGAAAAAAAAGGGGGCGTTTGCGCCCCTTAAAAATACGACTATTTTGGCTGTCGCGTATTAGCGCATGCTAAGCATCCATTTTTTCACCGTGTGTGCATCTTCCGCGCGAAGGTGCGTGATTATTGTATTGACGCGCAGCGTCATTTTGTCACCCCGTTTGTTTTCACCTGCTGCTTGAGCAAGGCCTCATGCGAGCGCCAGTGCGGTTGCACCAAGGCCGCGTTGACATGCGCTACCATGCACAGGCGTTGATGGTCGAGGCTGGCGGCGATCAAGCTGGCATAACACAGATTGCGACACAGTCTTAGATTGCCTTGTACCGCTCGTAGGATGACCTGGATGGCGGCCTCGTCAAAGGTGTTGGCACCTAAGCCGACCACGGCCAATTCGGTGATGATGAATTGGGTCAATTCTCCATCATTGAGCGGTAATAACTGTTTCGAGTAACTAATCCGGCTCTTGATGTCTTCGTTGCACATCATCGACAGACGATACAACAATTCGGGATGTCCCAGCAACACCAGATTGTGTTTTTTCGGGAAGCGCTCGAATAACAAACGCAGTTTGCGCAGGATCGTCATATCCAGCAAATGCGCCTCATCGATCACCACATACAGCGTTTTTTGCGCCTGCACGTGGCGATACGCGGCCAGAATTAATTCCTTTTCCACGTCTTTCATCGCCACGCTCAATTGCATGGATTCCGCGAGCTGTTTGAGAATGTTCAAATACGTGTGTAACGTTTGAGTGAATGAAATCACCACGGTATCGCGTTCTTTGCCGCGTTGTTCCAAGTGCTCGCGCAGCACGGACTTGCCCAGGCCGGGGTGGCCGACGATGACGGAGAAGCCGCCATGTTGCGCGTGAATCTTAATCATCTCCATGGCCTCGGACTGCTGCGGCAGCAACGCGCAATCGTGCCGATCAAAAGGTTCTTTGGTCAAACCCCAGGTGGATTTGATCATGGCAGCACCTCGTCAGACGCCGCCATGGGAAGACGACATTGCGCATTGGCATACAAATCCAACGCGGTGGCCTCGCCCATGCGGAGCCCATCGAAAAACACCACAAAGCGGTCGTGGCGCATCCGGTCATAACGCACTTGAACCGTTTTTTCGCGCAGATCGACGGGGCATTCAAAACGCTGTGAGTGGATCGAAAACACATTGGTTTTACTCACTTTGCGATTTTCTTCGACAAAGAACACCTCGGCCGAATAGGCATCGTCGGTCAAGAATTTAATCCGATTACGATCGAGATTAAAGCGGTCGATGGGGATCATTTGAATACCGCTGTGGTACTTGGAATTGTATTCGCCCTCCACCCATGCATGCGTCAACCGATTCAATTCGTCCAAGGAGGAAAATGTCGGGTGTAATGTTAAAAACCGATCACGAAAGCCGCGAAAGAACCTTTCTATTTTCCCCTTGGCCGCGCCATCGCGAATGGGCGCGTGGGACAAGTGAATATCCAACCGCACACAGGCTTGCAGAATCTCCTTCGCACTGTAATTAGCGCCGTTATCGAAATACAAGCGTTCAGGTTTTCCGCGCTTATACAGCGCCGAACGGAACGCGGCGACCATGTTCTCGGTATTGTCGCGATAGAAAAACTCGGCATGGGCAATCACGCGCGACGCGTCATCGATGAACGCGATCAAAAAGGTTTTCTTCCACTGCCCATCCGCTTGTTTAATGGCCGGGCCATACATCGTATCGGCTTGCCACAATTGATTGGCGAACAACATCGCAAACGACAAGCGCTGTTTTTGCACGGTCGCATCGTCCAGCAAGTTGTTTGCGCGAACCCTGCGATAAAACGTCGTCGGCGCCAATTGCGAGCGGGTAAACAAGCCCCGCTGCAACAACGACCGATACAAAACGCTGCGAGGAATAATGCCCACCTTGTTTTTTGCCAGCGTGGGATAGACCCAATGCCATTAAGTTAAGCCCCCTACTTGCACCGTTTGTAGCATAACTGGTTGATATTATGATGCAAATTGCTCACGCGGCGCGGAAATGCGCGCAGCGGAATCACCGCCTCGACGGTGTCGGCCAGATACGCGAGTAAATGCGTAATGTAGTCGCGCAACGCGACGCCGCGAATCAATTGCACCACCGCGTTTTTCATTTTTGATAACGCCTGCGCAAAGTTGATTTTATAGCGATGTTGGCGGGTGGCGGTTTTACTCGCATGCTGTT
>CAKKRP010000004.1 GCA_919902765.1 Gammaproteobacteria bacterium | reverse complement strand
ACCCGCGCTTGGGTCGGGGGCCAATTGCGGATGTAACCACGCCAGCGCGCTGTCGATGTCGCGCTCAAACTGCCAGGGCGGATTCACGATCAGCATGCCACTGCCATTCATGCCTTTGGGCAGGCGACACGCATTCCAACACCATTCCACGACAAGAATTTTGGGCACGCCACTGGCGCGCAAACGCGCCAGCAAATGCGCATCTTCACTATACGCGGCGATCGGATACCAGACCAAAAAAATTCCACCGGGCCAGCGCTTTATCGCCTCCAGCAAGGCCTCACCGACATGCGCAAATTCGTTGCGATCTTCGTAGGGCGGATCCATCAATACCACACCGCGTTTACGCGTGCGCGGCGGCAACAAGGCCTTCAAGCCCTGATATCCATCATTGATATGCACACTGATACGCGCATCGGCGGTACACTGTTGTTTCAGAAATGCCGCAACTTCCGCAACTTGCTCGATCAGTATCAATCGGTCATCGCCGCGCGTGACCGCCTGCGCGAGCACCGGCGACCCTGGATAGGTGCGCAACGACGCGCCCGGATTATGCGCCGCCACCAACGCCAAATAGTCCGCAACTAACGCAGGTAAATTCGGCGCGCCGCGCAACGGCCAAAGACGGCCGATACCGGTTAAAAACTCACTCGTTTTACGCGCCGCTGGCGCATGCAAATCGTACAAACCCGCGCCCGCGTGAGTGTCAAAATACACATAAGGCGTTGCTTTACGCGCGAGCGCGCGCAATACACCTATTACCACTAGGTGCTTCAACACATCGGCGGCATTGCCCGCATGAAACTCATGCCGATAATTCATATAAATTCAATCGAAAATGACATCGCGTAGGCCTTGCGTAAGGATAAAAACATCATCATACTACTGGACTCACGCGGTTAACGCGCGTGAGTCGGCGTGGCCAAAGTATATCCCCGACTTCACGCGATCCGCACCGTTTTCAGCAACTCTTTGGAGCACCACTCATGAGCGTACTCGTCGGCCGCAAGGCCCCGGATTTTACCGCCGCCGCCGTGTTAGGCAACGGCAAGATCGCCGATAGTTTTAATTTCTCCAGCAGCACCAAGGGGAAATATGCGGTCATATTTTTCTACCCGCTGGATTTTACGTTTGTCTGCCCCTCTGAACTGATCGCGTTTGATCATCGTTTAGATGAATTTAAAAAACGCAACGTGGAAGTCATCGGCATCTCCATCGACTCGCAATTCGCACACAACGCGTGGCGCAACATGCCGGTAGAAAAGGGCGGCATCGGGCCAGTGGGTTATACACTGGTCGCCGATGTAAGTCATGCGATTTGCAAGGCCTACGATGTGGAAACACCCGATGGCAATGTCGCCTTCCGTGGTTCGTTCCTGATCGACAAGGCCGGCATGGTGCGCCACCAAGTCGTCAACGACCTGCCGTTGGGCCGTAGCATAGACGAAATGCTGCGCATGGTCGATGCCCTGCAATTCACCGAAGAACACGGTGAAGTCTGCCCGGCAGGCTGGACCAAAGGCAAAAAAGGCATGCAGGCATCGCCGGACGGCGTGGCTTCGTACCTCGCGGAAAATGCGACCAAATTGTAATAGTGACAGCGTAAGGGCGCAGCCCTAGCGGGCGCCTCTACGTTTATACCTCGGTGCGAGGTGTGTTATCCCGTTTTATCAGCGGCTTAGGCCTTGGCCAAAATATCGGACAAAATCGCCGGTCCGTTTTCCATCGTCAGCGGCTTGAGCACATATCCAACGATCCCCTGCTGATGACATTCGGCAATTAAGGATTCATCCGCGACCGAACTGAGCATCGCAATAGGCGTGGTCTTATCCAGCGCGCGTATGGCCTTGAGCGCCTCGCTGCCGGTGGTCTTGGGCATCACCACGTCCATAAAAATAAAGCGTGGTTTTTCCTTAGTATATTTTTCTATCGCGTCCTGGCCATCTTCCGCCTCAACGATATTTTTATAACCCAGCAGACCCAAATATTTTTTAAGCGCGGTCCGGATCATTTTCATATCGTCAACCACCAGGATCTTGGCGTCCGTGGGTAACATCGCCCTTAACCCTCCGTCTTATCGTGCATTAACAGGTTGAGATAAAACCGCCCCACGCCTTCGACCAGTACGGGGGTACACACAATCTCCTGCGTATGGCCGATCAAACGCATCATATCTTCGGTGTTTTGGATGAACTGTGGCGGCTCAAAGCGTATACCCAAGTCCAGACGTTCCAAATCGGCGGTCGAAAGACCGATAAACGTATTGCAAAATTCTTGCAAGGCCTCGCTTACCTCAGGCGTCACACTGGCCTCCGGCGCGGTCACGCCTAACATATGCAGCCTGACGTGATTGGCGATGCTCAGGGCTGTTTCAATATAGAAATGCACCAAAATTACGCCCTCAATGATGCCATGGGTGGGCGCGGATACGGCATAACCTTTAAATTTGAATGATTTTACGTCGTCCAAGAACTCTTCGCCCACTGTGGCCTTCAATCCGGCCATATTGGCCAAGGCATTCAAGGTCTCAGTAACAAAAGGGGCCATGATCTGGCGTTGTAAGTTTGTAACTTCCATAAGACACTCGCTGTCAACCGTCATCATTCATATCGGCATCATGCCTGGAACTTTTAGTGTGCGTGCCGGAATTTTGGTAAGGAATCTTGGCAAGCGGAATGGCTGGGGGGGGTAAAAAATGAAAAGGCCAGCAGCGGTTGCCCGCCACTGGCCTCATGACTACGCCAGCATTAGGGATTGGCTGGGGCGGCCGGGGCAGCAGGAGCGGCCGGAGCAGCACCAGGCATGGCGCCACCGGCATCGGCGGGGGCCATCGGGGCGGCGGCAGGAGCAGCCGGGGCGGCTTGTTCGGCCTTCTTGGTGCAACCAATGGCGGTTGCAGCCACAATCGCTAAGGCGATTACAGCGATTTTACGCATAGTTGAGATCCTCATTCATTCAAGTGGGAGAGAAAAGTCATACCTAAGCCCAACCGGCTTCGGCAAACTCCGGTATTGTTTATCTTTTTGGTACGGATAGCCAGAGGCAGACAAAAAAATATTCACAAATATTTTTAATGGCTTCTATAATAAATAATGATGGACAATTTGTCGCTTTTTCACTACGCCGCCAATTGTACACGCTTGGGCAACGCCAACTCTAATGCGATAGGCAAGTGATCCGAATAATCCACATGCAACACCGAGACATCGCGCACCTCCAAACTAGGTGTTACCAAGATGTGATCCAACTTGCGCGTCGGTTTCCAGCTTGGAAAGGTATTTAGCCACGCCGCTGGCTCGATTAGATTGCAACGTTCGAGCAGCATTTCCATCTCGCAGCTACCCGGCTGACAATTGAGGTCCCCCATCACCACCACATGTTTATAATTTTTAATTACCTCGCTGATATATTCCAGTTGTTGCATGCGCGCGCGTTTGCCCAGCGCCAGGTGCAATAACACCACCACCAAGGGATTTGCAGGGTCGCCGAAATGCGTGATCAGCGCGCCACGCCCTGGTAATAACCCTGGCAATTTATGTCCGGTGACCTCGTTGGGGCTGATCCGGCTCAAGAGGCCGTTGCTATGGCGCGCGAGCTTACCGAGGCGTCTGTGCGTATGATAATACCAATAGGGAAACGCCGCCTGCGTCGCCAAATATTGCGTCTGATTGACGAAACCGGTGCGCAAACTTCCCGCGTCGATTTCTTGCAGACCCACTAAATCGTAATTGCGTACCAGACTGGCGATTTGGTCTAAGTTGTCGTAAATCTGTGCATGGGGCAACACGTGCTTCCAACTTTGCGTCAGATAGTGATGCGGCTTGGAGGACGCAATCGCGACCTGGATGTTATAACTGAGCAAGCGCAATATACGCCGCCCTCCGGAATCTCGTCTATAGATAGGACTCAGAATCTTCCCCCTTCCTTTATGTTGGGCATATCACTTCACCCAAGGTAGCCCGCAGGCGTGCGTTTTCTGCATAGTCTACCGGGCAATCAATAATACTGATACCGTTATCGGCAAGCGCCCGCTGTATTGTAGGCAATAAATCTGCCGTCTTTTCAACACGGTAGCCGTGTGCGCCAAAAGATCGTGCATAGGTCACAAAATCGGGATTGGCGAAATCGGCATGTGACGCCCGACCATAGGCCTGAAGTTGTTTCCATTTGATCAATCCATAGCCCTGATCGTTCCATATTAACACTACAAAGCTTAAACCGAGGCGTTGCGCCGTTTCCAATTCTTGTGAATTCATCAAAAAACCGGCGTCGCCGGTCACCGCGACCACCTTGCGCTGCGGATAGGCCAGCGCGGCCGCCAACGCGCCCGGCACGGCGATGCCCATGCTGGCAAACCCGTTGGAAATAATGCAGGTGTTGGGTTCGTCGCAACGATACATGCGCGCCATCCACATCTTGTGCGCGCCGACATCGCAAATCACGATATCGGACGGGCCTAGCGCATGGCGCAGATCCCAAATCAATTTCTGCGGTTTGACTGGAAAACTGGCGTCATCGCGATGCCGGTTCATCTCGACGACCAAGGCGTCGCGCAACGGTCGCAAGGGATTGCCCGCATGCGGTTGCGAGAGCTCGGCAAGGCGTTCCAAGCTGATGCGTATATCCCCGACCACGCCGACCTCCGGGGCGTAATGGGCATCGACTTCAGCCGGGGTGGTATCGATGTGGATGAGGACGCGATCACGCGTCGGATGCCAGTTACGCGGGTGATATTCGGCCAGATCATAGCCCACGCAAATGATCACATCGGCCTGTGAAAAGCCGCAATTGGCATAATCCGAGGATTGCAACCCCGCGCTGCCCATGGCCATCGGATGCTTGAGCGGCAACACACCCTTGGCCATAAAGGTGTTGGCGACCGGGATATTGAGGCGTTGCGCAAAGGCCTGTAGGGCCTCCCAAGCACGTGTGCGGATCACGCCATTGCCCGCCAATACCAACGGATTGCGCGCGTTGGAAATCAACTGCGCCGCCTTGGCCAGGCGGTCGGCGGGCGGTTCGGGCAGCACCGTGTTTTTGGCCGACATCGGCCGATCATCGACCTCCAGTTTGGCGATGTTTTCGGGGAATTCGATAAACGTCGCGCCGGGTTTTTCGGTGACCGCGACCTTGAAGGCCTTGCGCACCACCTCGGGGATCACGCCGGGCATCATGATGCGTGTTGAATATTTGGTCACATGATGAAAAATCTGTTCTAAATTCAATACTTGGTGCGATTCTTTATGCAGGCGATCCGTGCCGGCCTGGCCGGCGATAGCGACCAGCGGCGCATGATCCATGTTGGCGTCGGCGACCCCTGTGATCAGATTGGTCGCGCCCGGCCCCAAGGTCGCCAGACACACGCCCGGCCGCCCGGTCAACCGCCCGTAGACATCGGCCATAAACGCCGCGCCTTGTTCATGGCGCACGGTGATGAATTTGATCGGGCTATCGAGCAAGGCATCCATCACATCGAGGTTTTCCTCACCGGGAATGCCGAAAATATACTCCACGCCCTCGTTTTCCAGGCATCGGACAAATAATTCTGCCGCTTTCATCGCCCCCCCTTGACAAGCCGCTATGGAATTCACTAGATTGCCATTATATTGAATTAAGGAGTCCACGTAATGAAAGAAACGAAAGAATCCTCCGTCCAAGGCATCTTGTGGATAGTGTTTATTTGCCTGTATGCCACCTTGGCCACGTTTGTGTTGACGCAATCGGCGTAAATCTGTAATAACGAAGCCTGATAGCGGTCACCATGCGGTGGCCGCTACGCATATTTTATCTATCAAGCTCACTCCCGCACCCGCCCCTCCAGCCACGCATACAAGGTCGGTAATAGTACCAAGGTCAACAGCGTCGAGGAGATCAATCCACCGATCACCACCACTGCCAAGGGCCGTTGCAACTCGGAACCGGGGCCGCTGGCGAGTAGCATCGGGATCAGGCCTAGCGCGGCGATCAGCGCCGTCATCAGCACTGGGCGCAAGCGGCGCAACGCGCCTTCCTCGACCGCTTGGTACACCTCTAAGCCGCGTTGTCGCAATTCATTGAAATGACTGACCAGCACCACGCCGTTGAGCACGGCGATGCCGAACAGCGCGATGAAGCCGACCGAGGCGGGCACCGACAGGTAAAACCCGGACAGATATAACGCGACCACGCCGCCGATCAACGCGAACGGGATATTCAAGAAGATCAACCCGGCGTGGCGTAGCGTGCCGAAGGTGCTGAACAAAATGAGCAGGATCAATCCCAGCGCAATCGGCACGACGATGCCCAAGCGCGCGGCGGCACGTTGTTGATTTTCGAATTGGCCGCCGTAGGCGAGGTAATATCCGGGCGGTAATATCACCTCGTGCGCCAAGGCCGCGCGCACCTCGGCGACGAAACCGACGATATCCCGACCCACGACGTTGGCCTGCACGGTGATCAGGCGTTTGGCCCCTTCGCGCGTGATCGCCACCGGCCCATCGACGCTGCGGATGTCGGCCAACTGGCCCAGCGGCACCATCGCGCCGCCCGGTGTTTCGACCAGCAACGCGGCGAGATCGGCGGAGGTGCTGCGCGCCGCGCGCGGATAGCGCACCAACACCGGCACACGCCGCGCGCCTGCGATGACCTCGGTGACGACAATGCCACCCACTGCGGATTCGACCAGGCGGTTGACCGCCTCTACACTGACGCCAAAATGCGCCAAGGCGTCTTGGCGGATGACGATTTCCAAATAATTTTGCCCGGCCAAGCGACCGCGAAAGACATCGGTGGCGCCGGGAATGCCGGTGATCGCCTTTTCGATGGCGTGCGATTTTTCTTCCAACACGGCGAGGTCGTCGCCGAATAATTTCACCGCGATCGCCGCGCGCACGCCGGTCAGCATCTCGGAGGCGCGCATGTCGATGGGTTGGGTATAGGCGATATCGAGTTCTAAGTGTTTAAACGCCGCCAATTTTTCGCGCAAACGACGATTAAAATCCTCCACGGTGGTGGTCCATTCGGCGCGCGGTTTGGTGACCAAAAAATTATCGGTTTGATAAAGGCCCATCGGATCCAGGCGCAATTCATCGGCGCCGGTGCGCGACACCACGCCCGTGACCTCCGGCAATTCCATCATCGCGCGTTGCAGCGGTTTGTCCATCGCCAACGAGCCATCGAGCGTGATGTTGGAATTTTTTTCGATAATGACCACGGTCGTGCCTTCGTCCATCGTCGGCATGAATTCGCTGCCGATGCGCGGATATAACACCAACGCTGCGGCCAACGCGACCACTGCCATCGACAACGGCCACCCGCGACGCCGTAACGACCAGCGCAGGATGGGTGTATACAGGCGCTTGAGCGCGCTCAACAATGCGCTATCGTGACCGCCCTGCGCGCGCAGTGTGACACTGGCCAACACCGGGATCACCGTCAACGACATCAGCAACGACCCCGACAATGCAAAGGCGATGGTGACGGCCAGCGGCGCGAACATCTTGCCTTCCAAACCGGTCAGCGAAAACAGTGGTAAAAACACCAAAATAATGATGATGATACCCGCCAACACGGGCGTGGCGACCTCCGCCGCCGCGCGATAAATCAGGTGTAATTTATCCGCGCCCTTGGCGGATTCGTGCATGCGCGCGTGGATATTTTCGACGATCACCACCGCCGCATCGACCAGCAATCCGATGGCAATGGTGAGGCCGCCCAAGGACATCAGATTGGCCGCCACACCGAACACCCGCATCATCACCAACGTGAACACCACCGACAGCGGCAAGATGACCGCCACCGTCAACGCCGCGCGCAGATTGCCGAGCAACACCACCAATACCAAGATCACCAGCGCGACCGCCTCGCCCAAGGCGTCGCGCACGGTGTGAATCGCACCATCGACCAGTTCCGCGCGGTCGTAAAACGGCGCGATGGTCACACCGGGGGGCAGGCTGGGGGCGAGCGCAGACAGTTCGCGCTTAACGCCCTCGACGGTGCTGCGACTATTCGCGCCCTTGCGCAGCAACACCAAGCCGGTGACGGCCTCGCCCTCGCCATGGGCGGTGACCGCGCCGTAACGGGTCAGCGCGCCGGTGCGCACGCGGGCGACATCGCGCACGCGCACCGGCTGCCCGGCGCGCGTGATCACCGCGATGTTGGCGATGTCGTCGGCACCGCGCACCTGACCGAGCGTGCGCACCAAAAAGATCGCGTTATCGCGCTCGATACGATCGCCGCCCGCGTTACGGTTGTTGTCTTGTAGCGCGCGTTCCAGGTCATGCATGGCCAAGCCATGTGCGCGCAACGCGTCGGGGCGCGCGACCACCTCGTAGGCGCGCACCTCGCCGCCCAGCGAGTTGACATCGGCCACGCCCTCCACGCCGCGCAACCGTGGGCGCACCACCCAATCTTGCAGCGTGCGCAATTCGGCATTCGTCAACGGCCCGCTCAGGCGATACATGTAGATCTCGCCGAGCGGGGTGGTGATGGGCGCCAATTCCGGCGTAATGCCTGGCGGCAGGCTGGCGCGCGCCTGGTTCAGCCGCTCGTTCACCTGATTGCGCGCCCAATAAATGTCCGTGCCATCCTCAAAATCGACAATGATGTTGGTCAACGCGTATTTCGTCGTTGAGCGCAACACGGTTTGGCGCGGCATGCCTTGCAGCTCGATTTCCAGCGGCGCGGTGATGCGCGACTCGACCTCGGTGGGTGCCAGGCCCGGGGCCTTCACCACCACCATCACCTGCGGGCTGGAGATATCGGGGAAGGCGTCTATCGGCAGGCTGCGGTAGGCCCACACACCGGTCACCATCAGCGCCACGGCGACGAGTGCGACCAGCAGGCGCTGGCCCAATGCGATGCGAATCAAGGCGTCTATCATGGCGACACCCCCGTCAACGTCAGTCCGGCGGCCAGCCGCACATCGGCGGCCTCGTGGCGGGCCTCGGCGAGCAATTCGAGATAGCGCGCGCGTGCCGTAAAATGGGTGTCATGCGCATCGACCAGATTCAGCACACTGACCTCGCCGACATTAAAGCTCTTGCGCGTCAGCTCGAATACCTCCTCGGCGGGGGCCAGCATGGCGTTGCGATAGTGTTCCGCTTGTTCGATCAAATGACCCAGGTGCATATAATTCTGGCGTAGCGCCCCTTCCAGCGTGCGCCGTTGCGCGGCGTATTCCGCGCCGGCCTTTGCGACCTCGGCATGTGCGCGATCAATGGCCCCGCGATGGGTCGTCCACAGCGGCAATTCCACACCCAGGGCCGCACCCCATACCGCACGCGTGTCACCCGCGTAATAACCGCGTTCGTAATAGGCGGTGACGCTGGGCGCGCCATACGCAAAGGCGCGCACGCCATCGAGCGCGGCACTCGCGGCATCGCGCGTGGCCTGCCCGCCCGCCAACGCGACGTGCCAGTCAAGCGCCGCCAATAACGCGGTCAATGCCGGGCTATCCGCCAGCGGGGTCAAGCTGGGCAGGCGCAGGCTGTCTTCCGTAGCGAGGGCCAACAACAACCGCAGGCTGGCGGCGCGTTCGGAATATTTACCCTCGGCATTGGCCACTTCTTGGCGCGCCGATTCACGCATAATGCGCAAACGCGCGCGGTCCAACGGCGTCAGAAAGCGCACCAGCGGGTCGTCCTTGGGCTTGGCGCGTTCGGCGGCATATTCCTCCGCCCACACCAGGCGCGCCTGAGCCAAGGCCAGGTATTCGGTGGCGTATTGCAGGGCGTGAAAGGCGTGGGCCACGTGGTTTTCGCGTTGTAAGCGCGCATAGTGGGCGGCGTGTTGCGCGGCAGTGACCTGCGCCAGCGCCTGCTTTGCGCGTGCGGCATGCGTGCGCCACGGCAAGGCCTGTGTCACCGCCAATTGTTGAATTTCTACGCCGCCCACGCCGCTTTCCAAGCCCAATTTGTTATCGAAACGCAGATCTAGGCGCGGATTAGGCCAGGCCTGCGCGGTAGACCATTCGCCTTGTTGCATGGCGATCTCGGCCTCTCTAGCGCGCAGTTCAGGGGCCACCGCCAACGCATGCGCCACCGTGCGTTCCAAGGTCCACACATCGTCTGCGGCGTGGCCACGCACCACCACCATCGCGCAGCAAATACCTAGGCTGGCGCGGAAAAAACGCTTATACATAATGTCCCCAAATTAACACAACGCAAACGTTGCAGGATCTGCACCCTGCCATAACTTTTACGCAAGTTTCGGAATTTAAAAAGACGCGCTTGTAGGATGTGGCGTACCCAAAAAGGGCATAAAAACCTCGGCAAACCGCATCGTTCGCGACTGATGCGGTTTGTTTCACTCACCACACCCTACGCATCTTTGAAACTTGAGATTAAAGGATATTTAACGCGGCGGTGCGCGCAGAGGAGGGCGGATATGGGTCGCGTAGAGGGGAATACGGCCAACGTCGCGGGCGATCCGCTGGGTTAAAATGCTGAACGACGCCGGGAGCAGCGCTAACACTGCCCCGCCGGCGACCCAGAACACCAACGACACGAATAATTTGAGCAGGCCTTGCATGGGGATGTCTTCATCCACCCCAGGGGTATCTGGATTATCGCCTACTGCGCTTAAACTGCTTTCGACATGGAAATGCGTATCGACCGCGCCCACGTCATGCCAACACACGCGCAAACCCAGCGCGAACAAAAGGGTCGCGATTAGGTACCCGTTTAGGGCCTTAGAGTAGGTGAGTTGGCGTAGTTTTGACATCGCGATATCATTCTAGTGGGTTTAGACGTTAATTTGCAAACGGCGTGCTATCCGCCCCGCACCACCGGCAGTTGCGCCGCCACCCATTCTTGCATGCCCCCGCGCACCACGCAGGCGTGTTGATAACCCAAACGGCCTAACACACGTTGCGCCTGGCGGGCGCGACTGCCGGTACGACACACCAACGCGATGGCTTGGGTAGCGCTAGGCGCGCAGTCTTTGATGCGCACTGCCAAGGCCTCTAACGGCACATGCCGGGCGTCGTGGATATGGCCTAAATCGTCGTTGAATTCCGCCGCGCCGCGCACATCCACCACCACCCAAGACTCGCCGGCGCGCAATCCACGTTGCAGATCGCGCACACTCAGCTCGGTTGCCTGGGCGCCCCTGGGCACGCGTCGCCACAAGCGTAATAGCAACCACCCTATACCAAGGATCAACGCAAATAATAAGATTTTTTTCAGCACGGCACGCTCACCATTGCAACTGCGTTGTCACTCATGAGGTTTACCCCCGATGCCGCGCTTCGCCACCATCGCGCAACAATACCACCGACCACGGGATTCAATAAATAGCCGTAAGACCTATGCACGTTCAGGGTGTCGCCATCGCGAAAGTGATTATAAATCTCGCCGGTATAATCGACGATCTCGGTGAGCATGTGCTTGCGCAACATGTAGACAAAATCGTCATTAACCGTGGCATCTAAGGCCACCAGATCGCCCTTGGCCGCGACATTATGCCACCGGTCAATCAATTGGGGATACCGCCTGTCGCGACGCTCACGACAACCCTGTAATCGTCGCTGCATAAAGTGCATACCCAACGGGCTGCCCAAGGTCAGCAGATCGACCTTGCCCTGGCGCTGTTCTTCCCAGGTGAGCTCCCATAGGGTGTCATAGGCGATGACCGCGCCCAGGCTATGGCCGATAATCAACACCTGCCTGCCCTGCGCCAAACACGGTCGTAGCAACGCCTTTAACACCTCGCGCACTTCACACGCGATGCCGCGATAATTGGCAAAGTAGCGATGGATTTCGGCAATGGTCGCCTGCAAAGTGGCATTGGGTACGAGCGGGATTAACCAAGGCAGATGATCCGCGAGGGTGTAAAATGCGCGGTGTAGCCGCACATGCCAGTTCTTGGCCTCCCGCCTATCGCGCGCGCTGGGCGCGGCGCTGTGCATAGCACGCTCAAAATCCGCCATCCCTGGCGCGGGGTCGCGGGTTTGCGCGTAAAACACCACATTCCAGGCGCATATTTGAAACTCGCTCGCCGCAATTAAGGTCGGTGCGGTCGCGCCATCGTAGCGCCGCACACCCTCCACCAAGGCCCGCCACAATAAGGCCTGATGCACGTCCTCCGGGGGTTTGGGATTTTTGCCCGGGACGTAGATGATGAGAGGGGCTGTGTTCATAAGCGCGATTTGTGCTAGTGTGCAGACATCCTTCCTAAACGTCAACTAGCGAGATATGTCTATGGCTGTGCTGATCATGGGTTATGGCGAAATGGGTCAGGCGATGGAATTTTTACTCGCGCCCAAGCACCGAGTGACGCACTGGCAACGTCCCGCGTCTGTCGATATCGCGGCGGCGGCACGCGACGCGCACGCCATCTTGCTGTGCGTACCCGCAGCGGCCATCGCCAATATCGTACACCTGCTGACACCTCATCTTACCCTCGATCTACCGCTAGTGAGCATTTCCAAGGGCTTGGACGAACACGGACGCTACGCCGCTAAAATCCTCGCCGAGGCATGCCCGCGCGACCAAGCCTGGGCGGTGATCTATGGACCCATGATCGCCGAAGAAATGCGCGCCGGACGTCTCGGTTTTGCGCAAATCGCCGCCACCACGGCGGCCGCGCAAGCACGCATGCGGGAGTTATTTATGCACAGCCATTTATATTTGGAAGACGGCGCGGATATCACCGGCATGAGTTGGTGCGCGGTGCTCAAAAATGTGTATACATTATTGTTCGGCGCTGCCGAGGCACTGGAATTGGGGGACAATATGCGCGGGCTATTGGTGGCGCACAGCCTGCGCGAGCTTGCGTTGATCGTCGCACATCAAGGCGGATCGGCGGCGACCGTTACCCAGTTGGCGGGCGTCGGCGATTTGATCACCACCGCGACCAGCGCCGGATCGCATCACCACATCTTAGGACGGCGTTTAGCGCAAGGCGACACCTCAGAAATACGCGGCGAAGGCGTGCATACGATCGCGATGATCGAACAACATGGATTAATACAGAGCGAATCTTACCCGCTGCTGCGTTTGGCATGCGCGTTTTTTCACGCGCCGGAACAGGCCAGGGCATTGTTCGACGCGTATATCGCACGCAATTTTTAACCCAAATTTTCCACTAGCCATCTACTGAGAAATTTGGGTTTAATACGAAAATCACACCGCGACTATCCCAAATCTTTTTTCAGCGCCGCCTCATCCAGACTCGCGCCCAAATGCTGTACGACGCTTTGCATATCGCGCGCCGCGTTGTGCAAGCAACTGGTCGCGCCGGGGGAAGGCGTCATATTGAAAATAATGCCGTTACCCGGCGCGATTTTGGCTTCACCCATGTGCAATTTACGATTTATTTTATCTATCATCACCGGGCGTACGCCGCCTATGCCCTGCGCAAAACTCAAATCCTTCAATTGCATTTGCGGAATAATCTTGCGCGCATCTTGCAGAAACAACACGCGACGTATGCCGGGGATTTCGAATAACACGTTTTTGGCCATATAGCGCCGCACATCGCGCTCTTTAAACAAATCGTACATCACCTTCATCACCGCGCGGTCCAGACTGAACACGCTGAAGAAATCCGGAATGGTGTTGTAATGGTAGCGTTCCAACATCGGCAAGATCAACGCCGTAGGCCCAAAACGCGTCTTGCCGGGCATCAACACATCCGGGTCACCATGTATGGCGGCGAACGGCAATTTTTCGTTTTGCACGGTATATACCTTGCCGTTTAATACGCTGGGCGTGTAATAAAAACTGCCCGCCACCGGCAAACACGCGTATTGCAAACCATACCCCATACGCTGCGCAAACATCAAACTGTGTCCACCGGCGGACACCACTACAAAGCGCGCGCGCAGATCGCCGTCGGTGGTGTGGACACGGAAACCGTTATTTTCCGGCGTAATCGTATGCACCTTAGTGGACATACCCACCGATACGCGCCCGCCCGGTTGCGCCAGCGCGTCATCCACAAACGCCACCGCCAAGCGTTGAAAATTTATCGTGCTGTAATCGTCCGTCACGCCCAAGGCGACCATTTCGTCCGTGCGACCGCGTGCAACCGCAGGCTCGATGCGCGCAATATCCGCCGCTTCGAACAATTGCATAGAAGAATAATGGGGCTTGAACGTACGAAAACGCTCGCGCAGCGTCGCACATTCTTGTTCACCCACGCCCAACACCATTTTCGGATATTTAAAAACGAGCTGGTCGCGCGCCGGGTGGTGCAGCGCGTAACGCGCCACCATTGCCGCGCCACGCTGTACTTGCAAGGCCTTGTCGAGTGAATAATTGGTTTCGATATCGCCGCAATGCAGGGTTTGGCTATTGTTACGGCCGTGCGAATTCACGGTCGCGATGGCGGCATATTTTTCCAGCAAACGTATGCGCGGAATATCGGTATAACGCGCCAACAAATAAGCCAAGGCCGCGCCCGAAATTCCGCCGCCAACGATTACTACATCAGTTTCCAGGGTATGCGCCACAACATCGCCTTCTAGTGAACATCAACGGGTATATCGGTAACTCATCAACAATCTAAAAAATTTTCTGTGCCCGCAACGGCCACCCGCAAATTAGCGGCTCTCTATCATTCTGTGAGACTATGGTAACCGGTTGCAGCGGGCCTGTGAAGGCGTCTTCTCCCTTAGTAAATAGAAGCATTTCCAAAAACTTAGTTTTGAGTAATGATAGCCGCTCACACCCTAGGTTTTTAATCCATTTCGCGGTGACTAAGCGCTAAATTTCGCAAGATTTGCAACACATACTTTTAGGCGTAGAATGCCCTTTGGAATAACAAACAGCCTAGGAGATACTGCATGTGCAATAAAACGCCATTTAAACACACCCGCTGGATAGGCGCGTTCGCCTTATTAACCGTTGCGTACACAAACACCGCTACCGCCTTGCCTGCGGAGTGTGTGACCACGCCCACCGCGCGCGGCAACGATGCCATCACCTGCACACCCGCGCAGTGGAACGGCGTGCTCGTCACCTACACCCACGGTTACGTGGCCCCCCAATTGCCAGTGACCGGGCCCGATTTGACGCTGCCCAACGGCGCGGACATGCCTAGCGTCTTTATGTCCTATGGCTTTGCCTTCGCCACCACCAGTTTCAAGAATGGGTATGCGGTAGAACAAGGTGCAGCAGCCATCAACGACGCCGTAGACATCTTTAACGCCGACACCGCCCACCCTCCAGCCGCTAAAGTGTTGGCCATCGGCCTGTCACTAGGAGCCTCCGTGACCACGATGTTGGTCGAAAAACAACCCAAGCGTTACCATGGCGGCCTCGCCTTATGCGGCCCGGTCGGCGGCATGCCCTACGAGGTCAAGTATTTAGGCGATTTTCGCGCAGTTTTCGATTATTACTTCCCCGGCATATTCCCGTTCGGCGTGGTCGATGTGCCCGCCGATGCGTTTTTGGGTTGGGATGGCTATGTCGCAGCGACCGTCTCCGCCATGTCGGCGAATCCCGCCGCCGTCGGCCAACTGTTTGCGGTCACTGGCGGTGCCTACGACCCCAATTACCCGCAAACCTTCGCACAAACCGCATTGGCCGGGCTTTTCTTCGATATCTTCGGCATGCACGACATCATCGCGACGGCAGGTGGCAATCCCTATGGCAACCTGCGCACGCAATATAGCGGCTCTGCCGACGATGTGGCCTTGAACTTGGGCGTAGAGCGCGTCCGTAGCGATCACAAGGCACGCCACTATGTGCGTAAATACTATGAGCCGGAAGGCGAATTAAAGCGCCCGTTCGTGACCTTGCACAACACGCAAGACCCCGCCGTGCCCTATCGCCACGAAGTGATTTATGCATTAAAAGCCGCCAAAGAAGGGGCAAGTCAGTGGTTGACACAGATTCCGGTGGAGAGATACGGCCACTGCGCATTTACCAGCGAGGAAATTTTAAGCGCGTTTAACGTGTTGGCCCAGCAAGCGTTGCAATAACCGAGAGTGATAAATGAAAAGGCCGATCATGTTACACGGTCGGCCTTTTTTATTGCTTCAACGAAGTGGATTACATTGCGTAGGTAACGGTCAAACGCGTGATCAACGTGCCTGCGCCAGTGGACAACAAGTTGGTGCCCGCGAACAAGGTGCCTTGGTTCATGTTGGCATCTATCGTCAAGTTTTTCGATGCGCCATAACCAACGCCAATGCCCCAACTTATATTCCCAGCAATGCTATCCTCCGTAGTAGAAGAAGCTGCAGCGACGACGGGAAGTGTTGTCGCCGTAGTATCTTTTTTCGACACATACAAGGCCTTCGCGATGGCACCGCGCAACGCCCATTTCTGTGACTCGCCTAATTTTTGAATTTCGTAACCCAAACCAAGCGGGATCGTGGTTGTTTTAGTTTCTTGGCTTGACGCCGATCCTACCACGGCCCCCGCAGCGGTAGCGAGATCAGCTTTATAGTTGCCAAGTATAAGGCCCGTTGTCGCCGCAAACTCCTGGTTGGTGATTGCAGTGTAGCTAAATTTCGCCATCGCCGACATCTGAGTAGTCTTTTCATTATTCGTGATCGTGCTGGTCACACTCGCTGCGGTGGTGCGGCTGTCCAAACTGCTCTTATTATCCGACAAATAAGCGCCGGATAACATTAGTTCACTGCTTTTACCTC
>CAKKRP010000003.1 GCA_919902765.1 Gammaproteobacteria bacterium | reverse complement strand
CGCGTGTGCCGGGTCATCTCGTGGCCTTAGGTGTCGCGGCTGTGGTCGCGTGGGGTGCTGCGCACAGCTACACGGATTTTCATATCGCGACGATTGCGTCGCGTTTTAATTATGTTATTGGCGATCAGTTATTTTCGGGCATACCGCCGCTGCCGCCGAAGTTTGTTTGGCCGTGGGACTTGCCGGGTCCGGGGGGCGCGGCGTTGAATCTGTCGTGGGATTTGTTGCGAGAATTGCTCGGTCCGGCGCTGGCCATTGCGTTATTGGGTGCGATAGAAAGCCTGCTGTGTGCGGTGGTGGCGGATGGCATGGCGGGCACTAAACACGACCCTGATTCTGAGCTGATAGGTCAGGGCATAGGTAATATCACCGCGTCGTTTTTCGCGGGTTTTGCAGCGACCGGCGCGATCGCGCGCACGGCGACCAACATTCGTGCCGGTGCGCGCACGCCTATCGCAGCGATGACACATGCCTGCGTAGTGTTGGCCTCGATATTGATATTGACGCCGGTGTTAAACGAATTGCCGATGGCCGCGTTGGCCGCATTATTATTGATGGTGGCGTGGAATATGGCGGAAGTGAAGCATTTTATGTTTATCGTGCGGGTGGCCCCGCGCGAGGATGTCCTGGTGCTGGTCACGTGTTTCGGTCTAACCGTCATCTTTGACATGGTGATTGCAATAGGTGTCGGCATGGTATTAGCGTCTATGTTATTTATAAAACGCATGGCTGATGTGTCCAACGTCTCCTTGGCGGACGCCGATCATCCCGCATTGGGAAATATTGTCATGCCGAAAAACGTGCGCATCTATGAAGTTGCCGGGCCGTTGTTTTTTGGGGCGGCCGAAAAGGCCTTGGCCACGATGGCCGACATCGATGCCTCGACTAAGGCGGTTATATTGTCTTTAGACGCAGTGTCGGTGATGGATGTCACAGGGTTGGTGGCGTTAGAATCCATATTGAAAAATTTAAACAAACACGGAATTCGCGTCGCCTTGGCGGGCGTGCAACCCCAGCCTTTGGAATTGTTGCACCGCGCGGCGCCTGAGTTGGACGCACGTGTGGAATTGTACGCTAGCATTACCGATGCGGTTACGGCCTTCAATGGCGTGTCTCAACTAAAATAACAGCGGCTTCAGAAATATCGCGCGATTAACAAATAGGCTTGTTGCCCCGGCGCGGCATAATAAGGTGTTCCCGTCATTTTAATTCCGCCGAATTCGGTATTGCGCTGACCGCGATTCCAGGTAGCGCCGAGCAGCAACAACCAATTTTGTTTCATTTCATAACTGATATTCACCGGCATACTGAAACTGCCATCGGCCAAGTTGTATACCAAGGCCGGTGATAAATGTACCAGCGCCGCCAGCTCTATCATCACACCGGCATCGAAATAATGCTTGCCGCGTACAAAAATTTCATTGCGTGCCAAGCGGTCGGCGAGTGCGCCGGCAGGCACAGCATAGGGATATTGCATGCCCAGGCTTTGATAATAATATTCGGCGTAACCATAGATATTATATTCAAACCATGTCCACGAATAATCGGCATTGATCACGGCGGCCACGCTGTGTTGCGCGTCGCTTGAACGGGTGGCGATTGCATCGGCGCGCAACACAGCGCCTGCCGATGACTTTGTCCAGCCCATGCCGATTAAATCGTCGGCATAATGTTTGGCGATCAATACATCGACATCGCCTAACATCGTTCCACGTCGATATTTTAGCGCAATGGACGCCTGATCCATCGCTAGATCGCCACTCGTTTTAGTGCGTCTGGGCGCTAATATCGCTTGCGCATCCGCACCATCCGCAAATAGCCATTGCGCGTAGGCCAGATCGTCGCCGTTCTTGTAGTCTTTGTCGATGGCATTGGGGACGAATGGATTAAAGATATCCATTGGGTGAAAATTGATGCCATTACCCCAACTGATGGCTTGACGCCCAACTCGCATCGATATTTGATCGGCCGTATAGGCGAAATTCAAGCGATCCACGCGTTGCAAAGCTTGTGTGCGGTCATCGTGAATCAACCAATTCGCCAGCGTGAACATTTGCGTGCTGTCCACCGAGGCGGGATGCGTGTCGAATGTCGCCTGCGCTGTATGTCGCACCAAGAGCGCATAATGCGCCTCCATGCTCCAGTTATCCCAACGCGCCGCGCCGTCATAGCGCGCGTTAATTTGGTGGGCGGCTGGGGAGTTGCCGACACTCCGGGCGGCGTAATCATTGGCATTAAACCAAGAATGATTATAAAAATATTTCACATGGCCTTTGTCGTTCCATGCACTGGCCGTTGCGGTGTGGCAAGGCGCAATTCCGGCGATGATGAACCATCCGCAGTGCAATAAATGGCGTATTCGATACCGGTGGCGCGGGGATATGTCGGACATAGTAATGGTGACATGCCTAGGGAGATATTACTAAGGTAGCAAGGGTCTAAATATAAGTAAAGCGATGCAACATAGCTTGTTGCCCTGCCTTAAGGAATGCTAAGGCACGCTGCGTACGAAGACAGCGAATAAGTGTTGTGCGCGGGTAAAACGCATGGTCGTTCCGTCGTGCGTAAACATCGCCCACGCCAATGGCGTGGGTGGAACGCCTGCGGCGGCGTTGGTGCCGTAACCGGTGCCCGGCGTGGACGACCAATAGGCCACGGGTAGCGTGGGGTCCGGAATTCCTGACCACGCGGCAGGAAAGATTTCCCGGTTAAACGGCGGGTCTACGCACTGCACATCGACGATAGAAATCAATTCTTTTATATTGGGCACGCGCCAACCCGCGCCCGGCGCGGCGGCTGCACGCAGCGCACTACCCCAATCACCGACGCGTGCTCGGCCAATGCAGGTATCTATATTATCGGCGTTCTTGCCGATGACTTGGCCCCACGGGCAACGCTGCCATTCGAGATGGGTATAGGTGTCTGTGGCAGTGTTGCGGTCAACGGCAAGGGTAAAACGACTGCTCGGTGTGCTTTCGGGAATGCTATCGCGGCGACATAGTTGGGCCTGACCGGCAGACCAGGGCAACGATAGTAAAATTAATAAGTGGATGAGTTTATTCATGGCGCCGGTACGTATTTGGTAACGAGCCGCACATAGCGACTGCCGTTAGTTTGTGACCCGATTTTGGGGATTATTTGTGTGCTACCATCGGCGTAGAGATCATATCCATCATTTCCGACATCGTCGCCAAAGTTTACCACCCACACCATTTCAGGATTCCCTGCGGCAGTGGTGGCGGTCCAGTATTGACCCAGTGGTGTTGGACCAAAATCGGTGTTGATCAGAGGTTTTTTTGCAGTGCCAAAGGGTGTCGATACGCCGTAATCTACGATGGACACGAGTTCGTCCATTTTCGGTAAGCGCCAACCGGTATGCCCGCAAATTTTTTCGCTGTTGGCCTTTTTAACATAGGCTTGAGTGGTACAAGGAGCTAAACCTCCGCAATTGGTATTGGTGTCGGTGCGCACGTGACCAGCGCTACCGCCGTTGATGATGGAGCTACTTTCATACCAATCGAATAGATAATCGCGATGTCGATAACCGGCATTATCGCCAGTTGTTTTGATTTCCCATAATAGGCCGGTCGTTTTGTCTATGACGCAACCGGGTACGGTTGATTTATCAAAATTGAATGCCAATGCATGATGTGCATCTTGTTCTGGGAAAGTGGTTGCAATATCTATATCTATACAGGTTTGATAGGTGGTATCGTCTGCACATTGGGTGACACCAGTGCCGTTTATGCGATCCGTTCCGTCAGATTCTACGATAGTGAAAGTTGATGATAATTTATTGCTGGCGATGATGCCGGGGATATCTACCCCACGTACTTTTGTATCGATAGTCACAGTGACGACACGACTGCCCGTGTTTGGATTGTTGTCATCCCGTATATACACCGGGACATCTATCCAAGCAGGCATGCCGGGATCGTCGGGTTTAAATTTCGCCGGGTCCAACGTATGTGCAGGAATATTCAGCACCGGCGGCGTATAGATATCATTGGCCGGTTGTAGCGCTCCATTTATACTTACCGTGAGGTGTACCGGCAAACTCAAATTATAACCACTGGCCCACATTGAATCTTTGTCGAGGGTGCCGGTAATCGCATTTGCGACATCTTTATCGACTAAAAACAGCCTGACATTGTGGACTCCCGCATTTTCAGGAACGTCTTGATTATTGGTGTCGGCAAATTGCAATATGGGCGCGGCGTCGCTATCGTCTAAGATGCGGCCGTGCGCAAAATTTGCATTGAGGGTAGGGTCTAGTTTTACATGTGAATCCGATGTTCCCAACAATAGTACCAAAAATGCCTCCGTGGGCTCGGCAAATTTGTCGCCCTTAATTTTTACTGTGAGCGACCCTTCGGTTCGGCCGGTTATAATCTTTCCCGCATTGCTGGGATCATATAGATTGACGTTTTTAATGTCTGGGTAGTTTGTAAGGTCGGTAGACGCAGAGACCACGTCTTTGAGGCTGCTGACGCCAGTTAAAAAGTAAACCGACAGGTCATGATCCAACGGTGCGGATAAGTGTAGCGGAAACACCATGTCGCATTCGGTTTCTTCCGAAACGGTTACGTTGGTGACAGGGACAGGCGCGCATTCTGTCACTGCGCCAGCGGGCTCGGAGATAGATACGTAGGCGGTCGTATATCCCGACCCGCGCAAGCGCTCACAGCCGCTCAGGGCCGCAGTCGCGAGGGCGAGCGATAGGAAGATCTTAGAGGCCGTGCGCCGTTGGGTCATTAACTGCATGCTACCTAGGCAAGTACGTGTTAATAATCGCAATTTCAACTAGCCCCTTGGCCAGTTCACAGACTATAATCAACTGATCTTAAATGAGTTTTAAACATTGATTTTTATAAGCCTCGCGGCCGGAGGCAGGGCAAACGGCATACTGTTTGCGTACCCCAGCGGGGATGTAGTGTACATGAGTTTCCATGGGGACGTATGCGCTCCCAACGTGTTTTTGTGGGCATGGTTACGGCGTATAGAGAACAGTTAGGCCATGAGATTGCGCATTGTTGAGTGTGGTGTTGCTAGGATTGCCGATTTTGTTTGAGTTAAACCTTGAAAAGGAGTGTGTTCGATGAATAAAAGATACCTGAGTGCGATTTGCGCGGGACTGTGGTTGGCGGCGCCGGTGGCGCAGGCTGATCCGAATTTAAATACGTTGTTAGGTGGAGCACAAGCGCAGGCGCAAGCGAAATTTAATGCGTTTGCGCAAGATATGGCCGCATTGACGAGTTACAAAGCGATCACACCGGCGGAGCCGCTGGGCATTACCGGTTTCGATGTCAGCGCGGAACTGACCATCACTCAACCAGGCCATGGAGACCAATGGGCGAGTGTGCTTGGTTTGACGAGCATTCCGTTTTTGCCCAGCCCGAAATTACACGCTCACAAAGGCCTGCCGTTTGGGTTCGATATCGCCGCCGTGTATATGCCTGCAATTAAGGGCATCAGCTATTGGGGCGGCGAGCTACGTTACGCGCTGTTGAGCGGCAATATTGCAATGCCTGCGATCGCAGTGCGTGGCGCATATACTCAATTGACGGGGTTCCCAGGGTTGGATATGAGCAATACGAGCATAGAATTGGGCATATCTAAAGGTTTTTTGATGCTGACCCCGTTTGCCAGTGTGGGCATGGTGATGTCTAATGGTAAGCCCACCGGTACTATAGCGACCGTTCTAACCGAAGAGAAGATCACGCAGATGAAATACGCCGTGGGTGCGAATCTCAATTTGGGTTTGATGAATTTCGGTTTCGAATGGGATATGACCGGTAGCTCCAATTCCTATAATGGAAAATTCGGATTCCGCTGGTAACAAGATCGCAAGTTCACGTACACTAAAGGCCCCATCAAGGGCCTTTTTTATTGCCTGTAGAATGCCGGTACACAATTGTTTAGGCGTTAATTTTCATTAAAGTTTATATGTTCACAATAGGCGCTGAAGAGGAAGCCTCCCTATGCAGGGTCGAGAGTCTGGATGAGCGGTGATGCCTACGATAAGATACTTATATATCAGCGCGTGTTTGATGGCCATCGCGGTCACCTGGGGTGGCCAGGCAAGGGCCGCCGATTACGCGCCCCATCAACTCTTAGTCAAATTCCGCGCGCAGACGACCGCACAGGTCGCGGGCGGCATTTATCGCCGACACGCCCCTAAATCGGTTAAACCCGTCGCTCATTTTGGTATCGAGAAATGGGAAATCTCCCCGGACGTGACCGTGGACAGTGCCATCGCCGAACTGCAAAAAGACCCGTCAGTGGAATATGTCGAGCCCAATTATCGACGCCGCGCGTTTGGCGCTACGAGTAACGCTGAGATTAATTGGTATGACCAAGTGGCGTATACACAATTGAATATTAAATCGGCCTGGGATTTCGCCCAGGTGACGAACCCAAAACCGGTGGTGGTGGCGATATTCGATTCGGCGATTGATATCAATAACCCCGATTTAAAACCTTATCTGTGGACTAGCTCGACAAATTCGAATCAACATGGTTGGGATACCATCAACGGCGACAGTGACCCCTCTCCCGGCCGGTGTGTCGATCCGCACACTGGCAAACCAGAAACAGACCAAGACCTGGATCACGGCACCTGGGTGACTTCTGTCATCGCAGGCATGCTGAAACATATCAACCCGGCCGTTGCTACGCCTGCGACACCCGCCCCCAAAATCTCGCTGATGGGTATACGTATGGGGTGTTATTTCTTGGTCAGCGATGAGCTGGAGGCGGTGGATTTCGCGGTGAGGAATGGCGCTAACGTGATTAACGCGAGTTACGGCGGCATTCAATATTCTAGCGCCGAGCGCGATGGCTTCGCCCAGCTTGCCAGTAAGAATATTTTACTGATCACTGCGGCCGGCAATAACGATGGCGACAATGATCGCATCCCCAATTATCCCGCCAACCTCGATTTGCCCAACGTCATTGCGGTGGGAGCGACGGAAGGTGTGAGCGCAATAGATAGATTGACCTACTGGAGCCACTATGGCGCGACCAGCGTGGATTTGGCGGCGCCTGGAGACGCCGTATGGGTCTCGCAAAGCACCGCCGGTGAGTTTTCTTACGCAGAAAAAGCCGGGACTTCTTTTTCGGCACCCTTGGTGTCAGGCGTCGCGGCCTTATTAATGTCCGCATTGCCGGATTCGGTTAGCTCTCAAGCGGGCATCGCGGCGCGTCTGGTGCGTGCGTCCTTGGAAGGCGGTGTGGTGCCGCTCAAGGACAAAGGATTTTTGGCCACCGATGGGCGTGTGGATGCGTTAGGGGCGATGCAATTTTTATATGACCCCACGCCCATGATCGTGTTGCGTAGCATACGCATTGACGATACCGCCACAGGCAATGGCAACGGCGAACTCGACGCCGGTGAGACGGCAAGCATAGTCTTAACGCTGGAAAATTTCGGTGTGACGACAAATTCCGTTAGCGCGATGTTGAGTTTTGCATCACCCAATACCGCCTTCAGTGTGTCCAGTACGGCGCAGACTATCGCTAAATTGGAGAGCGGGGGCGTCGCAAATGTCACGTTTAGCATTCAAGCCAAGAGCATTGCAGGCACTACCCATCGTCGTTTGCCCTTGGTGTTGAAAATCGATACCACGAGCGCAACCAACGGCGACGCGTACCATGTAGATCGGTTTTATACCTTAGAATATGCGCCCATCGTGATTGGCAAAACCCAGTCCGGGTTGGTGTATACAGAGTACGGCAACGAACAAGATGACTACCAGTTTTGGTATGTCAGCGTGCCGCCCGGCGCCGATTTCGCCAAGTTTACCTTGGAATGTACAGATAAATCGGTATGTACGGGCACAGAAGATGTGCTGGATATATTGGTGAAAAAAGGCGGCCCGGCGCGCTTTGATTATGAGGCGGGGTTGTTTCCAGATGCTGTCGATGATGCGACGCTAGTACAGTCCGGGTACTCCAATGCTAAGACAGTCACCGCGAATGGAGGAGCAGGGACGTACTTCGTTGCGGTGGTGGTGAACCCGCGTTTTGCCGGTACGCGTAAGAATATGCTTTCCGGTCCCGTACCTATCTCGCCGCTCAGTTATGACCTGCGCGTTGCAACAGGCCGCTATAGTTTTCCTAAGAGCAATAATAATTTTGGCTGCAGCATGACCAAGGGCGGGGATTTCGACCCGGCGTTGCCAATATTATTGTTGTTGGCCGCCTGGCGCGTGTGGAGACGGCGTTGGGTGTGAATTAAGTTAATCAATCGCGGTTGCAACTGCGTGCGGTTCAATTCTTAGGTGCCGCGCCAATTTTTCCACGTTTTGATGAGTCGTGGCGCCCGCAACAGCCGCCGATAGTGTGAAAAAGAGTGTTTCACGAAGGCATTGCCTCGATTATTGGGGTCCCGCCGCTTAAAATTCGCGCGCATCGCCGGCGCGCAAAGTTCCCCTGACAGGCCCCCGAGCACTCCGCTTAACTCTAACTTCTTATCCAGCGGTTGCGATGCGCTACGGGGCAAATCCTTTCGCAATGTTAACTCGACATCACCTTTTGCGCAGCGCGAATGCTACCCCCGCATCTCGCCGTCACAGCAAAAAATTAAATAGGGACTAGAGTTTGTCGGTGCCGCAAAATGAACCGTTAAGCGGCGTTGCGCGAGTTGTTTTTGTGCCGCAATTCGGGCTCGAACAAACGCGCGGTAGTTGCTGTATCTGTATGATATTAAATAAGTTATATTCAACTATCGTGATCCTCGCGAAGTCGAGAACGGTATCTGAATTTTGCTGCGCAGTGCCTGCAACACAAGGGTCTAATGCGGCTTTTAGACGCGCAGATGTCTCAGTTTTGATACCCACTTTATCGCTATCGGCCGTTCGCACCCTCATCATGTTGTGCGAAACCCGCCGTAAGGTGAACGAACATGTTTGCGGGGGCGGTTTTGTATCTGGTGGGGTGTAAAAATTTCTGAACGGCGGAGCAGTGGGCGTTGCGCAGATCGATAATCGGGTGAATTCCGCAGGCGCAACGCAGCGCTGAGTATTGTTTTGAGTGTTGGAGGCGGTTAATTTGACGTTTGGGCGTTAAAAACTCGACACGCATTGCGTTAGGAACGCGCCGCAAAGCAAAAACGCGCGTTTTTTTTTATCAGTTTGCGTATGTATAGGTGAAATTTTTGTGTAAACCGGTTATGATGCCGCCCGATATGCGGATGCGACGAGTTAAATTGCATCTTGGAAGGGTGACGCGACATTGTGTGACATCAAATTCAGATGTAAATTGGACGTAAACTCGGAGCGTCAGACCTTCGAAAGCGCTCAAAATCGGGTTTTAGAGAAAATATTTTAAAAATAATTTGCTTTTTATACCCAACTAGGTCTAAATTTTGAAAAAAATACTCAATCATTTTAAATAAGTGACGACAATAATTGCATCATAAAAGCTTTGTTGTTTATGATGTCGACTGTAGTGAGTTTTTATACGACTGATTAGGAGCATATAGATCATGGCAAAGAAAGCTACCACCAAACGCGTTGCAACCCGTAAGGCTGCCACCAAGAAGGGTGCGACCCGCAAGGCCGCCACCAAGAAAGGGGCGACCAAAAAAGGCGCAACTCGTAAAGCCGCTAAGTCCGCCAAGTCCGCGACCAAAAAGGCCGCTGCCGTACGCAAAAAGGCGATCGCTGTGAAGCGCCGCGCCGCCAAGGCCAAGAAGGCTGAGGTAACGCGCGCGCGCAAGGAGAAGGCGCGGATTAAGAAATTGGCCGCTAAGCGCGTGTCGGCGCGCAAAAAGGCGATTGCCGCGTTCATCAAGAAGTGGGAACGCGCATTCGATAAGAAAGTGAAAAAGTCTGAAAAGAAACGTGGCAAGAAGGGTAAAGGTGCTGGCAAGGCGACGCGTAAAGCGGCGACCACCGCGACCACCGCCACCACTACAACCACCGCCAAAGCCGCAACCCGTAAGACCGGCAAGCGTGGTAAACGCGCGTCCGCAGCTAAAGCGCAACCCAGCGCTACGACGACAACGGGCGTAGGCTCGTTCTTCTCGTCTATCATGCCCTCGCAGGGCGGCACGGGTAACAACAATAGTTAATTGTTGACCCGTGTAGTTTAAAAAGGCCGTACCCGGTGAGGGTAACGGCCTTTTTATTTTTTGGGGTGCGATGAGCGCGCGCGCCGCATACGCCATTCTTGCCATTCGGCAAATAGCACAGGCACCAAGACCAATGACAATAACGGCGCCGTTAACATACCACCCACCAAGGGAGCGGCGATACGTTTCATAACGTCTGCGCCTGTATCGTCGCTTAGCATTAATGGGATCAGGCCTGCGAGGATGACCGAGATGGTCATCATTTTGGGGCGGATACGCGCCAAGGCTCCGTACTCGATCGCCTCGTACAGGCTTGCTTGCGTCGCCACAGCGCCATTGGCGAGCCGATCATTCCATGCGTTGTCGATATACAGCAACATCACCACGCCCAATTCGATGGCGATGCCTGCCAATGCGATCAGTCCTATGGCGACAGCGACCGAGAGGTGGTATCCCAATGCGTAGACATACCAAACGGCACCCACCAAGGCCAGCGGTAGGCACAATAATATCAAACTTGTTTTGAACACGTTGCGAAAATACATCATCAGCAGGGCGACGACGATCGCCAGCGTCACCGGCGCGATGAGCGCGAGGCGTTGTTTGGCGCGTGCGTAGTGCTGGTATTGTCCCGACCAGGTATAGGTATATCCAGGTGTGGCGTGCAATTGCCGGTCGAGCGCGTGTTGCGCTGCCGCGACATAGCCACCGATATCACGATCGCCGACATCGACAAAGACATAGCTGACTAAACGCCCGTTTTCACTTTTAATTTCCACGGCTGCATCGACGACCGCGATGCGCGCCAACGTACCGAGCGCGACGCGCGCACCACTGGCGGTAGCGATGCGGGTTTCCGCCAAGGCCTCCAGCGAATCGCGGAAATTGCGTTGATAGCGCAGATTGATTCCAAAGCGTTGCCGACCGTCGATTGCAGTGGCGATTTCGCGCCCCCCAATAGCGGTTTCCAATACATTCCGCAGATCGGCGGCGCTGACGCCGTAGCGCGCCGCTTGTACACGATCAAGTTCGATATCGATATAATGCCCACCCGCCGCGCGTTCGGCGTAGACCGCGCGTGTCGCAGGCAGCGGTTTGAGTATCGTCTCGATAGCGCGCGCGAGGTTTTCGATGCCCGCAAAATCGGCCCCGCTGATTTTAAGTCCCAAGGTGCTACGTATCCCGGTGGATAACATGTCGATACGCGTGCGTATCGGATAACCCCAAGAGTTGGTGAGCCCCGGCAAGCGCACATGCGCATCGAGTCGATGAATCAGTTCTTCCAACGTGCCGCCGTTAGGCCATTGCGCACGCGGTTTTAAAATAATGGTCGTTTCCAGCATGGTGAGCGGCGCGGGGTCGGTGGCGGTGTCGGCGCGCCCGGCCTTGCCGAATACTTGTTCCACTTCAGGCATTTCGCGTATCAAACGATCCGTCAGTTGCAAAATATGGGTGGCCTCGTCCAGCGAAATACCGGGCAGGGTCGTAGGCATATACAAGATATCGCCTTCATCCAAGGGAGGCATAAATTCACTGCCGAGCCGGTGGAGCGGCCACGCCATGCTAAAGATGCACGCGACGCCTAGCGCCATCACTTGGCGACGATGCGTCAAGGCATAACGCAACACCGGCCGGTAGAGATTTTGGAAGAATAGCGTGACCGGGTGGCGGTTTTCCGCGCGGATACGACCGCGTATCACATAGGCCATTAATACCGGAATAAGCGTGATTGACAGCCCCGCAGCAGCGGCCATTGCATAAGTTTTGGTGGCGGCTAACGGGCCGAATAACTTGGCTTCTTGTCCGGTCAAGGCAAACACCGGCAGAAACGACACGGCGATGATCAGCAACGAAAAGAAAATGGCGGGCCCGACTTCGACGCTGGCGGTGCGCGCGACTTGCCAATAATCGACATCAGCGCCCGCGCGTTCCAGATGTTTGTGCATATTTTCTATCATCACGATCGCGCCATCGACCATCGTGCCTATCGCGATGGCGATCCCTCCCAAAGACATGATATTGGCGCTCAGCCCTTGTGCATGCAGGACAATAAACGCCGCCAGTACGCCTAACGGCAGCGTCACCACCGCCACCAGCGACGAACGTAAATGAAACAAAAACACCAAGCAGGCCAGTGTCACCGCCAAGGTTTCCTCGAGCAATTTATCGCGCAATGTGGCGACCGCGCGCGTAATCACTCCGGAGCGGTCGTAGGTCACGACCAGTTCTACGCCGGGTGGCAGAGCGGCCCGCAATTGCGTGAGTTTTTCCTTGACCGCCGCCAGTGTGCGCAAGGCGTTTTCTTGATAACGCATAATGACTACGCCGCCGGTGACTTCGCCTTCACCGTTTAATTCAGCGACACCGCGGCGTAGCGCCGGGCCGGTTTGTACCGATGCAACATCGGCCAAACGCAGTGGCAAGCCCTCTTTACTTTGTCCTAGCGGGATATTGCGAAAGTCTTCGATACGGTTGAGATAGGCTTGGAAGCGCACCGCATATTCCGTGTGGCCCATTTCCATGACCGAGCCGCCACCCGCCGCATTGGCATTGCGTATCGCCTCGGCGACTTGTTCCAAGGTGAGATTATTGGCCGCCAAGCGATGGGGATGGACTTCCACTTGAAATTGTTTGACCGCGCCACCTATCGCCGCAACCTCCGCCACGCCTGGGACGCTCTGTAATTCGTAGCGCAAAAAGAAATCTTGCAGGGCGCGCAATTCATCCAATGAATATTGATGGGTACGATCAACCAACGCATATTCAAACACCCAACCGACGCTGGACGCGTTCGGTCCCAATATAGGTTCGGCCCCCTCGGGGAGGCGTTCTTCGATTTGCGCCAGGGATTCCAAGATGCGGCTACGCGCCCAGTAGGGGTCTACGCCGTCTTCGAAAATGACATAGACAAATGATTCGCCGAACATCGAAAAACCGCGTACCGCCGTCGCGCGCGGCACGGCGAGGAGGGCGGTGCTGATGGGGTAAGTGACTTGATCTTCCACCACTTGCGGTGATTGTCCCGCGTAACTGGTTTTGATGATGACCTGCGTGTCGGAGAGGTCTGGAATCGCATCAATGGGCGTATGCAGGACCGAATATATCCCCCAGATCGCCACACAAATCGCCAATATCAACACCGCAATGCGTTGCCGCAATGCAAAATCAATCACGCGCGCGATCATGCGGTTATTATCGATGCGTAGAACAGGGGACGATTTTTGATTTCACCCGTTGCAGTCATGACACTCGATTATCCCAAAAGCGCTCTGCCGCCGTTTGTCAAAGTATAGCGTATTGTTATTGCGCTTGTGCGGTATGCACGTCCGACGCGTCGGGTGTGCCCGCTTGCATGCGATTTAAACTGTCTTGCAAGGAGGCCTCCGCAGCCAATAAAAATTGTCCGTTGGCGGCGACTTCATCGCCCTGGTTCAGGCCCGCTTTGATTTCTACCCAAAAGGTGGATTCAATGCCGGTATGCACCGCAGTCGGTGTGTAGTGGCCGTCACCGGTATGGCGCATGACGAAATTGCCCTTACCGCCACGCAATATCGCGGTCTTGGGCACGGCTAGTGTAGTGCGCGCGCCAACCTGTACGGTGATATCGACATAAGCGCCCGGACGTAAGCGTTGTTGCGGGTTGGCAATGCTCAAGCGGCCGCGCGAGGTGCGTGACGCGGGATCTACCAAGAGGCTGGCGATGGTTAGTTTGCCGGTCAATTCGGGATGGTCGATATCGCCGGTCGCGACCGTGACCTTATCGCCGTCGCGCACCCAGCGCAATTGGTCTTCATACAGCGCGATGTCTATCCACACGCGCGATAAATCGGACATGGAAAGAATATTGGTATTGGCGGTCACAAAACTGCCCTCACGGGCCCCGATTTGCAACACCGTGCCGGCGCGCGTCGCGTAGATAGGCACGCTTTCCATGATTTGACGCCGGTCCTCCATCTCGCTGATAGTTTGCGCGCTCCAACCTTCGTAGATAAAACGCAAGCGCGACTTGTTGTATTCGGCCAATAAATTCAATACCAGTTCGTTTTCTTGCGTGCCGGAACTGGGAATCAATTTTAATAATTGAGTCCGGCGATCTATAAGCTTGAGATGTTCACGTTGGCGTTGTATCAGATCGGGAGAATAGATTGCGTATAATAATTGCCCGGCGCGCACCTGTACGCCCACGGCATCGACAGCCAGTTTTTGTATCCAACCGTCGTATTTTGTCGCTACATTCGTCAAGCGTGATTCATCGACGCCTACCGTACCAAAGGTGTGTACCGGTTGTGCCAGGCGTTTTTTGACCGCCGGCGTCAGACGTACCCCAAGTTTTTGTTGGGTCACTGCGCTAATATGTACCCCTTGCGCAGGCCTGCTAGCGACTAAGGACATGCCACACACCGGGCAGCTACCGGGGTGATCTTGATGGATATGCGGATGCATAGGACAGATATAGGCCGCTGATTGCGCCATGTTCGCCGGGGCGGCTAGATCGCGATGATTGCCGTGGCGTGGCATCGCGGCGTCTGCAGCGCCCCCTGTGGCAGGCATCAGCGCCCAGCAAACGGTCAATACAATAATGGGACGTCGCGCTTGGTGTTGGAGTGTTGTATACGTCGTCATAAGGTCTGTAACTCATTGGGGAGTAGCGTAGGGCTAAAAATAAGCAGGGGCAGGCCTTAGTTTGGACTTCCCCTGCTTATTATAAGCTACTGAACTCATTCGTAATTCACGCTAGCAATTGCCTGTGAATCAAAAATGAATGGAGGCTTAGCCGATGCTTAACGCAGGATAATTTTGTCGCCCTTGCCCATTTTGGGGTCGGCGTCCGGCGTAAACATCAACACTGTGATCGCGCCGCGCAACGCCGCCGACATCGCATGATCGACGATGGCGTTGTTGGTCGGATGATCGGCAGGGGCCACGATATCCGCAATCACTGCCTCGGACACCGCGACGCTATAGGTGGCGATATCACGCAATTCATTTTTGGGATTGCCGTTGATGTAAATGCGATCCCAGATACCGGCGATGGGGTGCAAGGCGACCGGTAGATTCACGTTGGCGTTGACGAAATAAATGCGCACGCGTTCGCCGGGTTTGGCGACCAGGGCTTGCGTGGCCTTAGGATCATGCACCGGGTCGTAGTGGAAGACCTTGCCATTGATCAGCGCGTTCGTCCAACCTTGGTTATCCAACATCGCGGCATAATTTTCCGCGTCGGGGAAATATTGTTGTTGGGCGATGACATATTCACGATCCGGTTTGGGGAAGTTTTTGGTATAACCTTCCTTGGGGTCTACGATGATCAAACCGTACATGCCGCGTGCGATATGCTGCACCATCGGGCTGGCCCCGCAATGGTACATATACACGCCGCTGCGTTTGGCCACGAATTTAAAGTGTTTGGATTCACCGGGCTTCACTGGCGCGAATTCGGTTAATACATCGACCTCGGCGGCGTGAAAATCCATAGAATGCGAATTTTTGTTCTCCGCCGGGTTAGTCAACGTGAAATCAACGGTGTCGCCCTCGGTGACGCGCACGAGGCTGCCGGGCATTGCGCCGTCAAACGTCCATGCCGCGTAGAGTGTCCCTTTGTTGTCGATTGCTAGTTGCGATTCCACCGCCTTCATGCTCACCTCGACGGTTTTGGCGTACGCGCTTGCGCCGCAAACCATGCTTGCGCCGATCATCAAACCGCTTAGCAGCGGTATACGTTTTTGCTTCATACTGGCCTTCCTCACTGTGGGTTGAAAAATCATTTACCTGCGCCGTTGGAACACTTGCACAAGGTGCGTAAATAAGACACGAGTCCGGTGATCTCGGCGTCGCTCAACACCTCGGCCCAGGGCGGCATTTGCACCGATTTATCGATGGCCAAACCGCCTTCTTTGATCGCCTTGAAAATTTCCGCATCACTCCGCCCGGACATCGCCTTGGCATCCGTGTGGTCGCGCGGTTGCACCGACATGTCGCGTATATTGATGCCCTTGCCATCGCCGCGCAGGCCATGACACTGCACGCAATACAGCGCGTAATTATCAGCGGCGGTATCGCTGGCGAACAATGCGCCGGGCGCAAAGAATAGCGAAAAAACGGCTATTTTTAGGCCGATAATCATCCGCTCGCACCCTGAAAAAACATAAAAATCAGCCTTTTTTAGACGAATTTTGAGCTTATTCATGTTTGTTTTCCTTGCTCAGCGTATCTAAATAGCGCACGATCTTGACGATATTGGCGTCAGAGATGTGTTTGTCGGGCATCCACGTTTTCGGTTGCCACGCTTGCGGTGTACGCACGATACTGGCGATGTATTCGGCTTGCAGGCGCGTACCTGCGCTATATAGTTCCGGACCGCTGACCCCGCCGTATTCCGGTTCGATCAGATGACAGGCCAGACAGCCGCTGAATTTATCGAACACCATCTCGCCCATGGCGCGCGACAGCGTTCCCGCTGCCAATTTTTCTTTGGCGATCAATGCGTCGTGGGGTCGCAAATTCATCAAAGCATCGGCCGCCGCAGTGGCGCGCGCGGTGTCGAGTGCGGGATGCGTAGGCAAACTCGCCGCGTCTACAACGTCGCTTTTAGCGCCTGGTTTAATATGATTAAGGAATAAAAATCCGGCCGGGCGCACGCGTGTCGGCTGCTGTAACCAACGCACCAGCCACTCGCGCCGAAATTTATTGCCCGCGTAGAATAAATCCGGGGCCTTGCGTGTGCGCAGCTCCGCCACTGTAGCGGCGGCAGGGCCGGTCAGATTATGGCAAGCCGCACACTCGGATTGCAAAAGTGCATCGCCGTCCGCAGCGTGTGCCGCCACGCTATAAAAAACGCTAAGAAAACACCATAGCGGTAGACGCATGATCATTTTCTCCGCCGATTATTGCTAGCGGAGACGCCTGCAAAGGCCGGATTCTCGAACAATCCGTGGCCCTTTTTCATCGCCGCGCTGTAATAAAAATCGGGATCAAAACTGGCGTCCTTATCCTTCCATACATAAAACGGCGGTTTTTCTATGCCATCGTACTCGAATACGGTAATCGGGCCGCCAGGATATTTGCCTTTGGCGGTGACATGTTTGTCTACGTGGTCGTGCATAATAAACAGGCCGGGATTGTCCATTTTGACTATCGCGTCATAACGCTCGCCGGGGCCGATCAATAAGGTATCGACTTCGTAGGGCGCAGGCAACGGAGCGCCATCTTTATGCGTGACCAACATATCGTGACCGTGCGGATGCATGGCGTGTATGCCATCGCCCGCGCCAAAAAAGCGTAGGCGCACGACATCGCCTTTTTTTACGCGTATCGGTTGCGAACTCGGAAACGATTTCGCGTTGACGGAAAAATAATCTTCTTGTTCACCAAATAAACCTCCCGCGCCATAGGCATTGGCGCTACCGCTTTCCCAGGTCGATAACATCATGATCACGTCTTTGGTGACGGTTTTTTCGAGTGCCGTAGGCGCTTTGGGATCGATAATCATCGGGCCCCACATGCCGCGTATCCCGACGTGTTCATTGACGTTGACATGGCAGTGATACCACAGGCTGCCGGCCTTTTCAGCCTTGAATTTGTAGGTGTAGGTGTCGCCCGGCGCGATATTTTCTTGGGTGACGCCCGGTACGCCGTCATTGCGCCAATTGTCGCGCATGGGCGTGCCGTGCCAGTGTACGGTGTGCGGCAGCGTGGTGTTATTGGTGACATGTATCGTGAGATCGTCGCCTTGTTTGACATGTAATAACGGCCCCGGCACTTGCCCGTTGAAGGCGAATACTTTGTAATCCAAATCGGCTGCGACCTTGATGATCACTTCCTCAACCGTCAGCGCAAATTCACGGTTTTCCGCCAGTGCATCGCTTGGTAAATATACCGCCGCCACACACACCAATGCCATGTAGGCGCGCGATACGCCTTTGTTTAGATGTAACAACACTATGCCTCCCTGGAAAGATGTATTAACAATACATCTTTATAATTTATCCGCCATAGCCCCTGTTTGTCAAGCGTAACCAAAGCAGGCGTGCGGGTCTATGAAATGAAAATTCCAAAGCGAATTACTAAAGAATTACGCGTAAAGCATATGGCCGCGAGGCCTACGGCGTGCATGGATTACGCCATAAGTCGTGGACTTACAATGTGTATTTGACAGGTCGTTAAAACGAATAAAGCGCCATTACGCCCAGCGTATACCGCTGGTAACGATAATTGGCGGCGACGTTGGGGAGGCCGGCCACGGAGTGGTTGTAGATATAATCGTAGACGGTGGATAGCGCGAGGTTTTTGCGGTGTTGCCAACGCAATTCAAAACCGATAGATGAGCGTGTGTCTTGGTGGCCTTCTTGATTGGTACCGACGTTGGGATAATCGCTGGTGCGTCTGCTAACGGCACCCGCCAACCGCAAGCGTGGCAGCAAGCCGATTTCGTGCGCCGCGCGCAGGGTCTTGCGCACCGGCGAATAACTACGTTGCGGCGTATCGTTGCGATTATTGCGTTCATGTTCCAAGCGAAACTGGCTGCGGCCCGCCGCAGAATAGACGGTGAATTCGGCGCGTGTTTGGTGCATATCGCCGGAAAACATG
>CAKKRP010000002.1 GCA_919902765.1 Gammaproteobacteria bacterium | reverse complement strand
TCCCAACAGTCGCATCAGCCGTTGCACGCGCTTGCGGTTGACGCAGCGTCCTTGCGTTTGCCTTTCTCGCTCATCGCCACTTTCCCCTCGTCTTGGTCTATAGCTTATACTATTGTCTAGTTTTCGGGGTCCACTATATAGATATCCGGCCGCTCCCCATTGATTACCTCTCCGATGGTGAAATAGGTGATCGCTATACGATATAAATGGGCCAGATCTCCAATTAATAAACACGGGGTGAATTTTCATTTTTCGGTTATTATTTATAGTTTCCAATAATGCAGACATGTTCTTCGCTCTATCAATGGCATCTGTTCTTGTATTCAGGCCTCCATGCAAAAATATCATTATTGTATCATCTGTTGTATCCAATATATTTTTGAAAAAAGTTGGCTCGTTTTCCTTTGCTAAAGCTATCTGTGCGTTTGTTGCGAAATTCCTGCGCGATCCCTGAGGATCCTCTATATCTCCGTTTTTGTCTAAAAAAAAATAATTAATCCCGATTGCTCTATACGATGCGCAGCTTGATAAGGTTAGTGGTAAGAAAATCGACAGAATTCCAAACATATGTCTCATGGTTCAATCTCCGTATGAATTTAAATATTCCTTGCGAAAATAGTTTAATAGTTGAGCGATCAACAGTCAGGCGTCCCAGTATGCCGATGTCAAATGTAAGTCTAGAAGCCATTGTTGCTGTTTTATAAAGCACAGCTCAATACTGTTCCTCGTTACCTTGAAGTTTATTTATATTTGAGCCTTTACAGGCCCAGATTCAACTTTTGATTTAGTTTGATTACTTGCCTTATAGCCAAGTGAAAATGCGATCCATGTTTCACCCTCAAAAGTATAGCCGGATGATTTTCCAAACCTATCTTGCCCTACCATAATCGCCCATTGGAACCCACCTCCTTTTATAATTTCGAAGATCCAACCCGCGCCTATTGCGATACCTAATTTGCCATCAGGATTTCCTGCTGCTTTAGGAACGTCTGCAGTGGATATTCCGCCCGAAATGAAGGGCCCTTCTGCTAGCCCGTTAGACTGCCGCTTATATTGGATGTAGGTCTGTATTGAATTTGAAGTGGAAATTTCTTTCGGCCCGATTTGATACTTAAATGGAACCAATAAACCTCCGTAAGACCAACCATATTTTACAAATGGGCCGTCTTGTAGAGCCTTTTTGCTTACTTTGTAAGGAAAATAGACTTTAACGAGATCGTTTACTGGAACTTTAACGTCTACCTTACCAAATGGTTGTGAAAAATTAAGAGTGTTGTATATTCTATGCGTTTTCGATGGATCTATTTTAATTGTCATATTTCCGTTTGTGTTCTCTGTTATAAATTGATCCCTCGGCGTCAAGATTAAATTTGTGCCGTCATCGCTGGAGACGTCAAGGCGTATAAATGCCGGTGCAGTTTTATTAACGTTACCCGGGTTACTCACCTCAGCAAGGTTACTCAATGTGCCAAGTATTTGTATGTGATCTCCCGTCCAATCGTCATTGTCCTCTGGGGTTGCCATTAGAACCGGGTCGGCGCAGAAGCCGTCCAACGCTACCGTAAATGTAGTAACCGCTAATATAGTAGTAAGTAATTTGAGTCCTTTCATATCGTCTCCATAGGGATAGGGCGTATATAGATAAAAAGATCAACCATACAGTGAAAATAATTTGAGTTGATTAAATGCATGCTAGCGTCAAGCAAAAGATGCGTTAAATTTCCACGATATCTCTGGCCCCAAATAAACCATAGACTCACCAATGAATGTTCGCAAGCTAAAGCCAAAAAAAAAGCCCCCTCACGGGGCGTTTTTCCTTCTTCACTTTCAGCCCAAAAATTACAAGCTGTAATACATATCAAACTCGACCGGATGCGTGGTCATGCGGAAACGCGTGACTTCTTCCATCTTGAGGTCTATGGTAATCCCCCCAAAAAATAGCGCATAAGGTTTTGTGCAGCGCAACATGGTAGGCCAAGTGGTTATTTCGCCTTAAGTTCGTTGATGTAAAATGTAAGGCCCGACCCCAATGCCCGCAGCAGTAAACGTAGCGTGCGCTGTGCGCACGAATTGTATAATGATGATGCAAATGAATAAGAAAAACACGTGCGCCTAGCGCACGCTACGTTTGCTTCATCAGCAGCGTATGTGGCATTGAAACTCCTTTGTTTCCTAGTGTGCATTACGTAAAGCAAGCGTAGGGCGCAATCTCTATTGCGCCGGATGCATAAAATGAGTGATACCATCGTCCATATTGATTGCCTACGAAACGGCACCAATGATATCTCGTATCATTTTTCACCGCTCACTAAAAGGGGCGTGAAAAAAGGTAGTGTTCAGTCTCGTATTGTTACGAACTTTTAGCTTTGCGGAGTTCACCCCTTGCCCAAAACAATCCGAATTGAAAGCCATCGACACTATCTTAAAAATCATCACGCGATTATTTTTTATTCGATATTATTTCGCTTGCAGCGGAAATCGTTCAGGATGGGAAATAATTTCGTCGGTTAAATCGACATCGAGGTCTGGCCAGTAATAGTGTCCTGGCGAAGGTTCTTCCACATTCAATATTTTTCCTACGGTCGCATCCCGGAACCAAGGAAATTTCTCATAGGACATAAACATTTCTTGACCACGTACAAGCAACCAAACGCCATGGCTCGATATGTGGGTTACTTCAACCGGGGAAATGTGTGTGCCACGCGCTTTTAAGCTCATCGTAATGCACCTCAATAATATGTTCGATTTCTTTAAGCTGGCTACGAGACAAACGAAAATTATTTGCCAACTCGATGTCAGGCGCCAACCAATACTTGGCCTCCCCATCGCCACAATACACGTGGACATGCATCCGCGACTCCTCGCGGGAGAAAAAGAAAAAACGATAGCCTTTTTCACGAAATACGGTTGGACTCATATTTACCATGATAGCCCATATTTGGGGATTTGCGCTAATCTATAACAGGTGGGTTACTCGAAACCAATCACCCTATCGGAAATAGATGCGATAATTGGATATACCAAAAAAAACGCCCCTCGCGGGGCGTTTTTCCTTCTGCACTTTCAGCCCAAAAATTACAAGCTGTAATACATATCAAACTCCACCGGATGCGTGGTCATGCGGAAACGCGTGACTTCTTCCATCTTGAGGTCGACGTAGGCGTCCAACATGTCGTTGGTGAACACGCCACCGGCGGTCAAGAACGCGCGGTCTTTGTCCAGGGCTTCTAACGCCATGTCCAACGAGCTGCACACTTGCGGGATGTCTTTCGCTTCTTCCGGCGGCAGGTCGTACAAGTTCTTATCCATGGCTTCGCCCGGATGAATCTTGTTTTGAATGCCGTCCAGACCGGCCATCAACAAGGCCGAGAAGGCCAAGTAGGGGTTGGCGGTCGGATCGGGGAAGCGCACTTCGATGCGGCGGCCTTTGGGGTTGGCCACGAACGGAATGCGGATCGATGCGGAACGGTGGCGCGCCGAGTAGGCCAACATGACCGGGGCTTCGAAGCCGGGGACCAAACGCTTGTAGCTGTTGGTGCCGGGGTTGGTGATCGCGTTGATCGCCTTGGCGTGTTTGATGATGCCGCCGATGTAGTACAGCGCGATGTCGGACAAACCGGCGTAGCCGTTGCCGGCGAACAGGTTTTGACCGCCCTTGGCCAAGGATTGGTGGCAGTGCATGCCGGAACCGTTGTCACCGACCATGGGCTTGGGCATGAAGGTGGCGGTCTTGCCATACGAGTGGGCGACGTTATGCACCACGTATTTCAAGATCTGCACTTCGTCGGCCTTTTTGACCAAGGAATTGAACTTGACGCCGATTTCGCATTGACCGGCATTCGCCACTTCGTGGTGATGCACTTCGATGGTCAGGCCCATTTCTTCCATGACCATACACATCGCGGAACGGATGTCGTGCAAGGAATCAACCGGTGGCACGGGGAAATAACCGCCCTTGACGCCCGGACGATGGCCCATATTGCCGTTGGCATAGACCTTTTCGGTGTTCCAGGAGGCCTCTTGCGAGTCGATCTTGACGAAGCTGCCGCTCATGTCGGAGCCCCAACGGATGTCGTCGAAGATGAAAAATTCTGGCTCGGGACCGACGAACACGGTGTCGGCGATGCCGGTGGACTTCAGATAGGCCTCGGCGCGCTTGGCGACGGAACGCGGGTCGCGCTCGTAACCCTGCATGGTGTTGGGCTCTAAGATGTCGCAACGCACGATGATGGTGGATTCTTCGGAGAACGGGTCCATCACGGCGGTGGTGGCGTCCGGCATCAACACCATGTCGGATTCATTGATGCCCTTCCAGCCGGAAATCGACGAACCGTCGAACATCTTGCCTTCACGGAAGGTGTCTTCGTCCACGGCGTGTGACGGGAAGGTCACATGTTGCTCTTTGCCACGGGTGTCGGTAAATCTAAGGTCGACAAACTTGACGTTGCCGTCCTTCATCTTTTTTAACACGTCTTGCACGGACATTTCTCTTTCCTCCAAAAGTTAGACCCGCAGTCGGCGAGTCACCAAAACTTGATTCGGTGCCTACTAGGCAGTAACCATGCCCGATGTGGTTTTTTGTTACCAATCAGGACGTTACTGACGTTTTAGGTAGCACGCACCCATCTATTAGCACTAATATAGTGCATTAGACTTGCGTAGCGCCCTATTTTAGTGCTTCGTAAGGGGGGATACCGCCCCTGCGTCCCTACTACCCAAAACTGACCCCTACCCGCCCGACATCGGGCTCGCCACTGACGCGTTGCGCATATTGCACAATAAGAGTGCGCGCCTCTTGCGGCGTGGCGGCGACTTCGAGGGGGAGTACCACGTCGATGTGAATTTTACCACCCAAATAATGCAACGTCGTGTGTTTTATGCAATCCGCCCCCTGTAAACCGGCCCAACAGGCTTGCAAACGGCTCGAAATCTCGTCGCGTAGCGGCAAATTATCGCAGGGGGCCTCGTTTTCGTCGTCTTCGGCGTCGATATGCACGACCACATCGCAGACCTCGTCGATGTCTCGTACCAGTTGTTTACGCACCGCTTCGGCGATCTGGTGGCCCTCGGACACCGACAGCCGCGCCCCGACTTGGATATGGACATCGACGAAGGCGCTGCCCGCCAGCGTGCGGGTGCGCAGGTGATGGGCCCGCTTGACGCCGCTGATGCCGCCGATGACCTTTTGGATGTGGTCGATGCGCTCGGGCGCGAGCGCGGTGTCGGTGAGTTCCTGCAGGGCCTTCCAGCCGAATTCACCACCGGCCTTGGCGATCATCAAGGCCACGCCAACGGCGGCGATGGCGTCTAAGTATTCCAGACCGGCCAAGGTGCCGCCGACGCCGATGATGACCACCACCGATGAAATCGAATCGCTGCGATGGTGCCAGGCGTTGGCGTGCAACATCGGTGATTTGAGCGCGCGCGCGACGCGCAAGGTGTAAAAATACATCGCCTCTTTCATGCCCACCGCCGTCACCGCGATAAGCAACGTCAACGCATCGGGTTCGAGCAAGGCCTCGGGGTTGAACAGACGACTCCCGGCGTCGATAAAAATGCCCACGCCGATGGCCAGCAACAACAGGCTCAGGGCCACGGTGGCGACGGTCTCGATGCGGCCATGGCCGTAGGGGTGATCTTCATCGGCGGCGCGATGGGTGTGGCGGGCGGCCCACAACACGACAAAATCGCCGACTAGATCGGTCAGCGAGTGGATGCCGTCGGCGACCAAGGATTGGGAGTGACCGGCCACCCCGCCAACCAGCTTGGCGACGGTCAGGATGACGTTGGTGACGCCGCCGATGACGGTGATGCGGCGTGTCTCACGATAACGCAACGCGTGATTGATGCCATCCGGGCCTATGCTGTCGTTCGGGCTAGTTTGCACTTGCTCCCACCTGCACGGTAATAATCCATTCGTGACCTTGCTGGCGTGATTCTAAGACATGATGCCCATGAATGCGACACCAGGCGGGGATATCGTGATGCGCGCCGGGGTCGGTGCAGATCACCTCCAGCGTGTCGCCGGGGGCCAGGCCTTGCACCTTGTTTTGGGTGCGGATGACGGGCATCGGGCACAGCAAGCGGCGCGCGTCGAGCTGATGATGGCTCATACATACCATTCCGCAGGGATTTGTCCGGCGCTCAGCGGGGCCACGGTCAGCGTGCGCGAAACGCCGGTTTTATCCGTCACCTGCACATCGACTTGCGCGGCGTCGCGGCCTTGCGAGAAACGCGCGGCCAGGCCTGCGGCGAGGTGCAGGTCGTCATCGCTGAGCGCGCCGCCGTCGGCGAGCACCAGGGGGCCGGGGCAGGATACGGTTTGAAAATGCGTGAATTGATGACGATAGCCTTCCATAAAGCGGTTTTCGCCCTCTTCGCGGCCCACTATCAGCTTGAAATGTGGGCGCGGACGCAGGTGGCGTCCCACTTTGAGCAACATCAAGTCGTCAAAGTCATATTCGCGGGTACCGCGACCCGTCCACAAATCGACCAGTTTTTTAGAATAGCTGACATCGGTCAGAAAGCAACAACCGCCCGCCGGTTGCGCGTATTCGGCGATGCCAAACTGCTCGGCCAAGGCCATTTGCGGTTTGCGCGTGCGCCCGCTGAAATCGTGCAGGCGTTCGCGGTCTACCCAGCCCTCGCGTTCGGGCAAGGTCGGTGGTAATAATTTTGCGCACAAGGGGCGTAATAAACGATCCAACGCGCCGGATTCGCGCGCGATCACCGGCATGGTGTCCTTGCGCTGCGACATCGGGCGTTGACCGATCACCTCGCCGGTGATGATGAAATCAAACCCGTGTGCGAGCATCCATTCGTGGGCCTTTTTGACCATAAAACCCTTGCAATCCAAGCAGGGGTTCATGTTGGAACCGTAACCGTGTTTGGGGTTTAGTAACACGTCTTTGTATTCATCCACCACATCGACGATGTGGAGTTTAATCCCGATTTGTTCGGCGACCCACAAGGCGTTGTTGCGTTTGGGTTTTTCTTGGTCTTTTTTGCGGATCGCGTGGGTGTGGCCCTCGACGCAAAAGCCGGTGAAAAAGTTGATGCCCTCGACATGGACGCCTTGCGCCAAGAGGGTCTTGGCGGCCAACATCGAATCGAGCCCGCCGGAAATCAGGGCGACGGCCTTGCGTGGTGTGGACATAGGGGGCTAACGACCGGGAATCACTTAGGGGAAGTTATTTTAGCATAAACCAAAGTGGTTTGTAGATCGTGGTTGCGCCTTAATTTGTGTAGCCGCTAACTCTTTTTATGTTGAATCAGCTATGATATTGCGATTGTTGTAAGGCTGCTACCAACGTGGGTAGATACCCCCTTCCGAATTCATTAAGGATCGAAAGATGAGACCGATGACAGACAATGAGTTGGATGCGTTGTTGGATGATGTCGAGTCGGATCGCGCAGAACGCAAAATGAATTGGGCGGGCGATGCGTCGGAAAAAGTACGACAAGCAGTATGTGCCTTTGCCAATGATCTTCCTAATCATCAGCTTCCTGGAATTATTTTCATTGGCGCAAAAGATGATGGTGCGCCTTCGACAATTACAATTGATGATAAATTATTGAAAACGCTCAGTGACATAAAAACTGACGGTAAAACAGTGCCACCACCGACATTGACGGTGGAGAAGCGAATGGTCAAAGGTGTGGATATGGCCGTCATTTCCGTGTGGCCCGCAGATGCGCCGCCTGTCCGATATGAAGGGCGCATCTGGATACGTATTGGGCCACGTCGAGGCCTCGCATCCGCGCAAGACGAACGCATACTCAATGAAAAGCGTCGCTATCGCGATCTGCATTTTGAGGCGCATCCGGTCTCGGCGTGTTCGTTAGCAGATTTAAGCCGTGCGGTTTTCGAGCACGAATATTTGCCGAATGCGGTGGCGCCCGATGTTCTTGAGGCAAATGAACGTTCATACGAGCAACGGCTGGCATCCTGTGGCATGGTTGCTGCTGCGGATCAACCTATTCCAACTGTGCTAGGGTTAATCGTTTGTGGCGTATCCCCACGTACATGGCTACCAGGCAATTACATCCAGTTTCTACGTATCCAAGGGACGAGTTTGGCAGATCCAGTGATCGATGAGGCTGAAATCGATGGAACGGTTGGGGTCATGTTGCGTAGTGCAGAAGATAAACTCAAGGCACATCTTGCAACGAGTGTTGATTTTACCTCGCAATCGCGCGAGGTGAGATCAAGCGCCTATCCACTCACTGCGCTCCAACAACTTGTACGAAACGCGGTATTGCATCGCACCTACGAAAATACAAATGCGCCAGTACGTATTTATTGGTTTAGCGATCGGATTGAGATTATTAATCCAGGCGGGCCTTATGGAAGTGTCAACGCGCAAAATTTTGGAAAGCCCGGATTCGCCGACTACCGCAATCCGCAGCTCGCCGCCGCCTTTAAAGTGCTGGGGTATGCGCAACGTTTTGGCGCCGGCATCGCAGTCGCCAAACAGGAATTGCAGAAAAACGGCAATCCCCCGCCTGAGTTTCAGATTGAGCAGAACTTCATCGCCGCGATAATTAGGAAGGCACCATGAGTATTCCCGTGCTTACATTTTTTAACAACAAAGGGGGGGTGGGAAAAACGTCGCTGGTTTACCATTTGGCGTGGATGTTTTCGGAAATGGGCAAGCGCATTGTGGCCATAGACCTCGACCCTCAGGCCAATCTAACTTCCGCGTTTCTTCCTGAGGAAGAATTGGAAATGCTGTGGGATATTGACAGCAAATCGCCTGGTGCCGATACTATTTATCAATGTATACGTCCGTTAACTGAAGTCGGTGATATCTTGGACCCGCAAACCAAACGGATAAATTCACGCTTGCATCTGGTGCCGGGCGATTTGGGTTTAGCGCGGTTCGAAAATTTTCTTTCTCAAGAGTGGCCTAACAGTCTGGGCTCCAATAGCTTGTATCGCTCGTTTAAAGTGCTCACGTCTTTTTGGCAGGTAGCGCAACTCGCCGCACGCAAACACAGCGCGGAACTCATACTTGCAGATGTCGGCCCGCATCTGGGCGCTATAAATCGATCCGCGCTCATTGGGTCGGATCATGTCGTTATCCCGTTGGCCGCTGATCTATATTCTTTGCAAGGATTGCGCAATCTTGGACCGACCCTAAGAGAATGGCAAGCCGATTGGAAGAAGCGGCTGAGTAATTGGCCCGAGCCTCATTTTGAACTGCCATTGGGTAACATGACGCCCGTCGGTTATGTCATACAACAGCATGTAGAACGCCTTACGCGCCCGACGAAAGCGTATAATAAATGGGCGGAACGTATTCCGGCAACCTACAGGAAGAGTGTTTTAGACGTTGCTGATGTAGGAGGGACGTTAGCGACCGATCCCCATTGCCTTGCGCGGCTCAAAAATTACCGCAGTTTAGTGCCTATGGCGCAAGAAGTACGCAAACCAATTTTTCACCTTACGGCGGCAGACGGCGCAATTGGAGGACATGCATCGGCGGTGTCGGCTGCGCGCAAGGATTTCGGAGAATTGGCGAAAAAAATTCTCACCCAAATTGGTTTTTCGGTCTAGCGGCAATGATTTTGTGTTTTAGTGTCGTTGCAGTCGTCCGGGCGGTATCGGTGTGCCGGAGGTTGTCTGCCGCAACTCCTCCAACGCACGCGCGCTGCCGGTGTCTTGCCACAATTCCAGCGCCTGCAACGGCGTGAGCACGGCCACCGCGCCGCCTTGGGTGCGCATTGCTTGCAACACATCCATCATCGGTACGAAGGTGTCGGCGACGTTTTGATACAGCGCATACTGCGTGGCCGCGCGACCATTGGCCGCCAATTGGGAGAATGCGCTACGTCCGAGATCGACATAATAGCTGATTTTTACGCGCCGCCGTTCGGCGCGATGGGGGAACAGGCCGGAATACAACAGGCATTTATCGCCGACTTCTTGCAGTTGATCCAGGCGTTGACGACCGGAGAGCAGCACGCCATTGAGATATTCCAACGCCAACACGCCCGCTGCGACTTCGGTGCGGCGCGCAAAGCGCATTAGTAAAAATACCAAATAACTTTGCATCTCTTCGCCCAAGCTGCGGCGACAGGCCGATTCCGCCTCGCTGACTAAGGCCTGCCATTGCGCAGTGCTAGTGCCGACCATCAATTCGGGCATCGCCCGTCCTCGCTGTGGCCATCGTTATAAAGGTAAATCGTCGCCCTATGGGGTAGTCTTGAGTGTTGGCTATATAAATAATGACAAACGCTATACACATTGGTTCAGCGTATAGCGCTAAGTGTTTGGCATTATGAACATTTTCGGCGGATAAATCTTGCCAATCAGGGCTGCGCGAGGGGGATTGTGGGGGCGTATGTGGCGGCTACGAAAAACACGTAAATAAAGGCACCTGCGTGATGGCGGGTGTCGGCGGCAGGGATGCCGCCGTCAAGCCTACAGGGACTCGTATTCACGGCGTCCCGCCATCACGCAGGTGCCTTTACTTGCAACAACATTAGTCAGCAGTGCGGATAAAATCAATCGCCGCTGCAATGACTTCGGGCGCGCGGATGATGCGATAATGCCCTAGGCCATCGGTCGCCAGCAATGTAGCGCTCCGCCAAGATCGTACGATATGTTCGGCCTGCGTGTATGGAACGGCGTCGTCCCGCCGATCATGCACCACCAAACCGGGCGCATTGAATTTAGCAACGATGCGTTCGATTTTTAGGCGCTGCCAGATGTCTGCGCCCAGTGCCTGTTCAATTTTATGTTGAACTTTGTGTTCCACGCGCGCGCTTACGCCGAGCATTTGACAATAGATTTGCAACAACCAGCGTACATTTTGCGGCATGCTGATACTGATAATTTTTTGCGCCCCGAAATCTTGACTCATCGCCAACACACTCGCCGCCGCGCCAAACGAATGGCCGATCACCGCGACAAACGGCCCCCAGGCGCGTTGCGCCGCATGCAAGGCGTCGGCGCTGATTAATAAATTGCTGCTGTTGCCGCTGGAGTCGCCATGACCCGGCAGATCCAGCGCGACCACACCGAACCCCGCCGCCAACAGCGGTTGCGCAAACGCGCCCATTTGCGAGCCGCGCCCGTTCCATCCGTGGACTAATAGAACTCGCGGGCATTGTGTTTCCCCCCACAGCCACGCGTTTAAACGTCCCGCGCCGTGCGCGATCTGCACGCGTGTCGCCTGGGCGATCCAGACTTGTTCGCGCGCCGGGGTGGCGTGGCGGAAGGTCTTAAACCACAAGCGATAAATGATGCCGGCGGTAAGGTTTGGTAGCAACAGCGAGGCGCTACGCACGGCTATTCGCAACAAACGCAATTTAAACGTCGGCTCTGCGTCAGCGGCCCTATTCGCCATGCGTTTTTTCCGTGTCACGGGACCCTCGCCATCGCGGTCATCCGGAGGCGAAACCGGCCGCGCCGTAGCGCGCCGATCGGCACCCGCCACCCAACGGCAGCAGGCATGGGGAAACCATTACGCCATCGCGCGGATGCGGGCGTTGACGCGGGACTTGAAGCGGGCGGCGGTGTTTTTATGCACGATGCCTTTACCGGCCATACGATCCACTAACGGCACAGCGGCCTGGTAGGCTTGCTGGGCGTCGGTTTTTTTGCCTTCGGCCACGGCTTTACGTACCTTTTTCATCGCCGTGCGCATGCTGGTGCGCAAGGTCACATTGTGCTGGCGATGGTCTTCCGCCTGACGGGCGCGCTTTTTCGCTTGTTTGGTGTTAGCCAAGGGGTGCTCCTGAATAGAATAAGGCCTAACAAAGGGCCGATACTATGCCTTAATTACGCGCTGCGGTCAAGTTCGGCGGCGATCAACGGGCGCGACGCCCAACTGTGTGGGTTTTGCAGACAGTTGTATGTTGCGAATTATCCCGTATCATCGGCACATTAATAAAATGTAAATGGTTAGAACCCTAATAAAAACGGGTATATATATTGCTAGAACAGTTTGAAAAATCTATGCTTATGAAGGATTATTGGCCGGGCGCAGGGCGGTAGGGGCGGCGCAACAGCAGATTTAAAAGGTTTTCTTGTTAATCACAACTCGGAGGTAAGTTATGAAATCTTTTACACCTAAGATAGCTGTATTGAGTGCGGCCGTGTTCTTGGCCCTGCCTTCGGCGCATGCAGCGGTGGATGGTATAGGCACGTCGGGTAATAATGCGCGTAGTATGGCATTGCAATCGAACTATTTTACACTCAAGGATGATTTCAATATCTGGGCAAACCCAGCGCTGATCAGTGAATATTCGGGTCGTGGTTACATCAACCATACCGAAATGGGCGGAGCCAACGTCAAGGTGGGTCCGGGCACCTTGGGTCTCTATCTTGGCCGCACCTATTCCGGCGCCATCAAGCTCGGTGGTATGGATACGGGTTATACAGGTGTGGCGATGACCGCAAATCTGACCGCATTGCCGACAGCGCTGGAAAATAGATTTGACGTGTTGTATGGGATGCAGTTGTCGGGTATGCATGTCGGGGCGCGTTTGAATTGGAATAGTTACGGCACTAAAAATAGCAGTGTCACAGGTACCGCCGCCGCCGTTTCAAAGGAAATAAGTGCGCGCGATCTCAATCTAAGCGTTGGCGTTGCCTTAGACAACATGCCGTTGGATGTCGCGGTAATCATGGGTATACCTAGTCTGAGTTCCACGTTTAGTGATCCCGCAGCGGCTGGTGTGACCACCGAATCTTTGAAGGACAATAGTGCGGGTAGTTTGGGGTTGGTGGGACGGTTCTTTGCGATGAGAGGTAAAAGCAGTGAA
>CAKKRP010000001.1 GCA_919902765.1 Gammaproteobacteria bacterium | reverse complement strand
AGGCAGAGCCGACAGATTTACAGTCTGTTCCCTTTGGCCGCTCGGGAACCCCTCCCAAAAGAGGGGGGTATTCTGCTCAAACATGGGCGCGCTGTCAATGTCCAAACCACTAAGGGAATAAAATAAAAATTAAATTGTCATAGTGTATGATGACTCGACGAGGCGTTATGTTATGCGTAATACTGGTTTAATAAAAATTATTTATTGTCAAGTTCGGCGAAAAGCTAGTATATAGCATGCAACACGATATCTACCAGGTTTTTATTTTTTGTTATTTTTCATTACGTTATGAGAGGCGCTAAGATGGGCGTCAAGACTAATATCGAGGGCAATGTGTTGGAAGAAGGATACACCGAGGGCTGGGACAAGGACGCCAATTTGCGCATAGATGCCGCCGACCCCAAACAGGGCAAACGGGCCAACAACAGCCTGCGGCGCATAGAAGCCTACTGGGAAGAACGCCGTCTAAAGGAGCAGATCGGCGACGATTTAGCGTTTAACGACAATTATGACATCCCAGCAGGGACTAAGCGCAAGGGCGCGAAATAGAACACCCGCAGGCTACACCCCAAGAATCTACACATTCTTGCGCGTCTGATGTCTATCCGTCTCTATAGCCGACTAGACTCGCTGACACGCATCCGCCGAAGATGGTGGGCCGTGTAGGATTTGAACCTACGACACACGGATTAAAAGTCCGGTGCTCTACCGACTGAGCTAACGGCCCCACGATTTGAATTGCCCCACGATGGGCACCATATAATACAGTTTTTGGGGCAAATAACAAGCGCTGTTCGCCGGAAAGATAATCGGGGTCGCGCTTATCGACGACCCCGACGCCTTGCCGGACGAATTACATCAGGCGATATTGTATCTTCATCGTGATCGCGCTGCCCGCGACGATGCTAAAAAAGGTCAAAAACCCACCCAAGGCCAAGGTCGAAATGCCCGTGATACCCTGACCTATCGTACACCCCATCGCCAACACGCCGCCGAAACCCATTAACACCGCGCCGATAAAGTGATTCAAAAAATCTTTGAAATCCACAAACCACTCGATACGAAAACTCCTGCTAATCAACGACCACAACAAAGAACCCAGTACGACGCCAAACACCGCCATCACGCCAAAGGTCAACACGTCTTTACCAAACCCGCTGGCCACGTACCCCAAGGTCTGCCCCATGGGATTGATGAAGGTGTAAGATTGGGGCGATAAGGGCCGCGAATCCGCAGGCTTACCGTCCGTCGAACTGGCTAGAAAGTCCCAATTTTTGACGTAATCGCCGAGGCCGTAATGCTCACCATCGCCGCTCACCGCCACCGCCGAGGTGATATACCAAGCCGCCACGACGCCTGCGCCGATCACGACACCGCCGAGGATATTTTCACCGCTCTTGCGGAATTCCGCCGCCAGAAACACCCCGGCCAATAGCGCGAGCGCCATCCCAAAACCTATCACTATGCGCGCCGTATGCGCGTTATCGCCGCCCAATAAACTGCCCAAATCTTGCGGCTTGCCCAAATTGATGGCCAGAGGACGTATCCAGTCGTAGAACATGACCGACATCAGCGTCTTATCCGACCCTGGGAACGGGTTGACCATAAAATAGGCGATCACGGCGATGATTAAAAACACCAGCAATGATTTGATATTTCCGCCACCGATGCGCAGCAGGGTTTTATTTCCGCAACCCGACGCCAAGGTCATGCCCACCCCGAACAGCAGCCCGCCCAGCAAGTGCTCGGCCCACAAAAACTGCGTCTGACGATAGGGCGGAAAGGCCTGGTCGATCTTGGACACGCCCAGCATTTCCAGCACTGCCACACCCGCCAAGGCCACGGCAATGGCCAACACCCAGGCGCGAAATCGCCCGCTGTCGCCCATATTCACGAGGTCGGAAATCGCCCCCATGGTGCAAAAGTTCGTTTTATTGGCCACCGCCCCCATGATCAGCGCAACACCAAACGCCGCCCACAACATGACCGACTGCGCACTCGCAAAGGTCTGAAACAACATAATCACCACTCCTCTCATCTGGATATGCGCACGGCACCGCCCGCATTTAACCTCTCACCCTAGCGCGCATTTTATTATAAGCGGGGGTGCAGGTGACATTATTTCGTGATTTAAGTACTTAATATGCAGATAAAACTAATTGTAGGAATACTGTCTCACACCGGCCGATCTGCGGACAGCATGGTGATGATATCTGTATATGCCCCACGCAACGCCGTCATTATAGCCTCCATGCCGCCCCAATCCCGCGCGCGGGCCGCATTTTCTAAATCTTGGAGAGAAGCGGCCAAATTTGTCGCCCCTATCGCACGCGCCGAGGACTTAAATTTATGCGCGGCCGCGCGCAATTCTTCCGCCGCCTGGCCGCCGTAACAACGTTCGATCTCGGCATTAGACAATTCCGCCTGGACACAAAATTTTTGCAATATATCGTTTTGTATTTTCATGTCATCACCGACAAATCCACATAGTATGGATCGGTCGATAGGAGACGCTGTGGCGTCAGCGGCGACCGCTCCGTCACTAGGCGGCCCGTCTGTAGATAAATTGTTTATCGCCTCGCGCAGTTTGGCCAGTTCGACCGGCTTAGTGAGAGAGGCATCGCACCCGGCGTCAAACGCACGCGAGATTTCGTCACTCAATACATCTGCGGACACGACTACAATATATGCGCGCTTCCCTACGCTTTTTTCGGCAAGCCGTATCGCCCTTATCAATTCAACGCCATCCATTTCCGGCATATGTATATCGGTGAGCACAATGTCATGATATTCCTTTTGCCAAGCCCGATACCCCTCAGCTCCATTACACGCAAAATCAGCGGTAACGCCTAATATATTTAATTGCGCGCGAAACAGGTCCTGATTCGCTATATGATCTTCGACTACCAGTACCTTTTTGCCAGCCATAGACTCGCCATCGGCGATCATTGGCGAGGCTACTGCGGTATTGAATTTGTAATCATTACTCGATGGCACCGCTTCTAGGTACTTTGGCTGCGTTTTAGTATCGGCGCGCAAATCAACCCAAAAAGACGTACCTCGCCCCGGTTGTGATCGCACCCCGATATCCCCACCCATGGTTTCCACCAACGTCTTGCTAAGAATAAGTCCAATTCCGGTACCGAGGACGGTATTTTTTTCTTGTCCTAGACGATTGAACCTCTGAAACAACTGGGGCAACTTATCCGGCGAAATACCTGTACCGGTGTCCGTAACCACGATTCGCACCTTGTTGCGGCGACTAGACCACGCAGTTGCAAGATAAACCACGCCTCCGGTTCTGTTATACTTGATCGCGTTGGACATTAGATTTAATATCACTTGATGGAGGCGTCGGCTATCGCCGAAAACAGCCAGATGGGGGTCATCCACAACTCTATTTATGATCTTGATATCGCGGCTCAGTGCTGCACTTTGGCTCAATTCCACACACTGCCGAATAAGCGGTGGCACATCCACTGACTCGTCTTCAATATTAAATTTTCCCGCCTCGATCGCCGAGAGATCCAAAATATCGTTAACCAAGGCGAGTAAATGAGTAGCCGCTTTATATACCGTTCCAACAGAATCCATTTGATCCTTGTTCAGGGTACAGTCGTTAGCCAGGATTTCGGAAAATCCGACAATAGCATTGAGTGGCGTGCGTATTTCATGACTCATGCTTGAAAGAAAATCGGATTTAACTCGACTCGCCTGTTCCGCATTATTTTTGGCGTGAATGAGCGCGTCTTCATACCCGCGCTGGTCGGTAATATCCTGGCCTGAGAACAAAACCTGAAACACCGTCCCTGACGCATCGCGGTCAACATACATATTCCACGCTACAGTCAAGATATCGCCATCCCCGGACATCACTCGACCACGCCAACTCGTCGGAAAAGATTCCCCAACTCCAGAAACAACCTCGTCGAAATATTCTTCAATATCTCCGCGCTCCTCCTTTGGGATAACAAGCTCAAACCAATTTCTTCCAAGCACTTCGCCGGTGACACGGCCTATCAGCGCACAGCCGCCTGGATTTATAACCATCACCGCCCCTGTGCGATCCAGACCGACAATAATGGCCCCGGATATATCTAAATATTTCTCCGCCAATTCCTTGCTTGCATGTATATCCGCTTCCGCACGCTTACGTTCGGTAACATCCCGCACGATGGCGGTAAAATACCGGCGATTATCTATCTCTACTGCGGATATCGCGATATCCAGCGGAAATATTTCACCGTTCTTGCGGCGACCCTGCACTTCGCGCCCCGTACCGATAATAGCGCTCTCGCCGTGCTCCATATAGTTGGCGATATATCCATCATGGAGAATACGATGATCGCTCGGCGCTAGTATTGAAATATTCTGACCGATCATTTCATCCGTGGAATAGTTGAATATACGCTCCGCAGCGGGGCTGAACAATTCGATAATTCCGCGCTCGTCAACCGTAACAATCCCATCTGCGGCCATCTCGATAATTGTACGCAACCGCCGCTCACTGGCCTCCACGGACATTTCAGCTCTTTTTTGCTCAGTGATGTCCGAGTGCGATATTACGGCGCCCGCACGCGTTTCAAACGGCTCCGCATTGACCAGAAACCAGCGCTCTTTTCCTGCAATTTGACGCCGATACTGTGACCAGTAATAACCCTTGGTCCGCGCCAACACCTGATGGATACCCTCGAAAACACGGCCCTCAGTGGGTAAAAACATCTCCGGTAACGTGCATAATTCAAAATATATCGCACCAATAGGCTCAAGCGCAGCCTCGGATATTCCGCATTGAACAGCTTGACGGCGCCAAGCGCCGTTGATTAGATCGACACGCCCATCGACATCGACCACTGCAATGGCCGCACGCAAAGAGTCTACGACGGACCGAACGAATGTTCCATGCTGATCCGCGTGTTGCCAAAGCGCTTGCAATGACTCTTCGGCCAATGCCATTGTTTTAATCGCGTCACCTTGCCGAATCCTATCCCTCGCCATCAAACCACCCAGCACACCGATGAGCACCATTAGCGCGACAACGGCAACGACAATTGCCACACGCATGTTTAATATAGATTTGAACATTTCATCCGTGGCCGCCTCCATGCCAATCGCCAAATTGGCCCGTGTCAAACCTCCCCATACGCCGACTACCCGGTCTCCGCGATAGTTACGGTATCCCCTTGGATAACCATACAACTGGCTAGCGGAAATCTCGGATGAAGACATCGTTGCATGAGGTGTGACTGAGCGCGCCTGGGAGGAAGTGTGGGAATTTTTTTGCGCAAAATTGGGTGGAATATATTTTGGAAACGTGAATAAATGTTCTCGATATGGAATACCGCGAGGGGGTGAAATTAAACGCCCCGCCAAATCGACAGCGACTGCCTCGCCTGTACGCCCAAATTGGGCGGACTGAAATATTTTGTGCAATACAATGGCAGGGTTGACCACACCAACCAAATAACCCTCAACTTGAGCATTATCATCTAACAAGACTGCGCTGAAAAGAAATACATGATCAATATCTATGAATGAAATATCACCATCGTTCAAACGGGCGCCAAACCAATAAACCGCCCCCCCCTGTCCTTCAATTTTCACGTGCTCTAGCAGCTTACGCACTTCCTTGTCCAAGACCGCGTGCTTAGAAAAAAGGATTGAATTCGTGGTGACCGTGCGATAATTCTTGTCGAGCAACGCGTAACCGATAAAATCAGTGTTGCGGGTAAACGTATCCAAGTGCTCAGCGGCACCCTTAAAAGCCGCTGCGGGATGCACGCGCGCGCCGCTTCGATACGCGCGCAAGGTTGCAAGACTACCTTCCCGCACGTCGGATTCATGAGCCCAACCCACCAATCTACCGACTCTATATTCCCACCAAGTGGTAACAGATTGTTGCAACACTGAGCGGCTTGTGGAAAGAGAAGTGCCTAACCAATATCCGTATTGCTCTTGTATCTTATCGACAAACCACCAACCGCCCCCTGCCAATGCGACGCACAAAACGACTGCTACCGCCACACTCCGTTGCTTGAAAAGATTCAGCGTGACACTGGCGCGTAATTGCGCCAACCATGATTTGTACACCTTGACCATTTCGATACCCTTCCAGGGCATCGCCCCAGGAGTATTACTATGCCCCATAATTCAAGGGCATGCAGAATTAACGGCAAAATAAGGCTGCCGTAACCGCCTGTGCTTGTGCATCGCTGGAAAGCAATACATAGAATTGCGCAAAGCCACCCGGCCGTATGAGTATTGTTCTTTACTTCGCTGGGGAAGAGGGTTTAAAACCTAGGTGTTTTGCGACTTTTTCCAATATGATCGTCCTATTGGCGGGTTTAACGACAAAATCCGCCGCGCCCGCTTCGACCGCCTGCTTGATGGTCGCCTTGTCGGAATGACCGGTCAGCATCACCACCGGCGTTTTTTCCATCGCGGGATAGGCGCGTACCCATTTTATGATGTCGGCGCCATTCATACTGGGAAGTTCATAATCCATGAATATAAAATCGAAATGTTGCCCACCATTCAACAGACTGAGCACCTCTGGGCCACTGGCGGCACACGCAACCTCGTATTTTTCCGCCTTAAGCGTGCGTTGAATGATGTCCTGAAAAATGGGATCGTCCTCGACGACGAGCACTGACCAAATCTTTTCCGCCGCCCATTGGGCGAATTTTTTTAGCGCGCCATCGGCGGCCGCCTGTCCTTTTTCCATATTCGCAACCAAGCCATCGATTTGATCGTTGAATATCTTTGAGGCATCGGATATTTTCTTGTCGAGATGGTTGCGTTTCATGTCGCCGATGGCTTGCTGAATTTTTTCTGCATCTAATGCGCGCACCACGCCGTTGTGCTTTTCCTCGGCAAAACTCGACGTCAACTTGCTAACGAAGTCATCGATGGATTTTTTCACTGAGTCGAGTTGCGCCTTGGCGCTATAGCCGGAGTTTTTTCCGCCGTTGATCGCGGCGCGTATGCCGTTGAGTATCTCCACCGTATCGGCGGGGACCGGCAAGGCGGCCTGTCCTGCGGATCCCGACTGACCTATGCGCTTATGCCTTTCTAAGGCGCGTCGAATGATTAGAAAAATCTGGTAGTAGTCGTACAACGGCTTATCTATAACGTACTCGTCAAACACGTTCTTCAAACACAATTCGCAGGCTTTCTTCGCCTCTCTACCCGCACACAACAACACAGTCTGATAAAAAAATGGCGGTGCCGACATCGCGGCATGCACCATAATAAGGTACAACCGCTCGGCAGCGCTCACGGAATCGAATGAAAAAAATACGATGTTCGGCCGGTACTTCACAAAATATTCAACGCACACTGTTGAATCCATCGTGCCGTAAACTTCAATAGTATTGCTTTTTATACCGCTAACCGTGCGATCAAGAGATTCATTATTATCTGCAATCACTAGTGCGATAGTTTTCTTTTTCATGCAAAGCATCCTAAATAAGTGATGTTTACCGAGAAATATTTTCTTGTGGCCGGGCAGGAACGCACACCAAGACACTGTGAAGTTTTCGGCAACCATCAGATAAAGTTTAGTGGCCTGCCGGCGAACGTTATCAAACGCCAACAATAAATCATGTTTTTTACAATTGGGGGTAGTATATGAGGTGCCGGCGTTGGGTAAGCGTTCAATCAAACTTTCAATTACCTGCAAATTTCCATCATTATTCGATCCATTCTCGATTAGATCGCGTATGCGTGTCAATTCTTCGGAAAAAAGGCGTATCCCTTGTATAAATATCTGCGGATCAAGTGTATCGAAAAAGCCCGTAATACACGGCATGCGCCTGGTCGCTATCGAAATCCGCTGGCGGCCAAACAGAGCGGTTGCTCGACAATGATATCTTCTGCCACCGCCCTATTGGGCTATTCCCAATCTCAAGTCCGTTGCCAAGACTATATGTACTGCGTGACATCCGCCACCCCCGCATCGCTAAACCCTTGCGCACGCAAGCGGCATGACTCGCATTGCCGACATGCGCGTCCTTCCGCATCGGCGTTATAACAGGACACGGTCGTACTGTAATCGACGCCCAATTCGATGCCGCGCAGTATGATTTCGGCCTTGGTCATGCGCACCAAGGGCGCATGCACCGCGAACCGTTGACCTTCGACACCGGCCTTGGTGGCCAGTTGGGCCAGCGTTTGAAATGCGGCGATAAATTCGGGACGACAATCGGGATAGCCGGAATAATCCACGGCGTTGACGCCGATGTAAATATTCCAAGCCTGCAGCACCTCCGCCCAACCTAAGGCAAGGGCGAGGATGATGGTGTTGCGCGCGGGCACATAGGTAATCGGTATACCGCCGGCGCTGGGTGTCGTCGGCACGTCGATGCGGGTGTCGGTCAGCGCCGAACCGCCTATGCTGCGCAAATCGACTTGCACTACTTTGTGTTGCTGCGCGCCCATGGCGCCGGAGATACGCTGTGCGGCGTCTAATTCGGCGTAATGACGCTGACCATAGTCCAAGGCCAGCGTATAACATGCATGGCCTTGTGCGCG